>NZ_JBIVJF010000002.1:0-420304 GCF_044750105.1 Kitasatospora sp. NPDC088861
CCCTCAAACGCTCCCAACACCGCAACTGGCCGCAACCAGAACCGGCGACAGTCACCATCACCCAGCCAGGAGCAACCTAAAGTCACCGGCATTGGACCTAGGCGCGTCTGCCGGGCAGGCGGGTGCAGACGGTGCCGGAGGCGAGCGGGGCCGGTTCGGCCTTGAGGGCGTCGAGGGTGAAGTCCGTGGTGAGGGCGCTGATGTCGGCGGTCTGCCGGATGAGGTAGTGGTTGGCGCCGGGGGCTTCGTAGCGGGCGAGGTCGGGGACGACCGGGCGGGCCCGTAGGGCGTATTCGAGGGACTGGTTGGCGTTGGCGGCGCTGTGGTCGCCGGTGCCGTGGACGATCAGGACGCGTCGGCCGGCGAGGTGGTCGACGGGGTCGCCGCTGGGCAGCCAGGGCGCGATGCCGGCGACGCCGACGACGTTCGGGTGCCCGGCGCACCAGAAGGCGGCGCGCCCGCCGAGGGAGTTGCCGATGAGGACGACGGGTACGTCGCCGTAGCGGCGGGCGAGTTCGTCGAGGGCCCAGCGGGTGTCGACGGCGGTGTCGGCGTCGGCGCCGTTCCAGCCGCTGTAGCGGTAGCGCAGCAGGTGGACGGCGAGGCCGTGCGGGCGGCCGCGGTCGGCGAGTTCGGCGGTGAGGTTGCGCAGGCCCAGTTCGGCGACCTTCAGCGGTCCGCGCCGGCTGCGCAGGAACCCGCCGGGCAGTAGCAGGGCGACGCCGTCGACCCGCCCCGTCCCGTCGTCGCCGAGTCGTGGGGTCAGTTGTGCGGTGCGCGGCCGCTGCGCCTGGAACACGCGAAATCCCTCCCTGGTGTCTACCTCCGGATTCTACGGTTCGGCGGGCGGGTCGCGGTGCGCGTGCAGGGGCCGCAGGGCCCAGCCGGTGGCGCGGGTGCGGGGCCCCCGTGGGCCCGGCCTGGCGGGCGGGGGGAGGGCGTTGGGTGGGCGGGCCAACTCGCCTGCGGGTGCGAGGCGTTGGGGCGAGGTCAGGAGCGGCGGCCCGGCTGGTCGCCGCCGCCGGTGGAGCGGCTCCGGCCGGAGAGCAGTTCCTGCATGCTCGGGAGCTTCCGGCGCTGCGAGCCGGTCTGCGAGCCGGTCTGCGGGCCGCTCTGAAAGCCGGTTTGCGTGCCGGCGGGCGGGGCGATCGAGCGGCGGGGTTCGGGGGCCGGGCCGAGGCCGGCCTTGGCGGCCGCGTCGGCGAGGAAGTCGGAGGCCTGGCGGCGGGCGTTGTCGACCGTGCGGCGCAGGCTCTCGGCGTCGTTGCGCAGCTTGTCGGTCTGCCGGCGCAGCAGGTCGGTGCGCTGTTCGGCCTCGGTGAGCTGCTTGAGGCTGGCCGCCGCCCGGGCGGCGGCCTCCCGTTCGAGCTCCTCGCCACGTTGCTGGGCTTCGGCGACGATCTGTTGTGCCCGGGCCTCGGCGCGGGCCCGCTGGTCGGCGAGGTCCTGGTCGAGCCGGCGGCGCCGCTGGGCGATGCTGGTCTCGAATTGCAGCGCGACCTGGGCGGCCTGGTCGCGGGTGCGCTGGAACAGCGCGTCCGCTTCCTGCCGGCGGGCGAGGACGTACGGGTCCTCCTCGGCGGCGGGGACGTCCCGGACGGTGGCGTGGTAGCCGGCCGGGGGTCGTTCGGCCTGCTCGGCGAGGTGGATCAGGCGTTCGGCGACCTGGTCGGCGTGCGGCGGCCGTCGGTCGGGGTCCTTGGCGAGCAGTTCGAGGACGAGGGTGTCGACGTCGGCGGGCAGGCCGGGCCGGAGGGTGCCGGGGGCGGCCGGGTGGACCTCGCCGTGCTGGCGGATGAGTTCGTAGAGGGTGCCGCGGAACGGGGTGCGGCCGGTGAGGAGTTCGTACAGGAGGCAGCCGAAGGCGTAGAGGTCGGAGCGGGCGTCGAGGCCGCCGCTGTCGAAGCGTTCGGGGGCCATGTAGGCGGGGGTGCCGACGATGACGTTGGTGCTGGTGATGCCGTCGTCGGCGGTGCCGACCCGGGCGATGCCGAAGTCGACGACCTTGACCTCCCCGGACGACTGGATCATCACGTTGGCCGGCTTGACGTCCCGGTGGACGACGCCGGCCCGGTGCGCGGTGGCGAGGGCCTGGGAGATCTGGACGGCCCAGGTGAGGGCCTGGCGCAGGGGCAGCGGTCCGTCGCCGAGGTGGCGGCTGAGCGGGGCGCCGTCGAGCAGTTCCATGACCAGGAAGTAGAGCGGCCGGCCGGCCTCGTCGTGCCGGCCGAAGTCGTGCACGGTGACGATGGACGGGTGGTTGAGCGCGCCGGCGGTGGCCACCTCGCGGACGAACCGGGCCGCGTCCTTGGGGGTGTTGTTGCTGCCCGGGAGCATCACCTTGACGGCGACGAGCCGTTGGATCCGCGCGTCGCGGGCCTTCCAGACCGCGCCGAAGGCGCCCTCGCCGATCTGCTCGACCAGCTCGTACCGCCCGTCGAGTACGTCGCCCGGCTGCATCCCCGCCCCTTTCACGCCCCCGGTGCCGCGCCCCGGCCCCCGGGTCAACCTACCGTCCGTCGCCGGGGCCGGGAGTTTTCCGTTGTCTTTGTTCAGGATCGAGCCAGGCTCTGCGATCATCCGATGATCGTCGTTCGTGCGTGGGCGGCGCTTGACGGGGGAGTGACCGACATGGCCGAGGGGCCCGTGGACAGTGCCGCCGGGGCCGGGCGGGCCCGCAGGTCCGTCCGCCTCGCCAGGGGCGGGTTCGCCATGGACAAGGAGGCCTGGATGGTGGTCTCCGGCGGGGTGCTGGGGGCCATGTTCGCGAGCATGGGCCTGGCCGTGCTGATCGGGCCGTCCCAGGGGTACGGCGGCGAGAGCCTCGACATCATGGGCATCGTCAGCATCCTCGGCCTGATGCCCTGCGGGGCCGGCCTGCTGTGGGCGCTGCTCCACCCCCGGCGCGGCCTCCCCGCGGTCGCCGTGGGGATCCTGTTCGGGCTCGCCGCGTTCGTCTCCTTCGCCGGGACCGGCCTCAACGACGCCTGGGAGGCGCCGCTGGACCGGCCGTCGTCGATCCGCGCCGTCGGCAGCTGGACCAGCGGGGACGTGGTGGTGCGGGTCCGGCCCGACCAGGTGGTGGCCTACCGCGGCACCACCGGGCAGGTCGCGTGGCGGTGGACGCCGCCGGGCGAGGACTCCGTCTGCGCCATGAGCCGCGGGACGGGCCACGGCCTCGGACTGCTCGGCCACTCCCCGCACGACCGGCCGTGCGCGGCGGTGACGGCGCTCAACCTCGCCGACGGCAAGGCCGCCTGGACCGCCGCGGCGGACGCGCCCGGCCGCGTCGGGGACACGGCGGCGCCCGATCTGCTCGCCGTCGCCGGGGACGAGGCCGTCCTCCAGGAGCGGACCGGCTGGCGCGCGGTGCACCTGGCCGACGGGCGCGCTTCCTGGCGCGGCGACGCGGACGCCGGCTGCTCGCCGTTGCAGGTGGCGGGCGGGGCGGCGGAGGTGGTGACGGTCGCGCAGTGCGGCGACGCCGCGCCGGTGCTGCGGTCGCTGGCCCCGGCGGACGGGCGGGAGCGGACCCGGGTCGCCCTGCCGGTCACGGGCGGCCTGAAGGACGTCGCGGTGGTCTCCACCGAGCCCCTCGCGGTCTGGGTCGACGCGCAGGGCGAGCGCGGGACGCACGCCGTGCTCAGCTTCGACGGGGCGGGGCGGCAGCGGGCGTCGATCCCGGTCGCGGGGGACGAGTACGACCTCGACGTCATGCTGGGCGGCGCCCACGCGTACGACGCGTTCGCCGCCCGCCCGCTGTTCGGCGGGGTGGTCGTCGGCGACCAGCTGATCGTCCCCGGCGAGAAGCCGGACGACGTCCGGATCAGCGGGGGGAAGAACCCCAGCCGCATCGCCACCGGGCGCCTGGTCGCCTACTCGCTCGCCGACGGCGGTAAGCGCTGGACGTCCGGGCTGGACGACCAGGTGACGGGGCTGCTGGTGGACGGCGCGTCGGTGTGGGCGCTGACCCGGGACAAGCTGACCCGGGTCGACGCCGCGACCGGGCGGAAGAGCAGTGAACTGGACGTCAACGACTCCAAGTCCGTCCACCCGGTGGACCTGTCGGTTTCCGGGCCCGGCCGGTTCACGGTGGTGGCGGAGGACGGCACGCGGGACGAGCCGCCGGCCCGGGGCATGGGCTGAGCCGGCTCGGGGCATGGGCTGAGCCTGCGGGGCGCTTGATCGCCCGTTGTTCGTCACGCTCGGTCACGGCCACGGCCCGGGGGTGCCGCCCCGAGCGGCTGTGTCAGGCTGGTGGGGGAGCACCGCCGAGATCGGGAGGCTCGTGATGGCCGAGATCAGGGTGAACGGGGTGTCGCTGCACTACGAGGCCCGTGGCGAGGGGCCCGGCGTCGTCCTGGTGCACGGCTCGTGGAGCGACGCCGACAGCTGGGCGCGCGTGATGCCGGGCCTGGCCGAGTCGACCACCGTCGTCGCCTACGACCGGCGGGGCCACAGCCGCAGTGAGGACCCGCTCACCCAGGGTTCGGTCCACGAGGACGCGGCCGACCTGGCCGGGCTGATCGACGGGCTCGGACTCGCGCCGGCGTTCGTCTGCGGGAACTCGTACGGTTCGCTGATCACGCTGCGGCTCGCCGCCGCCCGGCCCGACCTGCTGCGGGGGATCGCCGTGCACGAGCCGCCCGGCGCCGGCATCCTGCTCGCCGACCCCGAGCTGAGGCCGGTCGCCACCGCGCTCGCCGACCGGATCACCGCCGTCCGGGAGCTGCTGGAGCAGGCCGAGTCGGCCGCGGCGGCGGAGCTGTTCGTGGAGACGGTCACCTTCGGGCCGGGGGCCTGGGCACAGCTGCCCGCGCCGGTGCGGCACACGTACGTGCGCAACGCGCCGACCTACCTGGACGAGCTGCGGGACCCGGACGCCCTGGACCTCGACCTGAACGCGTTGGCCCGCTTCACGGAACCGGCTCTACTCACGCAGAGTGACAACAGTCCGCCGATGTACGGCGAGGTGCTGGACATCATCGACCTCACCCTGTCGAAGGTGGAACGACACCTGTACCGGGGTGCCGGTCACGCACCGCACCTGTCGCAGCCGGAGGAATGGGTGCGGGTGGTGCTGCCGCGCGCCCTGGCGTGAGCCCCCACTCCGGGAGCGCGCCCGGCCCGTTGCGCGCTGGGGCGTAACGGGCCGACCGCACGCGTCAGTTGGGCGAGGCGCCCCAGCCGTCGTCCGGGAGGGTGCGGTCCGGCTCGGGGCAGTCGGTGTGGTCGTAGCCCCACAGCAGGGCCTTGTTCAGCACCCAGTCGTCTGGCGGCGGCGCGTCATCATGGCCCTCGGGGGCCGCGTGGCCGTCGCGGGCCTGGTGACCGTCGCGGTCGGTGAGGACGAACGCCACCCGGACCTCCTCGGCCACCGCCACCTCCAGGGTGCGCTGATCGGGGACGTTCTCGTACGTCACGGTCTCCCAGCGGCAGCCGGCGGCGGTCAGCGCGGCGATCAGGGCCGACTCGGTGACGTGCGTGTCGAGCGTCAGCAACCCGCCACCGGCCAGCGGGAGTTCGAGTTCGCCGTGCCACACGGGCAGGGACAGCGACTGGAGCCGGCGGCAGTGGCAGAACACCGTCTGCACGTCGCCCCAGCTGAAGCCGTGCGGCCAGCGGGACTCGCGGTGGATCCGCCCGCCGTCCCAGGGATCGCCGTAGTGGGCGGCGAGTTCGGGCAGCGAGGCGTTGTAGCGCAGCCCGTCCGGACCGTCCAGGCCGCCGGTGGTCGCCAGCGCGGTGAGCCGCGCGAGGAAGTCCGTCACCCCAGGCACCCGCGCACCGCCTCGATCAGCCGGTTGGCGCGGGCGTCGCCGTGGCCGATCATCCGGTTGGCGACGTAGCCGAAGCCGACGCCGAACTCGTCGTCCCCGAAGGCGAACTGGCCGCCCGCGCCGTCGTTGCCGAAGCTGCGCGCGCCCAGCAGCGGGCGGAAGGCGGGGGAGTCGAGCAGCAGGCCGGAACCCCAGCGGGCGCCCATGTCGAAGCCCAGGAAGCCCGCGCCGGAGGAGACTTCGCGCACCGCGTCGGTGACGGTCTCGTGCGAGAGCAGGCGCGGGCCGCCGTCCAGGCCGGTGGCGGCGGCCGCGTACAGCCCCGCCAGCCCGGTGGCGGAGGCGACCGCGCCCGCGCCGGGCAGCTCGATCGCGTGCAGGGCCGGGTCGTTCCAGCCGTGCGGCACGTCCAGGCCGGGGAAGACCAGGGCGCCGTTCATCGTCACGATCCGGGTCAGCAGGTGCTCCGGGCCGGGCATCGGACGGCGGCCCTCCGCCTCCACCAGCCGGGCCAGGCGGGGGAGTTCACTCTCCGGCAGGCCGATCCGGACCGGCAGGCCGAGCGGCTCGGCGATCTCCTTGCGGAGGAACTCGCCCGGCGTGAGCCCGGTGATCCGGCGGATCACCTCGCCGACCGCGAAGCCCAGGACGTGGCCGTGGTACTCGTAGGCCGTGCCGGGCTCCCAGAGCGGCTCCTGCGCCTCGATCGCGCGGACGACGGGAGCCCAGCCGGCGATCTCCTCGAAGGACAGCACCGCGTCCAGGGCCGGGATGCCCGCGCGGTGGCCGAGGATCATGCGGGTGGTGATGTCCTGCTTGCCGTGGCGGGCGAACTCGGGCCAGTAGCGGGCGATCGGCGCGTCGAGGTCGAGGCGGCCCTGCTGGGCGAGCAGGTGGGCGCTGATGCTCACCGCGCCCTTGGCGCAGGAGAAGACCGGGACGAGGGTGTCCTGCGTCCAGGCCCGGCCGGTGCGTTCGTCGGCCGTCCCGCCCCACAGCTCGACCACCTTGCGGCCGCCGGAGAACACCGTGACGGCGGCGCCGAGTTCGGGGAACTCGTCGAAGTTGCGGGCGAAGACGTCCGCCACGGCGCCGAACCGTTCGTCGGTCCAGCCCTGGTACTGCTGCATGGTGTTCCGCCCCGTTCCTTCGTTCACGTGGAGCCGCTGGCCCCAAGATCGTCGACCGGACCACGGTACGGCGTCGGGGCGGTCGGCACGACCGGTTTCCCACCCGGGCGGCGGTGGGGAGCCGGCGCCCGGGCGGTGGTCCGTCGCCCGCCGTCAGCTGCGGCCGGTGACGTAGAGGGGCTTCATGTCGACGACCGTCGCGGTGACGGTGTGCCCCAGGCCCTCGCGGGCGGCGTTGGTGAGCACGCCGGGGTCGGCCTCGGCGTGCTCGGCGAACAGGCCGCCGAGGCCCCGGGCGCGGGCGTACTCGGCCTTGGCGCGGACGGAGCGCGGGGTGTCGAGGGAGAGGAAGACGCCGGTGCTCGGGTTGTGGAGGTAGTCGGCGTCGGCGGAGATGTCCGTGTACAGCTCGAAGCCGTTGCGGCCCTCGCCCTGCTCCAGGTCGAGGTAGTTGCGCAGCACGTCGGCGTAGGTGCTCGTGCCGGGGGCGAAGGAGCCGACCGTCTGGCCCGACGCGGTGTCGTACGTGCCGCGCAGGGGCGAGCTGCGGGTGAGCCGGGCCTGCCTGGCGTTGCGGGTGGTGGTGGCGTAGCCGAGGTGGATGCGGTGGGGGGCCACGCCGGCGCGCTCGATCAGGTGGGTGACGGCGTTGTCGACGCAGTCCGTCTGGCTGCTGCTCGGGTCGCGGCGCAGCGAGGTGTGGTGCCCGAGCCCGGCGGACCAGGGGCTGCCGAAGAAGTCGAAGGACATCAGGTCCAGCCGGTCGGCGCCGGCCTCGACCAGGAGCGGGACGTTCATCGCGTCCAGTTGGGCGGCGGAGGCCGGCACCGCGACGGCGATCGTCGCGTTCCGGTCGGCGGCGGACAGCGCGGCCCTGGTCTCGCGGATGAGCTCGGCGAAGTTCCCGGCGTCCTCCGGGCCGTACCCGGCCTCCGGGGCGCCGGCCGAGCCGGGCCAGCGCCAGTCCAGGTGGAGGGTGGAGAACATCGGGAAGGCGCGGAAGATCCGTACCACGGACTGGGCGAACCTCCGCCGGGAGGCGGGCTCCTGCGCGATGGCGTGGAAGGCCTCGCTCAGGTCCCAGCCGCCGATGTGCAGTCCGACCGCGAGGTCCGGGTTGCGCTCCTTGAGACGACGGGCGGCGCCCAGCAGGCCCTGGGCCTGCTGCTGGGTGAACAGGTCCTGGTAGTCGTTGGAGACCCAGCCGTCGAACCCGTAGCCGAGGTAGGCGGCCGCCGCGCTCCAGGCGTCGATGAAGGTCACGGCGCCGCGCTCGGAGGAGGCGATGCCGAAGTCCTGGGCGGCCTGGGCGGTGGCGGGCCCCAGGCTGCCCCGGCCGCCGACGAGGCCGACCAGGCCGAGCACGATCTCGTCGAAGGCGCCGTTCGCGACCTCCAGCCGGGTGACGTCCGCGCCCGGCCCGCCGGTGGGGCCTCCGCTGTCGTCGGTCAGGCGGCTGTCGTAGGCCCAGGTGGTGTCCAGGAAGCCGGACACGGTCTGCTCGCCGCTGCGCCGGTAGGTGTTGAAGGCGGGCTTGGCGACCCGGCAGGGGGTGAAGGAGAGCTTCGAGTCCTCCCGCGCCGGGTCGAAGCCGTTCATCTCGTACGTGCGCTCGGCCGCGTCCACCGCCTGGCCGTTGAGGCCGGGGTCGGACGGGTACACCAGCTCGCTCATGGCATGCGCTCCCTGTGGTGGGGATGACGGAATGCGCCCGGATCGACGCCGGGCGTGATCACGCTTGGGAGCGTAATGGCGGGAGCTGTGCGTGTGGGGCGGTTCGGACGAACTGGTTGACGGTCGATCAGATGAGCGGTAATGCCGACGCCGCTCACCGCAGGGCATGCGGTGAGCGGCGCAGGGTGGTGCGGGGCGGTGGGTGGTCAGGCGGTGAAGCGGGGGTCGCGGGCTTCGATGGCCTGGACGAAGGCGGTCCATTCGGCCTGGTCGAAGGCGAGGTGGGGGCGGCCGGGGTTCTTGTCGTCGCCGAGCCAGACGTCGCCGTTGGGGAAGCGGGCGATGATCACGCAGTTGCCATTGGAGTCGCCGGAGAAGGGGGACTTGGCCCAGTCGGCGTCGGCGGGGTTGTGGTTGTACGGGTCGCGCTTCTCGCTCACGTGATCTCTTCCAACTTGCGTTCAAGGGCGGCAATGGTGGCGGTCGGCGAAAGCGCGCACCGCTTCAGCCGAGCGAAGGCCCGCTCGGCCCGACGGACTTCACGTCCCGATTTACGCGGGAGCATACCGCCGACGGCTTCGACGAATGCGAAGCTCTCACCTGGCTCCCCAGGGAAGCGAAGAAGCGTAAGCCCCGACGCCAGAATCCCAGGTCGCCCAGCGCTGAGCGGAACCATGCGAAGGATGACGTTGGGGTACTGAGCCACCTTGAGAACGTGCCGGATCTGACCGGCAAGAACCTCTTCGTCGCCGCCGACGAGTAGGGCCACCTCGCCAAAGTAGGCGTCGAGATTGAGTAGTGGCGCTTTGGTGAGCCTGCGTTGGCGAAGAATGCGGATCTCGGCAGCAGCCTCGTTCTGGTCCTCGCTGAGACCGTCGAGACCGGCGGCGATCACCTCGCGTGCGTAATCCTCGGTCTGCAGCAGTCCAGGGAAGGCCGACAGGTAGTAGTCGAGCATCTGAGTGGCATCGGCCTCAAGACTGAGGTACTCGGCGAAAGCGGAGCTGATCGTGTCGGCAAACTCGTGATCCTGCCACCAGTGCCGTGAAGGGCCGTCAGTGGCCAACGCCTCGATCTCTGCCCTTTCCGGGCCGGTGATCCCGCAGTGGTCCATGAACGCGGCCAAGTCAGCTGCGGTCACCGGCAGCAGCGCCCTCTCGACCTTGCTGAGTCGAGCCGGGTTCCAGCCCTTCAGGCCGGCGGTCACGTCGGCGAGCGTCTTGTTGTTCTCTGTGCGCCATGCTCGTAGCTCGTCTCCGAGCCGGATCTGCCTGATCGCTGACGGGTCCTTGCTCAACGCGCCCCTCCCTTGGTCTGCGGCCCCAGTCTTGCTGGCCGTGCTACAGGGCTCAAGCCAAGTTCAAGATCAAATAATTTATTTTTCTCTTGGCATTGTTCGGGTTGCAAATTCGATTTTCGATGCCCCACACTCACTGTGACCGCACGAACACGCCACTGAAGGTGTGGGGTGACTCATGTCCACCTTGCGTAACCCGGTCCTCCGAACCTGGGAGACCACCCTCACCGAGCACGAGACCTCGGTCCGTACCGCCCGCCGCCTGGTCCGTGACCAGCTCACCTCCTGGGGCTGGGCCGGTGACCCGGTCGACGACCTCGTCCTCATCGCCTCCGAGTTCGTGACCAACGCTGTCGTCCACGCCTGTCACGGCGACGGCGAAGTCCGGCTCTACCTCCAGGAGTTCGACGGCGACTGCCGCCTCGAAGTCTGGGACCCCCGCAGCGACCTCCCGCTCCTGGAGCGGCGTCCGGGCCGTTTCAACGAGTGCGGCCGCGGGATCGAACTCGCCCGCCGGCTCGCCGTCGACTTCGGGGTGGTCGCGCGGTGCGGCACGGGCAAGCGCGTCTGGGCGCGCGTCCTCCGTACCGCGAACAGCAACGTTCCCTCGCCCGAAAGTTGAGCGTCATCAAGCTCGCCACCACGGCTGCGATCACCGCCGCCAGCCTCGCCCTCGCCTGCTTCGCCTCGGACCTCGTTCCGCCGCGCGAGCCGGCCACCGCCGACGTCGTCTGGTGGACCACCCTGGCCGCCGCCCTGATGACCGGCATCAACCGCCACAGCGACAACTCCGACGACGACAACGACTGAACCGAGGCCGCTCACCCCATGACGACCATGCACCCCGCCGCCATCGCCTTCCGCGACCCGGCGGCCCTCCGCGCCCGCTGCGACATCGGCAACGTCCGCAGAGTCCACGGCGAGCCCGACTACGAGAACGGAGCCGTCGTCCCCGCCGGCGACTGGTCCCCGCTCCCCGAGGACCACCCCGAGCGCTACGCGCCGGGCTCCTTCACCAAGGACAGCGGCCTGGTCGAGTTCTTCCGCCTCCCTGGGACCGTCACCGACGTCCACACCGTCGCCGCGCTCGTCGGCCTCCTCGGCGATCCGCTGCACGTTGCCCTGGACGAGGCCGACGACCCGCCCGGCGAGTTGGTCACCCACCGGTTGCCCGAGAACGGCCTGTGTCTCGGCCTGCATGTCGACAACCACCAGAACCTGCCGTACCCGGACCGCGACACCGCCCGCCGCCGCCTCTGCGTCAACCTCGGCCCCGGCAGCCGCTACCTCCTGCTCGCGGACACCGACATCAAGTCCATCTGCCGTACCGTCCACGACCGTTACGAGACTCACTGCCCCCACACCGACGACCTGCGGATGTTCGTCGCCCTGCGCAAACCGCTCAAGCTGCTGCGGGTCCGCATCGACCCGGGGGAGGGCTGGCTCGCCCCGACCGCCGTGCTGCCGTACGACGAGTCCACGGAAGGTGTGGAAGGTCAGGGCCGGTGGTCCACCACCGCGTCCTGGCTCGGCCACTGGGGGCGCGACCTCTTCGACCCGCTGATCTGATCGCGCGCCGATCACTCTCCGCACACACCCCGATCGGCGGGGCGGGCGCAGGCCGCACCGTTGCGCACTTTGGAGCGCGGCAAATCTGAGGGGCGCGCAAGAGGCACCACGCGCCTCTGTTCGCGCCCCTTTGAGGTCGAGAACCCTCGCACGCCCGGCCCCGACGATCCGGGGCTGCCAGCGACTATCTGACCGCGCGTTCGGGCAGGCTCGGGCGGACACCGATCGAAGGAGGCCGTGATGGCCGCAGTGCACGAATCCGTACTCGACGCGATCGGCGGGACACCGCTGTTCCGCCTCGCCCGGCTCGGCGCCGGGCTGCCCGCGCCGATCTACGCCAAGGCCGAGTTCCTCAACATCGGCGGCAGCGTCAAGGACCGCGCCGCGCTGTCCATGGTGCTGGCCGCCGAGCGGGACGGCCTGCTGCGGCCGGGCGGGACGATCGTCGAGGCGACCTCCGGCAACACCGGCATCGGGCTGACCATCGTCGGGCGGCAGCGCGGCTACCGGGTGATCGCCGGGGTGTCCGACAAGTCGGCGCCCGAGAAGTCCGACATCCTGCGGGCGTACGGCGCCGAGGTGGTGCTCGCCCCGACGGCCGTGCCCGCCGAGGACCCGGCGCACCTGTTCAACGTCGTGCAGCGGCTGGTGGAGGAGATCCCCGGCGCCTGGCTCGCCAACCAGTACGACAACCTGGCCAATCCTGACGCCCATGTGCGCACCACCGGTCCCGAGATCTGGGAGCAGACCGGCGGCCGGGTGACCCACTTCGTCGCGGGCGTCGGCACCGGCGGGACCGTCACCGGCACCGGCGGGTACCTCCAGCAGGTGTCCGGCGGCTCCGTGACCGTGGTCGGCGCGGACCCGGAGTCCTCGATGTACGGGGGCGGGGACGGCAGCCCGTGGTTCGTCGAGAGCATCGGGCACTTCCTCCACCCCGGCACCGTCGAGGACCGCTGGCCGCAGGCCTACCGCTCGGAGGTGGTGGACGCCTTCGAGCGCATCCCGGACCGCGAGTCGCTGCTGACGGCCCGTCGGCTCGCCCGCGAGGAGGGCATCCTGGCCGGTCCTTCCTCGGGCACGGCGGTGGCGGCGGCGCTGCGGGTCGCGCGGCGGCTCGGGCCGGACGACCTGGTGGTGGTGCTGCTGCCGGACTCCGGGCGCTCGTACCTGTCCAAGGTGCACAGCGACGACTGGATGCGGCAGTGGGGCTTCCTGGAGGCGGAATCGGGGTCGGAGGCGGCGAACAGCCTTCGGTCGCTGCTCGCCGGGGCCGGCCCGCTGGTCGCGGTCGACGCCGGCGCGACGGTCGGCGAGGCACTGGAGGCGCTGCGTGCCGTGCCCGGCGGGGTGGCACCGGTGGTGCTGGCGCGGGCGGCGAGGCCGTACGGGGTGAGCGCGACGGAGGTGGTCGGCTCGGTGTCGCGGGCGGTGCTGGCGGCTGCGCTCGCGGACGGCGGCGCCAAGCCGGGCGATCCGTTGGGTGGTCCGCCGGGTGAATCGCCGGGTGGTCCGTTGGGCGCACTGCTCGGGCCGGCGCTGCCGGCGGTGGGCGTCGGGCAGTCGCCGGCCGAGGCGCGGGCGGCGCTGGGGGGCGCGCACGAGGCCGTGTTGGTGCTGGTCGACGGGCGGGCGGTGGCGGTGCTGTCGCGGGCGCGGCTTGGGGGCGGGGCTTGAGGGCGGGGTCGTTCGGCGGGCTCAGCGGGCTCAGCGGGGCGTCGGCGGGGCCAGGATGGCCGTGATCACCCGGTCCAGCGAGCGGTCGAAGGCGGCGTCCGGATCGGAGGGTGGTCCGGACGCCGCGAACGCCTGGGCCAGGTGCGGGTATTCGCCGCTCATGGCGGCTCGGGTGAGGTAACCGACCAGCTCCGCCTGCCACTTGGCGCCTGAGGCCGCCGTCTGCTCGTACTGGGCGTACTGGCAGACGAAGCCGTTGAACAGGGCCATGGCCTCCATCCGGGCGCCGCCGTCCAGGCCGGTGGAGGCGGTGACGGCGAGGAAGTGGTCGGTGTAGCGCAGGGCGTTGGGGCCGATGCCCGGGCGGGCGAGCACCAGGGCCGGCAGCCAGGGGTGGCGGCGGAAGATGGCGAGTTGCTGGCGGGCGAGCGCCGCCAGGTCGGCGCGGACGTCGCCGCTCGGCGCGGCCGGCAGCTCGTACTCGGCGGTGACGGCGTCGAGCATGAGGTCGAGCAGGTGCTCCTTCTTCGGCACGTAGTTGTAGAGCGACATGGTGCCCGCCCCGAGGGCGGCCGCGACCCGGCGCATGGAGGCGGCGTCCAGGCCCTCCGCGTCGGCGATCTCGACGGCCGCGGCGGCGATGGACGTCCGGCTGTGGGCCGGTTTCGGCCCGCGGCCGGTGCGTTCGGGGCGCAGCCAGATCAGTTCGGGCGCCTCGGGGGCGGCCGGGCGCTCGCTGGTGCTGGGGGGTTCGTTGGACGGCACTGGGTGATCACCTCGCCCCCCATCTTAGATACGTACGACGTACGTAGTAGCATCTGACCCACGCTTCTACGTACGCTGTACCTAGAGAAGGGGCAGAGCCATGTCCGACACCGCCCGACCCGCCATCGAGATGGCAGGCGTGGAGAAACGATTCGGGACCACCGAGGCCCTCCGCGGCCTCGACCTCGCCGTTCCCGCCGGCACCGTCTGCGGGTTGCTCGGCCCCAACGGCGCCGGCAAGACCACCGCCGTCCGCGTCCTCGCCACCCTCGTCGCCCCAGACCGGGGCACCGTCCGCGTCGCCGGCCACGACGTCGTCAGCGCCGCCGAGGACGTCCGCCGGGCCATCGGCCTCGCCGGGCAGTACGCCGCCGTCGACGAGGGCATCACCGGGCGCGACAACCTCCACCTGTTCGGTCGGCTGCACCGCCTCGGCGCCCGCCGCGCCCGTGCCCGCGCCGACGAACTGCTCGAACGCTTCGACCTCACCGAGGCCGGCGACCGGCTCGTCCGCACCTACTCCGGCGGCATGCGCCGACGCCTCGACCTCATCGCCAGCCTGGTCACCAGCCCCCCGGTGCTCTTCCTCGACGAGCCGACCACCGGGCTCGACCCGCGCAGCCGTCAGGAAATCTGGGACACCGTCAAGGAGTTGGCCGACGGGGGCACCACCGTGCTGCTCACCACCCAGTACCTGGAAGAGGCCGACCGGCTCGCCGACGACATCGTCGTCGTCGATCACGGCGCCGCCATCGCCACCGGCCCACCGGCCCGGCTCAAGGCCGCGATCGGCAGTCAGCTGTCCGTCACCCTCGCCGACCCGGCCCAACTCGCCGCCGCCGCCGTGGTGCTGTCCACCCTCTCGGGCGGCGACGCGCACGTGGACGCGGCCGAACGGACCGTGACGGTGCTGACCCAGCCCGGCGTGTCCGTCCTGCTTCCCTCGCTGGTAAGGGAGTTGGACACCGTCGGGATCACCGCCGAGGACGCCGCCGTACGGGCCCCCTCGCTGGACGACGTGTTCCTCGCGCTCACCCGCGAATCCGCCGAAACCCTGAGGAGGGCCGCCTGATGGCCGCCGTGTACGCCCCCGCGCCGATGCCGTCCCGCACCGCCCGGCTGGCCGTCGACACCTGGACGTCGATGCTCCGCATCCTCCTCAACTACCGCCACTCGCCAGGCCTGTTGGCCGCCTCGCTGGGCGTCCCGGTGATCATGGTGGTGGTCTTCGGGTACGTCTTCGGCAGCGCCATGCGGATCCCGGGCGGCGGCGACTACCGCGAGTTCCTGATGCCCGGCCTGTTCGCCATGGTCGCCACCAACGGCGTCATGGTGACCATGGTCGGCGCCGCCCGCGACGTCGGCCGCGGCATCACCGACCGGCTACGCTCCATGCCCGTCTCCCGCACCGGACTGCTGCTCGGGCAGACCCTCGCCGACCTGCTGGTCAGCGTCGTCGTCCTGACCCTCCTCGCGCTCGTCGGCCTCGCCGCCGGCTGGCGCGTGCGCGAGGGCGCCGGGGACGCGGCGGGCGCGTTCGCCCTGCTGCTGCTCTTCCGCTTCGTGATGACCTGGGTCGGCACCTGCCTCGGCCTGGCCATCGGCAAGGAGGACGCCGCCGGCCAACTCTCCGTCGCGGTCTTCCCGATCGCGATGGTCACCAACGCCTACGTCCCCACCGGCGGCATGCCCGGGTGGCTGCGGGTCGTCGCCGACTGGAACCCGGTCAGCGCCGTCGTCCAGGCCTGCCGCGAACTTTTCGGCAACCCCTCGGCGGCCGGCGACGCCTGGCCCATGCAGCACGCCGTCCTCGCCTCGGTGCTCTGGAGCGGTCTGCTGCTCGCGCTCTGCATGCCGCTCGCCGTACGGAAGTTCGCGACGCACGGGCGCTGATCGGGGCGGTCGGTCGTTCATCCGTCCGTCCGTCCGTAAGTCCGTCCGCTCACCCGTTTCGTCTGACGGAATGTGCTGGACACCGCTGCCGGTACGGTCGAAGGTGGGCGCCATGGAGTACACCCACCTCGGCCGCACCGGCCTGACCGTCTCCCGACTCTGCCTGGGCACCATGAACTTCGGCCCCCACACCGAGGAGTCCGAGGCCCACCGCATCATGGACACCGCCCACGAGCGGGGCATCAACTTCTTCGACACCGCCAACGCCTACGGCCGCGACAGCGAGGGCAACCTCAGGGGCCGGACCGAGGAGATCATCGGCCGCTGGTTCGCCCAGGGCGGCGGCCGCCGCGAACGCACCGTCCTCGCCACCAAGGTGTACGGGCCGATGGGTGACTGGCCCAACGAGGGCAAGCTCTCCGCCCTCGCCATCCGCCGCGCCGTCGAGGCCAGCCTGCGGCGCCTGAACACCGACCACATCGACCTCTACCAGATGCACCACATCGACCGGGACACGCCCTGGGAGGAGATCTGGCAGGCGATGGAGGTCCTGGTCGCCCAGGGCAAGATCATCTACGTCGGCTCCAGCAACTTCGCCGGCTGGCACCTCGCCCAGGCCCAGGAGGCCGCCCGCTCCCGGCACTTCCTCGGCCTGGTGAGCGAACAGTCGCTCTACAACCTCCTCGACCGCACCATCGAACTGGAGGTCATCCCCGCCCTCCAGCACTACGGCCTCGGCCTGCTGCCCTGGTCCCCGCTGCGCAGCGGCCTCCTCGGCGGCATCCTCCGCAAGGAACGCGAAGGCACCCGCGTCCGCGGCGCCCTGCCCCAGGCCGACGCACTCCTCGCCACCCACCGCGACCGCCTCCAGGCCTACGAGGACCTCGCCGCCGACCTCGGCACCGAGCCCGCCGACCTCGCCCTCGCCTGGCTCCTCACCCGCCCCGCCGTCACCGCCCCCATCATCGGCCCCCGCACCCCCGCCCACCTCGACGCCGCCGTCGCCGCCCTCGACCTGAAGCTCGACCAGAAGACCCTCGACCGCCTCGACGAACTCTTCCCCGGCCACCAGCCGGCCCCGGAGGACTACGCCTGGTAGCCGCGCACGGGCGCTGTCCTGCCCCGGCGGTACGACCGGGGCAGGACAGCGGGGCAGGACATCGGCGAGGTCAACCGGCGCCGTTCGAGGAGGCGTCGGGCCAGTCGGTCAGGCCCAGCTGCGGCCATCTCGTCGCCGGTACCCTCCGGTTAGTCGATGGCCCGGGGCACGGCAGTGTGTGGACCGAACCCGAGTCGAGGACGCAGTACGACGACCAGCTCGCTGCCCGCGCCTCACCTGGGTCGACCAGCGTCACGGCCCAGAGCAGCACGCTGTCGTCCCCGGGCAGGCGGTCGACGGCGGATCCTGCGAGGAGGATGGCATTGGGCCCTCCGCCGGCGAACCCGGGATCGGTCAGTAGGAGGCCACCTGTGGACGGGTCGGTGAAGTCCAGATGGTGGCCGGTCCAGTGACCCCTGAGCGCCTCCGTGAGCCGGCGGCTTGGGACGGGCTGGGAGACCGGGTCGGCGAAGCGCCCGTACGCCGGCGGCCCGGCTTGGCTCCCCGGGTGATTGACGACGGTCGGCAGCGGGGCAGACCAGTCGACGCGCGGCACGCCGAACTCGGGTCGGGTGTAGTACTCCGCCAGGAAGCTGTGGCCCGGCCAGCTCTCCAGGGGCCGCAGCCGCCTCGGCACGCCGTCGCCCTGCGTCAACGCCCCGCTGAGTGCGCTCCGTGGCACCAGGTGTGACTCGACCCGCAGCACGGGAGGGATCCGGGGGATCCGGTGCGCGGGCGAGGCATGCCGCCAGGAGTCGGTGAGGCGGATGATGTGTGGCGGTAGATGCAGACGTGGCAGATCCTCCTTCGGCTGGTCCTCCTCGCTGCGCAGGTGGTGGAGGCCGTTGAGCAGCAGCCATGGTGCGCCGGTGGGATCGGAACGGATGAGCACCTCTGTCAGAGCTGCCGGAGGTCCGACCGTCGAGGCCCGCGCCTCGGCGGCCGAGAATGGCGGTGTCCACCAGTTCTCTGATCGTGCAAGGGTGTTGAGACGGGTTCTCCACCTTGCGCCAAGAGTCGGATCGACGGCGCGCCGACAGTATCGGGCCTCCTCCTGTTCTTCCGGATCCGGCGGGGACGCCGTCTGCAGGACACGGGTGGCCTGTTCGGCGAACCACTCCTGTTGAGCACGCTGGAGGGCCTTGGCCACGGCGGGGCTGGAGGTGTCGAACTCCCCGGCGTCGGTTCTGTGGAGAAGTCGGCTGGGCAGTCCGAGGGTGAGGAACCACGCCCGAGAGGCCAGCCAGGACTGACGGGGCCTCGGGCTTTCTTCCTCGAACGGACACCAGGAGAGCGTCGAGGCCGCCCGCGCGATGATTCGGCTGCCGAAGGGGAGGACCGCTACACGCGGGCGGCGCAGAGGGACCGCGGGGAAGGTGCTGTCTGCGATGGCGTCCGGGCGGAGCACCCCCCGGACGGCGAGGACCGCGTCGTGGATGCGCAGGTGCGGCCGAGCGATCGCACGCGTGATCGCAGCTGTGATCGGATCCGTGATCCGGTGGTCCGAGCCCGTGGGCGAGCTGCGGGCGAGGGCCCCGTATGCGGCGAGCCAAGTCGCCTCCGCCACGAGTTCGTCCCGGTGGTGGCCCGATCGGGTGAGCTGTCGGCCGATCAGTTCCGGCCGGTTCACCCAGAGGTCCGCCGCCGTGCGAATGCAGGCGTCGCGGAAGCTGTGGTGGCCGACGCCGGAGAGCCAGAGCAGCAGCGAGGTGACCTCTTCGACCACTGCGTCGCCCCGAGGGCCGATGGATTCGGCCCAGTGGACGAGCCTTCGGAGAAGGGCGATTCCGTTCGGATCGGCGAGGAGGTCGACGATGGGCCCCGCGAATCGGCGCTCAAACCGGCTACGGCGCCAGGCGGTCAGCTGATCCTGCAGGAACTCCACGCCCAGCGGGTGCTTGTGGCAGGTCGCGTTCACCAGGATGGAGTACAGCGCATTCGGGGCGGACCCGGGGTCGCGAAGCTGCCGGATCAGGAAGGCCCGGGATGAGCGGCCGGCCCGCTTCGGGTCCCGGCCCTCCAGTGACTCCAGAACCGCGCCGGCGACGAGGGACCGATGTCGACGGGGCACCAGGTCCGACAGCTCGGCGCCCTCGACGACATGCGGTGTCGCACCTGCCAGCGCCTCCAGCATCCTTTGGTGGTCGGCACGTTGGCCGGACTCCGGATCGCCGTCGCGCGCCCGGTGCGCCGTGTGAACGATCCGGGCGACGGCCCTGGAGGGACGTCGGCCACGAAGCAGGTTCACGGCTCGGACGTGTTCGGCGAACCGCTGGATCGCGAAGCGGACGTGCCGGGTGTTCGGATCCAGGGCCAGTACGCCCGCGTTCTCCAGCCAGCGCAGGAGCACGGCCGGATCGCTCAATCCGGGAGTGTCTGCCAGCACCTGGCAGGCTGCGCGGTATTCGAGGGTGCCCTCCTCTCCGACCTGCTCGGACAGGACCTCGCAGGCGAGGGTGACCAGGGGCGCCGGGGTCGGCGACGGACCGGCGCGGAGCGCGTGCGCCGCGTCCAGGTGTGCGGCGTAGTCGCCGTCGAGGATGAGCAGCCAGGACTGGAAGAGGTCGCCGACGGTCGGTGTGACGATCGGCCCAGGGGCCGGCTGAGGGGAGCGGTGCAGGCACCAGGCCAGCACGGCGAGCATCAGCGGTCGGCGCAGTTCGGAGACGTCCGGCGGGAGCAGCAGTTCCGGGAGCCCGTACATGTCCTGGTACACCCGCCAGGCCTGGCCTGGGCGGGAGATCCCGGGATTCCAGAGGAAGCCATGAACCCGGGTGACGGCCGCCTCCGAGGTGCCCACGGGGCCGGCCGGCCGGGTGTCCATCCGGACGGTGCCGACCAGAGTCACCAGTGGGTAGCGCCGCACCAGTTCGGCCAGGGAGGCGAACGCCGTCCGGACGTCCCCGTGCAGGCAGCGGACCTCGTTCAACGCGTCGATTGCGAGCACGGCGCGACGGCCGGTCAGCAGGGCCTGTTGTTGGAGGGCCGCGAGCAGGTCGCGCAGGCCGTGGGCCCGGGTGCCGGGTGAGACCCGACGGGGGAGTTGGGCCTCGAAAGCCTCGTCCGGACCGAACTCGTGTCCACAGACGAAGGCCGTGGGCGCGCCGTCCGTGATGCGTTCCTGGACCCAGCCGCCCAGCCCGTAGGACTTGCCGGTTCCCCAACCGCCGCCGACGAGGAGGGCGCCGGTCTGTCGGGCCGCGAGGGCGGGGTCGTCGCATACGGTCCGGAGCCGGTGCCCGCAGGTCTGGAGGTCGTCGAGCGCGGCGAGCAGACGGCCCACGGAAGCGCGTTGCACGTACGGGAGCGAGTCGAACGGTTTGGCGGCGCACACGGCGGCCAGCAGCTCGTCGTACATGGCGGTGATGCTCTCGGTCACCCGGCCGCAGAGTTGGAGCACCTGGTCGATCTGTCTGCGAACGGACTGCGGGTCGGTTCGGCTCTCCGTGTTGAGCAGGTTCGCGGTCGCGTCCAGCTGTTCGGCGCAGAGGGCGCGGTCGCTGTCGGAACGGGTCCATCTCCGGCCGGCCTGCGCTGCCGGACCGGCGGACGGTGCGGGCAGGTCGTCGAGCGCCGGGCGCCAGCCATCCCATACCCGAAGGACGGATGCGGTCTCGGCAAGCCGGTTCGCGAGTACCGAAGGGTCGTCGAGCTCGGCGAGGGCGTCGGACAGGAAGGTGGCGAGCGGCGGAGGCTGGATGTCGACCCGTCCCCGATGGCGGCGAACGGTGCGGGCGGCGGCCGCGGCGTGCCGGTGAAGGTCGGACAGCCGCAGGTAGGCGGGGTCGAAGTACGCCGGAATGGCCTCCTCGGCGAGCGATACGAGGGCGCGCTCGATATCGCTTCTGGTGTAGGCGAGGAACCGCATGGGCGAACCGGGGCGCGCACGGTCGACCTGCGCCGCCCACCGCTCGGCCGCCGCCCGCCACTGCTTCGTGCCAGGTGCGGCGCCTCCCCCGGCGGTGAGGTCCTGCGGGAGGAAGACCAGGAGGTCGGTGAGGTCAGGGTGGTGGGTGAGGGCCGATTTGATGGACTCGTCCACGGCACCGAGCGCGGAGCTCAGTTTTCCGTGGTACTTCGCCTGGATCCCGACCATCCGACCGTCCGCGAGCCGCGCGCAGGCCTCCAGTCCGCCGTCCGGGGGCCGGAGAGCCAGCAGCGTCCCGGCGATGGCGGGGGCGAAGTCGCGTTCGAGGATCGCGGGGAAGAGATGGACGCAGAGCTTCTCGAACACCTGGGCCGGTGCGGCCCCGAGGTCGCTACGGAGCCGGGTGAGATCTACTCCGAGAGGCAATTCGCAGTCCTTTCCGCGGAGCTTGGCCTGTGGAGGGGGACGGCGCGGGGAACCGACGGCCCCCGCGCCTCAGGTCACGCCAGAGAACGGGCGATGCGGTCCCAGGTCTCGACCTGGGCCATGGCATCGGTGACGAGGTCGAGCGCGGCGGCGATGTCTCGGCCCGGCCCGTGGAGAGTGGGAGCGGTGGTGGTGAGCCAGTCCAGGGTGATGCGGAGGAGCCGGAGGGTTTCGAGAGCCTCGCGGGCGAACCGGGACATGTCGGTGAGCTGGCGTGCGACGTCACGGTTCTGGATGTTGTCGCGGGTCTGTGGGTGGTGGTCGAGTCTGCTGAGCGCGGTGTGTACGGCGGCATCGATGTCGGGAATCAGCGCGGCGAACTCCGCAGCGCAGGACCTGAGTTCCACGGCGGGGCGGGCGATCGCGGTGCTGAGGCGTTCGGCTGCCGTGCCGTCCGGTGCGGTAGCCAGGTCCGGCACGAGCTCCTCGGCGAGCGCGGCGATGTCGTTCACCAGCCCGGTGACCGCCTTGAGGCCCTCGGTCAGTGGGGGCATGGTCGTCTGGAACGTGGCGAAGAGGTCGGTCGGGGTGGTGACGGCGGTCGGCGTCGGCTCCTGCCGGGAACGGAGGCCGAGCAGGATCCGAACGGGGAGGAACGGCGTGAAGCCGTCCCGGAGGGCTCGGACCAGTGCGCCCTGGAGATCCCGGCGGGCGTGTGCGAGACCGGTCTCGGATCGCTCGAACACGACCCTGCCAGTGCGTGGAAGGCCGGGCGGTTGCCGATTGCGTTCACCGATCTGGAGGGTGGGCCGCCCGGTGGTGTGGCGCAGGCCGAGCTCGTACATGACGGACGGCCTGCCGTCGGTCACGTCGGCGATGACGATGTCGGCCCCGAGTACCTGCCGGTAGCGCAGCTCGTCCGGTTGGGCAGGGTCCGAGCGGAGTGGCCGGAGACCGAGGGTGGCACAGGCGGGGCGGACGATCCGCTGGTAGACCTCCAGGCCGGCGTCGTACGCGTTGCGGTCCCCGGCGGGACCGATCACGACACAGGTCAGGTGGCCCTGGGAAGGCTCCGGGACACTGGGCTTGGGTACCGTGGCCGCAGCGATCATGCGAGGTCCTTCCAGCTGAGCCCCGGGAGCGGTGGCGCAATTGTCAGGTGGGACAAGTCATCCTCATAGATGGGGAGTTCATCGATGCCGAGGGCGCTGAGCAGTCCGACGGTGGGCACCCGGTAGCGGTGCCCGGCGCGGACCACCGGACAGGGGAAGACTCCGCGGTGAACGAGGTTGTAAGCGGTGCCCAGACAGATGCCGAACGCGCGCGCGGCGGTCCGCAGGTCGACGGCCAGCGGGAGCCCGAACAGCTCGGGGAAGGTGAGTGCCCCCTGGGCGTGGGTGGTCATCGGTCGGCCCCCGCCGGGCGGAGGGGGAGCGTCCCGAGCCGCGGGCCCCGGCGGCGCCGATGGGCGTGCTGGACGACCTCGCGCAGGCCGAGGTGGTCGGCGAGTTCGCCGAGCCGCGCGCCCTCGATCGCCGAGCGGGAGGAGAGGCGCAGCGGTGCGGTCAGGCCGTCCGGGCGGTCCGGCGAGGTGATCGCGAGATCCCACAGGTCCTCGGTCGACTCCGAGGTGCGGGCGTCGGCCACCGCGACGATGTCCTCGACCGGCCGTCCGCCCGAGGCCGAGCGGCGGGCGAAGTCCCATCCCCGGCGGCCCGCAGCCTTGAGCAGCTGCGGGCCGACGTCGGGGTCGTCCGGGGAGACCTCGGCCAGCCGTTCGATCAGGGCGAGCATGACCTCGGATTCGACATCGCGCCGGTCCGCGCCCAGCCGGGCGGAGGCCTGGCGGGCGACCCGCTGAAGCCGAGGCAGGGCGAGCCAGACCACGGCCTCGACCCACCCGGCTACCTCCGTCGAACCGATGGCCATGGCCAGCGAGTCGTGCTGAGCGAGTGCGACGGCACGACGCCAGATCTCGCGGCGCAGCGACTCGTCAACCGGCTGCTCGTACAGGGCTGCGCGCGCCTGCGGCAGCTCGAGGAGGCGGGTTGCTCCGCCGACCTCGACCTGGAGAGCGTTCGGCCGCAAATGGGCGGCGCTGGTCACCCGCTGGTGGATGACGTCGAGCACACTGTTGTACGTGATCAGAGCCATGGGGCGGTTCCTCCAGTCGAACGGTGCGGGTCGATGTAGGGCTTGAGCGCCGAGTGAAAGCGGTTGATCGCTCGGGAAAGCCTTCCGACTTCCCTGGGCGGCTGGTGTGGGGCGCTGTCGGGGGCGATGAGGAGGTTGCCTGAGGGGGTGGGGATGTACAGCCACGCCCGACGGGCGAACTCCTTGTCGGGGACGGTCGCCAGGATGCGGCGGAACCGGTCGGGGTGCAGGCCGGTGTGCCGGGACACGACCGCGTCCTCGTACACCCGGTCGGAGACGATCGCCACCAGGTGCGTCGTCTCCTCGCTGGCCTTGGCCAGGACGGCCTTGACCTCCTGGGAGTCGAGCAGTCGGTGCAGTTCGTTCCTCGCGGGCCCGTTCCCCTCGCCGGGTACGCCTTCGGGCGCCACGTGGCCGGAGTGGACGCTGACCCGCATCCGCAGTCGGACGTGGCCCGAATCGGCGTTGTGCTTGGCGAGTTTCTCGTCGAGGCGGTCGAGGAAGGGGTGGACGACGAATCCCAGCAGTGTGGGATCGAAGCCGAACGTGACCCCGTCGCCGGAGTTGACGGGGAACCGCTTTGTGGTCCGGAGGTCGTCGAGGCCGGCTGCGGTGAGGGCGGCGTCCAGGATCTCCTCAAGGTAGGCACTGACCGGCGCGTGGACGGCGCCGGGCAAACTGGTGAAGCCCTTCAGGTCGACGCAGAGCAGGCCGGAGAGCGGCGGCAGGGGCCGACTGACGATGCCGGGAAGTGACGGGGGTTCGGGCATGGCGGTCTCCAGGAACGCAAGGTTCGGCGGTCGCCGGGCTGACGACGAAGAGTCTGCGGTCGGCCGGCGAGGATTAGGGGGCCCGCGACCCCTTAGCCATGTGTCCTGCGCCACACCTGGTTCGTGGCCGGCGAAGGGGCGCGGCAGGGTAGCAGCCGGTGCCGGGCGGATCGCGCCTCATGCGCCAACTCGTCCTACCCGGGCCTTGGTTGGCGATCGCTCCCCTAATCTCCCGCCATGAACTTGTGCAACAACTCCTCGTCGGGGCTGCTCATGGGCCCGAACCGGACCTTTCAGGCGCTCGTGGGGCCGGCCGCGTGGAACGGCGTCCTCAAGGGCACCGAGCGGAGGAAGCTTCCGGCGGGCCGGAAGCTGGTGGGGCAGGGCGACGTGGGCGCCTTCGTGATCGTCGTGATCAGAGGTGTGGTGAGGGTCGACCAGATCGGGGGTCGTGCCGGTGCGGGTAAGCGGCTGCTTGCCTTCCGGCGTGGCGGCGACCTCATCGGGGACCTCGCGGTGCTCGGTTTCGGCGTGCGGACGGCCACGGTGACGGCGTACACCGACTGTGAGGTGGCGATCGTGCCCGGGGAGACGTTTCGGAGCCCCGGTTTCCAGCGCGACTACGGCTTGGCGATCTCGTCGTACATCGCCGGCCGGCACTGGGAGGCCCAGATGCTGGCGCAGCCCGGCGACAACCGGGCCCGGGTCGCATGGGTCCTTGTACCGCTGCTCGACCACGAGGAGGGGATTACGCGGAGTGTGGCGAATGACGTCCAACTTCCGGTTGTCCAAAGGGATCTCGCAAGTTGCCTGGGCATCGGCGCCAAGCAGGTACGGCAGGTCGTGTCGGTGACGCCGTTCGGCGGGACGCTGGCCGGTCGGCGGGGGCGGCTCGTGGTCGAGGACCCCGAGGGTCTGCGCGCGGCCGCCGCGCGGCTCGGCGGACTGTCGTGAGCGGTTGACGGCCGTCGTCACGTCGCGGCGATCAGGGCGGCGCCGGTCTCGAACACGTGGTGCCAGGCCTGGTCCAGGAGGTAGGCGCCGTTCATGCCGTGGTCGGCGAGCCGCACGAAGTCTCCCCGCCGGGTGAAGTCGGCCGCCCGGCGGAGGGGTTCGCGGCGGTCGGCGAGGTAGTGGGTGGCGGCGGACAGCGCGAGGGCGGCGAGGAGGCGGCGGGGTTTGGGGCGGAGGCCGAGGGCGCGGGTGCCGAGGAGGAGGGCGGCGGCCTGGGTGGCGGTGTAGGCGGCGACGTGTGCGGTGCAGGCGCGGCGGCCGGCCGGGGTGGGCCGGCCCTTGGTGCCGGCCTGGTGGTCGGTCTGGATCCAGTGGTCGGCGAGGGTGGCGGAGGCGCGGAGGAGGGCGTAGGCGGCGGCGAAGGCGGCGGCGCGGGAGGCGGGTTGGGGGGTGGAGGCCGGCGTGGGCATGGGCATGGGCGTAGGTGCGGGCGTGGGCATGGGGCTCCGATCGGTGGGGTGACGGTTTCCTGGTGGGGCGGCCTGCTGTGGTAGCAAGGCAGGCATGACGGAACGGCCTGGCGGGCGCAGCTCGTACCACCACGGATCGCTGCCGGAGGCGCTGGTCGCCGCGGCGTTCGAGCTGCTGGACGAGTACGGGCAGGAGAAGGTGAGCATGCGGGAGGTGGCGCGGCGGGCCGGGGTGTCGGCGGGGGCGCCGTTTCGCCACTTCGCGGACCGGCAGGCGTTGTTGACGGCGCTGGCGGACCGGGTGCTGGCGGACTTCGCGCGGTGCCAGGAGGCCGAGGTGGCGGCGGTGGATCCGGCCGGGGGGTCGGCCGGGGGGTCGGTGATGCGGGCGGTCGGGCTCGGGTTCGTCCGGTACGCGCTGCACCATCCGCACCGGTTCGATCTGGTGCGTTCGCGGGTGTTCGTGGCCTCGCGGGAGCCGGAGCTGCGGGATCAACTGGACGGCATGGACAGGGCGTTCACCGGTCTGATCGTGGCGGACCAGGAGGCGGGCCGGTTGCGCCCGGGGGATCCGGGGCTGATGGGGCTGGCCGGGCAGGCGCTGGTGTTCGGGCTGGCGCAGATGATCGTGGACGGCTACCTGCCGGAGGAGGAGGCGGAGGAGTTGGCCGGGAAGGTGCTCGACACCTTCGGTCAGGGAATCGCCAACCTTCCTTCGCAGTAACCGATTTGTGCGTGCAGTGAGCCTTGACCGGGTTTCCCGGCCCTGATGTAATCACCGATTACATGGGGTGCGGGAGGCTGAGATGTCCATGGGAACGACGTTCGTCCGATCGATGTTCGCCAAGCCGACGCCGGGCTACACCACCGCGGGCGCCACCGGCGACACCGTGGTGCTGCTGATCGGCATGCGGATCAACCGCTTCTGGGCCGTCCACCACTGGGGCCCGGTGATGTTCGCGATGTTCCGGATGCTGTACGAACTGGGGCGCAGCCCCGAACGCGGCCTGCGCGGGCGGATCCTGCTCACCGCCTCGCCGCGCACGTACTACGTCGTCCAGTACTGGGAGTCGAAGGAGAAGCTGTACGGCTACGCGAGCGCGCCGGACGGCTTCCACCACAGCGTCTGGGGCATCGTCAACCGCAAACTGCGGGAGGGGAAGGCCCGTCGGCACGTCGGGCTGTGGCACGAGACGTACGTGGTGCCGGAGGGCGGGTACGAGTCGATCTACTTCGACATGCCGCCGTTCGGTCTCGCGGGCGCCACCGGCTCCCTGCCGCTCGAGGCGCGCGGGCGCCGCGCGTCGCAGCGGCTGGCCTACCGGTCGGGGGAGGGTCCGCAGGACGGCTCGAAGGAGGGCCGGCAGGAGGGCTCGAAGGAGGGCTTGAAGGAGGTCTCGGGGGAGCGGGTGCCCGAGTAGGGGTGCTCACCGGGCGCTCAGGGAGTGTCGCGGGTCGGCCCGGGCGCTGCGGCGTGAGAGCGTCGGGGGATGGCGGAGGAGCAGGGCGGGATGCCGGCGGGCGCGCCGAGAGGTGTACGGGCGGGCGCGCCGACCGGCGCATCGACCGGGGCACCGGCGGGCGCACAGGCGGGCGCACAGGCGGGCGGCGCACCCACGGGCGGGCCGGTGGTGCACGAGGTGCCGTACCACGCGCAGTGGGAGTCGGCCGAACTGGTGCGGGTGATCATCGACGGGCAGGTCGACGCGGCCGAGGACCCTCGGTGGGGGCAGTCCGGTGCGGCCACCCCGGAGGAGTACGCGTGGTGGTCGTGGCGGCTGTGCGGGGTGGCCTGCCTGCGGATGGCGCTCGACCACTGGTGGGGCCTGGCACCGCCGGCGCTCACGCTGGCCGGGGAGTGCGTGGCGGCGGGGGCCTACGTCCGGGACGGCGAGAGCCTGCGCGGACTGATCCACACGCCGTTCGCCGACTACGTCCGGCGGCGGTGGGGACTGGCCGCGCAGGCACGGGAGTTGGCGCCCGCGGAGCTGGCGGCCGAGGTGGCCGGCGGGCGGCTGGTGATGGTGTCGGTGCATCCCGCGATCCGGGAGCCGGCCGGTCCGGCACCGGTGCGGCGGGGCGGACACCTGGTGCTGGTGGTGGGCGCCACGGACACGGCGGTGGTGATCCACAACCCGTCCGGATTCCCGGGGGAGTCGCAGTCCTTCGCGCACGTGCCGTGGCGGTCGTTCGAGCGCTTCTACGCCGGGCGGGGGATCGTCCTCGGCCCGCCGGGCGCGGGTGGCGCGGGTGGCGCCCGATCGGTTCCCGACCAGCAACCGGTCGGGAGCTGACCGGCGGCTGGTCGGGACCTGATCAGCCCCTGATCAGGAGCTGATCGGGGGCTGATCAGGGGCTGATCAGGGGTTGTCCGGCAGGCCGGCCGGGTTGACCGGGAGCTGGCTGCGACAGAGCGCCGATATCGGCTTCAACGCGGCGGCCAGGCGGTCGAGTTCGGCGCGCGGGTAGTCCTCCCAGACCCGCGCGGCGGCCAGGTCGGTGGCGGCCTCCAGGGACTGGTGCCGGATCCGGCCGAGTTCGGTCACCGAGCCCGCCGTGGTCAGCCAGCCCCGCTCGACCAGGCGCGCCGCGGCCGCGTCCCACTCCTCGTCCGTCCAGCCGCGCATCGGCTGGAGCATCTCGCGCCGGACGTCCATCGCGCACCGGACCACCAGCGCCTCGCACCCGTCCAGGCCGGCCGCCACCAGGGCCGCCACGTGGCCGTCCCCGCGGTGCTCGCGCATCACCGTGGCGGCCTGCCACAGCCGTTCGTACAGGCCGGAGGGGCGGGGCAGCGCGGCGTTGGCGGCGGCCAGCACCCGGCCGACGCAGTCGAGCCGGCCAGCGGCCCGCTCCAGGGCCTCCACCACCAGTTCGACCTGCGCCGGGTCCACGTGCTCCAGCAGCCGGGCCAGCGCCCCCGCCGAGCCCTTCAGCCGGGCGGCCAGCGCCTCCTCCGGGCTCGCGTGCGTCCACACCTCCGGCAGCGCGCGCTCGACCATCGCCGGGGAGAAGCTGAAGAACGCGGCGATCACCGGCGGCGCGTCCACCGCACCCAGCGGCGCCGACCGGCTGGCGAAGTAGCCGCGCCAGCCGCCGTGCAGTCCGGCCGCCTCGTAGGCCTCGCGGCTCTCGGGCAGGAAGTAGGTGACGGAGTGCACCGGTTCGAAGAGCCACCACAGGGCACGGGCGGGGTGGACGAGATCGGCCATCGAAGGACCTTCCTCGGAGAGGGGCGGGGCGAACCCGGCCGGACGGGGCGGCTCGGCGGGCGCCGACGGATCGGGCGCGCGCGGGCCGCTTCAGTGCTGATGACCACGGCGGCGGCCACGGTAATCCCGGACCGGGTGTGATGACGGTCACGGGGAGGTCCCGGTGTGCGCCCGGCGGGGCGGCGGCGCGAGATGATGGGACGAGGTGCCCGCTCCCGGGACGCCGCAGCCCTCCAGTGAACCCTCGTGTGAAGGTAGTCGGTAATGGCGCAGATCAACCCCAGCATCCTGTCCGCGGACTTCGCCCGGCTCGCCGACGAGGCCGAGGCCGTCAGGGGCTCGGACTGGCTGCACGTCGACGTGATGGACAACCACTTCGTCCCCAACCTCACCCTCGGCATCCCGATCGTCGAGTCGCTCGCCCGCGCCACCGACATCCCGCTCGACTGCCACCTGATGATCGAGGACCCGGACCGCTGGGCCCCCCAGTACGTCGAGGCCGGCGCCGGCTCCGTCACCTTCCACGTCGAGGCCGCCGCCGCGCCCGTCCGCCTCGCCCGCGAGATCCGCGCCAAGGGCGCCCGCGCCTCCATGGCCCTCAAGCCGGGCACGCCCATCGAGCCGTACGAGGACCTGCTGCCCGAGCTCGACATGCTGCTGATCATGACCGTCGAGCCCGGCTTCGGCGGCCAGGCGTTCCTCGACATCATGCTGCCGAAGATCCGCCGCACCCGGGAGCTGATCGCCAAGCACGACCTGGAACTGTGGCTCCAGGTCGACGGCGGCGTCTCCGCCGGCACCATCGAGCGCTGCGCCGAGGCCGGCGCCGACGTGTTCGTGGCCGGCTCGGCGGTGTACGGGGCCGAGGACCCGGCCGAGGCCGTGCGCAAGCTGCGGGAGCTCGCGACCAAGGCCTCGGCGGACGCCTGGTGGGCCTGCGGGCACTGAGCCCGGGCGGAGCCGTTCAGAGACGGAGCCGTTCAGGGGCCGGGCCGTTCAGAGACGGGGCTGTTCAGGGGCCGGGCCGGCCGTCATCCAGGGGCCCGGCCGGCCTGGCCCGCCCGGCGAGGGGTGGAGGATCCAGCGGTCGTCAGGGATGATCGTTGGCGAACGCCCCTCGCCCGGCCCCTCTCCGCACGGTGGTGGAACCGCACATGAGCAACCTCGACCGCAAGCCCTCCCCGACCACCTGCGGCCGCGAGGCCGACACCGGACCGGTCAAGGATCTGTTGACCGGACGTCAGGTCCAGCTCGGCGAGAGCACGATGGTCCGCCGACTGCTCCCCAACCTGGGCCGCCGGATGGTCGGCGCCTGGTGCTTCGTCGACCACTACGGACCCGACGACATCGCCGACGAACCCGGCATGCAGGTCCCGCCCCACCCCCACATGGGCCTCCAGACGGTCAGCTGGCTCCACCAGGGCGAGGTGCTGCACCGCGACAGCCTCGGCAGCCTCCAGACCGTCCGCCCGTACGAACTGGGCCTGATGACCTCCGGCCGGGCGATCTCCCACTCCGAGGAATCCCCGCGCCCGCACGCCCGCTACCTGCACGGCGCCCAGCTCTGGGTCGCCCTCCCGGACGCCCACCGGCACACCGCCCCCACCTTCGAGCACCACGGCGACCTGCCCGTCGTCACCGCCCCCGGCCTGCACGGCACCGTCATCCTCGGCACCCTCGACACCGCCACCTCGCCCGGCACCGCCTACACCCCCCTCGTCGGCGCCGACCTCGCCCTCACCGAGGGCGCCGACCTCAAGCTCCCGCTCGTCCCCGACTTCGAGTACGCCGTCCTCTCCATGTCCGGCAGCGTCGACGTCGACGGCGTCCGCGTCGAACCCGGCTCCATGCTCTACCTCGGCTGCGGCCGCCCCGAACTCCCCCTCCACGCCCGCACCGACGCCGCCGTCCTCCTCCTCGGCGGCGAACCCTTCGACGAGCAGATCCTCATGTGGTGGAACTTCATCGGCCGGTCCGGCGAGGAGATCACCCGGGCCCGCGAGGACTGGATGTCCACCGCCCGCTTCGGCGACGTCCACGGCTACGCCGGCGACCGGCTGCGGGCGCCGGAGCTCCCCGCCCTTCCGCTGAAGGCGCGGGGGCGCGTGCGCTGAGGCAGGGAGACGGGGTTCGCGGTCGCTAGCGTTCGTCGGTGAGGTCGCGGACGAGGGTGCTGCTCATCTGGGGGAGTTCGCCGTACTCGGGGTCGTCGCCGGCGACGGGGAGTTGGTGGATCACGGCCGCGAGGCGGGGGGGCAGCTTCACGTCGAGGCCGTAGTGGCACCGGGCGAGGATGTCGGTGAGCACCTGGGCCGGCAGCAGTGCGTGAGGAGTGCTCAGGACGCGCTGTGGCGGGCGGGGGTTGGTGGCCAGTGCTTCGGCCTGTTGGCGCCAGACTTCCGCGTCCAGGAACTCCCCGATGCTGCGGTGCAACAGGCTCAGGAACGACGCGGAGGTGTAGGAACCGCCGCCGGCCGCGAACTGCCACCAGAACTGGGCGCCGTCGCGATGGCCCGCGACGTACAGCAGCGCGCCGAGGACGAGGGCGCCCTCGGGGTGGATCTGCTCGGCGTTGACGAGGAGGCCCAGGGAGGCCGCGGCGGACGGCATCGAGAGGACCAGGGACGCGGCGAGGTCGAGTTCGTGGGCCGCCTGCTTGTGCTCGGAGGACAGCGGACTCGGGGCGGTCAGCAGCCGCTCCCAGGAGACGCCCGTGCCCCCTGGCTGCGGTCGCGGGGCCCGGGTGGGCAGGTGGATGCCGGCCATGTTCGGGTGCAGGGCCCGGTCGTGCTCGGTGCTCACCGGCTCTCCCCGCGTCGACCGCCGAGCGCCGCGGCCAGACGGTCGAGAGCCTGGCTCGCGGTCGAACGGACGTTGGCCTCGGTCGTCCCCAGGCAGTCGGCGATCTGCTCGTCCGGCAGGTCGAGCAGGTAGCGCAGCACGATCACGTCGTGCCGACGCTCGGACAACCGCCGCAGCGCGACGTACAGTTGCTCGTGAGTGCCCCCGGTCTCCATCAGGTGCTGCGCCCGCTCGGCGGCGATCCGCACGGCGTAGACCCACCCGGGGACGCTCGCCTGGGTGGGCAGCGGCTCGCCGTTCATCATCAGTTCCGCCAGGGTGGCGCCGATCTCCTCCTTGAGGATCGTCCAGGCGTGGAACGGTGGGATCTTCTCGCGCAGGATGCGCGGCCACTCCTTCCACACGCGGACCTTCGCGATCTCCACCGCTCTGTGTGCGGCGTCGTCGTCGCGAAGGCGCGCGCGGGCGAACCCGGTCCACGCCCCCTCGTGCGTGTCGCAGAACGCGTCGAACGTCAGGCGGTCCCGGTCTCCGACCACCCAGTCGCTCTCGGTCACGTCCCATTCCTCCCCTGCGGCACGCCTGTCGGCTGCCGTCCGGCGCGGGCCGCCGACCGTGGCTGAACCCCACGGTCGTACGGCGGTCACAGCGGGAACTCGCTTCCCTGGTAGGAACATTAAGGCGGATTGGATGCCGAGATGTTAAACCGCGACAAGGTGTTTCGAGATCAGACATAAGGTGCGGCGGATGATGGAGATACCGTGCGGAACATGGTCAGAGTGAGTCACTACATGCTCTGATTCGGTCGTCCTGCTTCACGGTCGCGTCGTCACCGGCGGCGGCCCTTGCTTGGCCGTTCGGGCGTGTGGGCATAGTGGAAGGGGCCGCGCCAGGGTCCGCCACCGTTCGCCACGGTGGCACGGGCGCGGATCGGTCCTGTCCTGCGCAGGGCGAGTCGATGACGTATCAGGGGGAACGCATGACGGACGGCACCGCCAGGACCGACGACGTAGAGGTCAACCTCGACATACACCTGGCCCACTCGGCACGGATGTACGACTACTACCTCGGCGGCACGACGAACTTCCCCGCCGACCGTGAGGCCGCCGGCCGGGCCCTGGCGGTCTTCCCCTACGCCCGCTCCGCCGCGCGCGCCAACCGTGCCTTCATGCGCCGGTCGACGCAACTGCTCGCCGAGGCCGGGATCCGACAGTTCCTCGACATCGGCACCGGGATCCCCACCTCGCCGAACCTGCACGAGGTCGCGCAGTCGGTCGCACCGGACGCCAAGGTCGTCTACGCCGACAACGACCCGATCGTGCTCCTCCACGCTCAGGCGCTCCTGCGCGGCACCGAGCAGGGCGTCACCGCCTACGTGCAGGCCGATGTGCGCGAGCCCGGTGACCTGTTGGACTCGGCCCGGGCGATCCTGGACTTCACCCAGCCGATCGCGCTCAGCATGAACGCCCTGCTGCACTTCGTGCCGTTCGATGCCCAGCGGATCACCGAAGGACTCAAGGCACAGCTGCCCAGCGGCTCCGCGCTGGTGGTCAGCCACTTCACGCAGGACTTCGCCGCCGAGGAGACCGCTCGGCTCATCCAGGTCTACACCGCCGCGGGAACCCCCGTCGCCGCCTGCACCCGTGACGAGTTCGCGCAGTTCTTCACCGGCTGGAACCTCCTGGAGCCGGGCGTCGCGGCCACTCCGCGCTGGCACCCGGCGGCGCCTGCGGACGACACCGAGCACATCACCGACGCAGCGGCCTCCTGCTACGGGGCCGTCGCCATCCGCCCCTGAGCCGTTCTCCCAGTCCGGCAGCTTCCAGTCTGGCAGCTTCGAAGCCCGGATGTTCAAGCCCGTACATCGGCATTCCGGGACCCGGGTGCGCCCACCGCCGGTGGCGGCAGGAGTCGTTGTCAGTCGCGGTCAGCGGTCAGCGGTCAGCGGTCAGCGGTCAGCGGTCAGCGGTCGGCGGTCAGCGGTCGGCGGTGAGCGGTGAGCGGTGAGCGGTCGGCGGTGAGCGGTCGGCGGGCCGCATCAGCCGCTCGCCGGGCGGCTCACCCGCGCCCGCCGATCGCGTCGACCGGCGCCGGCCGCAGGGCGGACCGGGTGGCCACCGCGATCGAACCCCAGGAGAGCGCGACGGTGACCGCCACGATCGCGACGAGGCCGACGAGGCCGAAGGGGGAGACGGACGGAACGGGTGACTCCGTCAGCCCGAGGCTGATGCCGACCAGGGGCGGGATCGTCGCCAGCAGACCGAACAGCAGCGCCGAGAAGACCACGATCCTGGCTTCGCCGTTCATCATCGCGCGGACCTGGGCCCGGTCGGCGCCGATGAGTTGCAGCATCGCGAACTCGCGCACCCGCGCCGCCGTCGCCATCACCAGGGTGTTCACCACGGCGATGGCGATGTAGCCCAACAGCACGGTCTGGAACAGGAGGTTGAGCGCCCAGTCACCCGAACCGCCGCCCCCGGGCGCGGCCTTGAACGCCTCCTGGCCGCCCACCTGGACCGTCGGGTAGCGTCCGACCGCGCCGCGCAGCGCGTCGGCGAGCGCCTTCGGGTCGGTCCCGTCCGCGGACCTGACCAGCACGGCGGTGTCGACCCGCGCGGTGGTGTGCGCGACGACGAGGTCGTTGGGCAGGGTGACGTCCCCGAAGCCCGAGCCCCGCTCGTAGACCGCCACCACCCTCGGCCTGACCGCCGTGCCGTCGCCGAGCCGCAGGTCGACCGTCCCACCGCGCTGCGCATGGACGGTGTCCGCGACGGCCCGGCTCAACGCCACCGTCTCGCCGCGCAGTTCCGCGGTGTCGCCCTCGACCACCTTGAGGTCCATGGTCTCGGAGAGCCGTTCGGGCGCGACGCCCTGGGCGGCGAAGACCTTGGTCGCGGTGCTGTCCTCGGACGGGAACGTCAGCAGCACCCGCATCCGTGCCACCGGCGTCGCCACGGCGGCGCCGGGCACGCCGCGCACGCCGTCCACGACCTCCGGGGACACCCCGGCGCCGGACGACGAGGTCAGCACGTGGTCGGCCCGCAGGCCGGCGTCGAGTTGCTCCTGCGACGCCGCGATCGTCGTGGAGGCGCCGAACACCTGCACGGCGGCCAGGGTCACGCCCATGGCCAGCGGGGTGACGGCCGAAGCGAGTCGCCGCGCATCGGCTCGCGCGTTGGCCTGGGCGAGGAAGCCGGGGGCCTTGGACTGCCGGTTCAGACGCGGGCCGAACAGCACGACGGCGCCTCTGATCAGCAGCGGGCCGACACACCCCAGCGCCACGACGAACAACAGGACCGCGCTCGCCGCGGTGTCGGCGGCGGAGTCACCCGACACCGCCACCTCGCCCGAGGTCAGCAGCAGCCCGAGCGGGACGAGCAGGAAGCCGATGGCCAACCGGACCCGGCCGATCCTCCCGGGCTCGACGGCGGCGTCCCCGAGCGCCTCGACCGGGCTGGTCCCGGACACCCGGCGCGCGACCAGCCAGCCGCCGAGCCGGGCGCTGGTCATGCACAGCACCAGCGAGGCGAGGAAGGGCAGCCACCCCACGTCCATCCGGAAGTCCGCGGGCATCGCGCCCGCGAGGACGAACACGCCGCGCATCACGAACGCGATGACGACGCCGGGGATCGCGCCGACCAGGGCGCCCGCCAACGACACCAGGGTCATCTCGGCGCCGATCATCCGGTGGATCTGCCGGGGCGTCGCGCCGATGGCACGCAGCAGGGCCAGTTCGCGCCCGCGCTGCCGCACCGACAGCGCGAGCGTGCTCGCCACCACGAACACCACGATCAGCACCATGGTGCCGCCGAACGACGCCGACGTCTCGACCACCAGGCTGCGGGCGTCGCCCACGTCCAAGAACTCCACGTCGCCGCGTTCCGCGCCGGTGTGGGCCACCACCCCCGGCACGGCGGCCGTGATCCTGCCGGCCAGTTGCTCCGGGGTGACGTCGGGCCCGGCCCGCACACCGATCGCGTCCACCCGGTCCGGACGGCCGGACAGCTCGGCCGCCCGGCCGTCGGTGAAGAACACCGCGGACTGGCGGCCCAACCCGCCCCCCGGCGGGGCGGCGACGCCCACCACGCGGTACGGCGACGCGACCGAGCCGACCACGAGCCGCACCGTCGCGCCGGGCGACACGTGGGCGCGCGCGGCGAGCCCGGCGTCGAGTACGACCTCGTCGGGCCCGGCGGGCGCGCTGCCCGCGCGCACCGCGAACGGCCCGAGCACCGCGGCGGACCAGCCGTGCCCGACCACGGGGAAGCCGTCCGGGCCGCCCACCGCGCGGCCGTCCGGGGCCAGCACGCCGACCTCGACGTCGACATCGCCGACGGCGGAGCGGACACCGGGCACGGCGGCGACGGCGGCGACCTTGTCGGCGGGCAGCGTGACGCGCTCGCTGTAGCGGACCTCGGAGCTCTCGTCCAGCCAGTACGACTGCTCTCCGCCGAGGACCACCGCCGCGCCCGAGTAGCGTTCGGGGGCCACCCCGCTGCTGAGCCCGGACATCAGCAGGATCCCGCAGGCGGTGATCACCGCCGAGCCCGCGGCGATCGCGACGAAGGAGCCGACGAAGCCGCCCTTGCGCCCCCTGATCGTGCTCCAGGCCAGCGACAGGCCCTTGCGGTCCGGCACCACGAGGCGGACCAGCCGTCGGATGCGGCGGATCACCGCGCGCCCAGGTACGTCACGCGCGCCGGGACCTGCCCCGAGGCGTGCCGGCGCGGCTCGCCCGCGAGCCGCAACGGCGGCGTGCCGATCTCCTCCACGGTCGGCGTGGTCATCGGGCTGCACACCCGGGAAAGGCACTCCTGCCGGAATCGGACGGTCCCACTCCGGGAGTGCGGGCGCCACGATCCAGTCCGACGCGTACGACATCCGGCGCCGGTATCAGGCTCCTTGACGAACCGTAACTCCTCGACGCCGCACCCCAACGGATCGACCAGTCGGCGGATGCGGCACGCCACGCAGGTTGAGACATGCTCGGGGAGCCTACCCGAGGCCCCGCCGCGCCCCGTCGTCGTGGCCGAGGAACGCACGGGGTCGGCCGTCTGAAATCCCCATGGACGAGATTGTGGCGTCGCAGCAATCACTGACAAGATTTCAGCACGGCATCCTGTCGCGGGAGATGCCGCCGAACCGACCGTGGCTCGACGCACGTCTGGAGGCCGCATGGCACGGGTGAACCTGAGGGCTGCATTCATGAGCGGCCTTTCGTCCACCGTCACGGCTCAGCAGGTCTTCACCAACCGGGTCGACGAAGTGGCCGCATTCGCCCGGTCGGTCGACGAGCTTCACCGGATGCTGGACGAGGCCGAGGTCTCGCCGGTCGTGGACCGCGGGCAGGGCCGCCGCAATGTGCTGACCTTCTACGGCGTGGGTGGCATAGGCAAGACGACGCTCTCCCACGAGCTGGAGCGCCGCCTCCTCGCCGAAGCGCGGGAGAAGGAGCGCGACGACGTGGTGACCGTGCGGATCGATCTCTCGGAGGAGGGCGCCGGCGACATCGAGAGCCTGTTGCTGCGTCTGAGGGCCGCCCTGGGCCAGTTGGGGAGCCGTTGGCCGGCCTTCGACCTGGCACTGGCCTCCTACTGGGCTCGCGCCCACCCCGGCGAGGCCTTGCAGGAGTTCCTGGACGCCTCGCCGGCGCTGCGGCGCGCCTCGCGGAGCATCGCGCTGGGTGACCAGATCGCGGAGGCCGTGAAGCAGGTCGACCCGGGTGGTCTGGGAGGTCTGACCGGACTGGCCCACCGGGCCGCGCTGGTCACGTACCGCGCTGTCCGGGACCGGGTGCGGGAGGGCCGGCTGCTGGCCGACTGCGATCTGTTCGCCGAACTGGTCGAGGCGGACGCCGACTACGAGACGCTCTCGTACTTCCCGTACCTGCTGGCCTGGGACTTGGAACGGCAGCCCCGGGGCGGTCGGCCGGGCCGGCGGCCCCGGGTGTGCGTCTTCCTCGACACCTTCGAGGTGGTCAACGGTCAGGCCGATCGCGCAGTGGAACGGTTCGTCCAGCGCTGCGCCTATCTGATGCCGAACGTGCTGTTCGTCATCACCGGCCGGAACCGGATCGACTGGGCCGACTCGGGTGCGGGCGGCGAGCTGGACTTCACCGGCCCGGAGTGCTGGCCCCATCTGCACTTCAGCAACGACACGGCCGAACCACGGCAGCACCTCGTGGGGTACCTGTCGGACTCCGACGCGGACAGCTATCTCCGTGAGGCCCTCGTCCGGGACGGTGAGCCCGCGATGTCGGCGGAGATCCGGGAACGCGTCATCTCCGGCGGCCAGGGGCTTCCCCTGTACCTGGACCTGTCGGTCTCCCACTGCGCCGCCCTGCTGGCACGCGGTGGGCAACCTTCCGTGGCGGACTTCGGCGGCTCGTTCACAGCCGTCGCGACCCGGTCGATCAGGGACCTCCCCCGGGAGGAACGCGACCTGGTCCGAACAGCCGCGCTCACCGACCGGGTGGGCGCGGAGCTGCTGCGCGCCGGTCAACCCGGAGTCTCCGACGGGAGCGTGGCACGGTTCCTTCGCCGACCGTTCCTGACACACGACGACGCCTATGCGTTCCCGTACGCGTTGCACGTGGCGTTGCGGCAGGCCATCGGCGAGGCGGACCGGACGCTTCCTGACGGTTGGTCGGATCGTGACCGCAGTGAGGTCGCTGCCCGGCTGCTGAGCTGGCTGGGCGAACGCCTGGGCGCCTCCGGCGGGCGGGTGGCGACGGCGCAAGCCCTCGAAACCGGGCTCAAGCTCTCTGCCGAGCACGGTGTCTTCGACGACTGGATGGCGCTGGCCACGCAGCGACTCGTCGAGGCCGGCCAGTGGTCGGAGCTCGGAGCCGGTCTTACCGGCGCCCCGGTGGGCCTCCCCGAGTACCGGGCGATCCGGGCCGCCATCCGGGGAGTCCAGCTCCGCCGGACCGGCCGCGTCGAGGAGGCGATCGAGTTGCTCGGCGGCGCGGCCGGAGGCGTGCGGCACGGTGGCCGAACGGCACAGCTGGTCCGCATCCACCTCGCCCACGCCCTGCGCAACCACGGCGACTACACGCAGGCCGCGGAGATCTACCGGGGCTTGGTGGGGGGCGAGTTCGACGCGGCCGCCCGCTACTGGCTCAGCGACTTCGACTACCTCAACGGGCGGTTCGCGGCCGCTCTCGCCTCCCTGCATGAACAACCGGTCCGTGGCCCGGAGGACGAAGGCGAACGGCTCCGGCTGACCGGGCACATCTGGCGGGTCAACGCCCGCTTCGAGGAAGCGACTTCCGTCTACCACGAGGCGATCGGCCTGGCGCGGCGCGAGGGACTGGCCGCCGCAGAGGCGAAGGCACTCGCCAACCTGGCGCAGACCGCCTGCTGGTCCGGGGACACGGCAGCCGTCGCCGACGCGGCGGGCCGGGCCCGGGAACTGCTCGACCTGGTGCCCAACCCCGTCGAACTGGTCAAGCTCCGGTCCGCCGAGGCGGTGGCCCACGCCATGGCCGGCGACGTCGGCGCTGCCCGGTCCGCAGTAGGAGACACCCGGCATCTTGCGGACGGGATCGCTTACCGGGGCGGCCACAACCTGGCGGACGTGGCCGAGATCCTCCTCGGCGTCCTCGCCGGTGACCACGAGGGTGCTCGTCGCACGCGATCCGAGCTCGATGCGCGCACCCGTACGTCCGGAGGCAACACCTACTGGGTTCCCATCGCGACCTCCTGGATCGACGGCTCCCTCGCAGCCGCGGAGCACCTGCCTGCCGTCGGCTGGGTGGACGGCCCCGTCGCGTCGTTGGGTCGCTGGGCAGCGGTGGTGACACGTCGATGACTCTCCCCGGCCCCCGCACCTCGGCCGAGTCGTCCGGAGAAAGCAGAGTTTGATGACTGACCTCGTGAGCGTCGGCCTCGTCGGCGTCGGCACCATCGCACAGACCCATCTCACAGTCCTGGCCGAACGGGCCGATGTACTGGTCGAGTTCACGGTCGATCCGAACCGGCCGGAACCGCCCTCGTTCCGTGGAACCACCCCGCGTCACTACGCCGGCCTGGACGACGCGCTCGCGGAGCACCGACCCGATCTGCTCGTGCTCGCCACTCCCACGCACACGCACGCGGAGCTGGCGGCCCAGGCTCTCCGGCTCTCCACGGCCAAGGTGCTGGTCGAGAAACCCCTCGTCCACGACCTCGCCTCGCTCGGGCGGATCCGCGCGCTGGACGAAGCGGTCGACGTGCGGGGCCGGTTGTTCACCGCGCACCACTTCGCCTTCTCTCCGGAGGTCGGCTGGGCGGCGGAACTGCTTGCCGAGCACCCCGAGTGGGGGCCCGTCACGGCCGTCACCTCCGCGTTCTACGACCCCTACGTCCTCAAGGGCACCGATGCCTACGAGTCCTACGGCTCCAGCTGGATGGACTCCGGGGTGAACCAGCTCAGCATGCTCACCCGCCTGGTCGACCTCACGGCGCTCACCTCCGCCCGGCAACTGGACGGCGGCGCCAGCGCGTGGTGCATCGCCGAGTACCGGTCCCGGGGCGAGTCGGGCACCGCACGTCTGCGCAGCAGCTGGCTCACGGGCTCCAGCAGCAAGGAGAGCAGTCTGGTCTTCGGCCGGGCGGGCGTGGAGGTGTGGATCGACCACACCTCCATGACCGGCTTCGCAGCCCGGGACGGTGACCTGCTCGCCGCCTTCGGGACGGACGGTCGGACGGCCCGGAAGGTGGCCCATTACCGGCCGCTGTACGAGAGCCTGCTCTCCGACCGCCCCGACCCGGTCCTCGGGTTCGACGCGGCTGCGAGGATCACCGAGATCCATCACGCGGCGCCCGGCGCGGAGTAGTCCCCGGGGCGGGACGTTGCGACGAGCACCCGCGGGCGCTACCAGGGGGTCAACTCGCCGACCTGGTCGGCGGCCTCCTTCCTCGGGCCGGTCGTGGCGGTTGGAGAGCCGCAGGGCCCGGCGGTTCGCCTCCAGTCACCGGACGGTCTGCGCGTGGGGCCTGCGGGGCCTCCGGCCGGTGGGCCGTGCGCAGTGACAGTTGTCATGTGGTTCGGGAAAAAAGATCACTGACGAAGTGCCAGGCCGGTGGGGGAGGCTGGCGGTACGGCGGATCGCGGCGGATCGCGGGCGGTGACCGCAGGGCACGCGACAGACGGGGGAGTGGGCACGAAGGTGTTGGTGGCCGAGGCCGGGCTCGGGGGGCTCTGCCTGGCGCACGGGCTGCTCCGGGCCGGCGTGGAGGTTGCGGGTCCTTGAGCGGGAGGAGGGGGCGCACAGCCGGTACCAGGGCTTCCGGATCGGCTTGAACGAGCACGGGCGCGCCGCGCTGCGCCAGTGCCTGCCGCAGCGGCTGCACCCCCTGCTGGAGGCCGTCACGGGCCCGATGGCGGGCGAGCGGCGCGTGGTCGACCAGCAGTTGCGCGAGCTGCGCCGGCTCGGCGCGGTGGACGGGGGAACCGCCGTCGACCGGCACGTGCTGCGCCAGCTGCTGCTGGCCGGGCTGACCGCCGTCGCCGGGTACGAGCGGCGGATGATCGACTACGGCTTCGCGGCGGTCGCCGACAGCCTGGAACGCCTGCCGGACTTCGCCCCCCGCGCACCGGTGTCCTGACCGCGCGCACGCGAGCGCACCCGCGTACGCGGGCACGGGGGCGTCACGGTTCCTGAAGGTGTGCTCAGACTTCTTCAGCGGATCTTCAGCGGGTTGGTCGGAGGCTTCTGGGGTCACTCCCCCGTCCGCCTCGTCGCAAGTGAGCCCCCGTTGTCCCTGAGCCCGATCCGTGCAGCCCGCGCCACGGCCGAGACCCGGCCCGTGCCCGAACGGCGGCGGCCCGCCGCCGAGGGGGCGGGGGCGGCCCTGCTGCCCTGGGCGCTCGCCGCCGTGCTGTTCGCCGCCTACACCGCGCTGTCCGTCTCCCGTCACCTGCACCTGCGGACGAACGGCTTCGACCTGGGCATCTTCGAGCAGGCCGTCCGCGCCTACGCCGAGGGCCGCGCGCCGGTCTCCGAGCTGAAGGGGCCGGGCTTCCACCTGCTCGGGGACCACTTCCACCCGATCCTGGCCACCCTCGCACCGTTCTACCGGGTCTTCCCCTCCGCGCTCACCCTGCTGGTCGCCCAGGCGGCGCTGGTCGCCGTGTCCGCCGTCCCCGTGACCAGGGCCGCGGTGCGGGCGGTCGGCCGGTGGGCGGGCGCGGGCATCGGGGTGGCGTACGGGCTGTCGGTCGGCCTGCAACAGGCCGTCGGCTTCGACTTCCACGAAATCGCCTTCGCCGTACCACTGTTGACGTTCTCTCTGGAGCGGCTGATGCTCCGGCAGTGGCGGTCGGCGGTCGGCTTCGCCCTGCCGCTGCTGCTGGTCAAGGAGGACCTCGCGGCGACGGTCGCCGTCATCGGCTGCTACCTGTTCTGGCACGGCCGCCGCCGACTGGGCGCGGGCGTCGTCGCGCTCTCCGCCGCCACCCTGCTCCTGGTGCTGCTGGTCGTCATCCCGGCCCTCAACCCGGACGGCGCCTACACCTACCTCTCCAGCGTCGACGGCCCGGCCGGCAACCCCGTGACCAGGCTGCTCCTGCCCGGCGAGAAGTGGCACACCGTCGTCACGATTCTGGCCCCCACCGCGTTCCTGGCGCTGCGCTCCCCGCTGATCCTGCTCGCCCTGCCGACGCTGGGCTGGCGCTTCTGGTCCACCAACCCGTCCTACTGGGGGACGGACTTCCACTACGGCGCCGTCCTGATGCCGATCGTCTTCCTCGCCTTCGTCGACGCCCTGACCCGGCTTCGGCTCCGGTTCCGGGCCCGGCACGGCCTGCGGCGGTGGACGGTCCGCGGTTCCGTGGCCGTCGGGCTCGCCGTGACGGCCGCCGCCCTGCCCTCGCAGCCCCTCGCGGAGCTGGCCCGCCCCGCCACCTGGCAGCGCGACGCGACCGTCGACGCGGTGAGCGCGCTGCTGCGCCGGATCCCGGACGGCGCCGAGGTGGCCGCCGCCAACGGCTTCGCGGCCCAACTCACCGGCCGCACCCGGGTCTACCTCTTCCCCCGCTACCCGGGCGCCCCCGGCGCGCGGCCCGACTGGGTGGTGGCAGCCGACCACCCGCGGGACGGGCTCCTCTCCGCCCGCGACGAGGCCGAAGCCCTCCGCGCCCTCCCCGCCGCCGGCTACCGCCCCGTCGCGAGCGCCGCCGGCATCACGGTCTACCGGCTCACCGACCCTGCGGGCTGACCCGGGGCGGTGGTCGGACGACGGGAGGCGTGGTGACAACTCGACGCCAACGTGCGGTGGTTGCGCCGACGCGCGCAGGGCCCGCCACCTGCGGGGTGGCCCTGCGCGCGTCGGAGGGACGACAGGTCAGCGGGACGGAGGGGCGGAGGGACGGCAGGTCGGCCTGGTGTCAGCTGAAGGCGGCGTCGGCGGTCAGCGTCGACTGGGCGATGGGCTGGCCGACTCCGAGCAGGACGTCGACGCAGTTGTCCAGGATCGGCTGGTCGCTGTCGATGTTGAGGACGGTGGTCAGGTTCTCCCCGGCCAGGCGGGTGGAGGAGCCGGTGACGGTGCCGGTGAGGGTCCCGGCCCCGTCGACGTCGACGACGGCGATGTCGGTGATGGTGCTGCTCGCCTGCGTGCCGTCCTTCAGGTTCCAGGTGAAGGTCGCGGTGGAACCCGGCGCCATGGCCGGCGGCGTCAGCGGGTTGCAGCTGAGCGTGCCGAACTTGAGCGTCGCGGTGACGGTGCCGCCCGTCACGGCCGTCGGGCCGCCCTGGGAGTCGAGGCAGCCGCTCACCGTCCCGCCGATCGCCACGGTGGTGGCCTCCGGGCCGGCCGAGAGCGGCGGGCTGAAGTTGACGGCGGCGTTCACGGTGCAGTTCAGGATTTCCGCGGCGGCCGTCGGGGCGGCGTCGGCGACCGGTGGCACGGCGGTGCACAGGGCGGCGGCGAGAACGGCGGACACGGTGACGGCGCTTCGGCGTACGGACACGTGGATTCCCTTTCTTTCGTCGGACCGGGGGTGAGGCCCTCGCACTCGGAGCGGGGTGGGCCGAAGGGGGACGGTGGCACGGCGCGAGGAATTCCGGCCGTCGCCATCCCGGGGATCCCGCCGATACGCCTCGAATGGTCCAGCGCCGCGGTCCGGCCCTCCGGCGTGGGCGGACACCGGGCGGGCGGACACCGGGAAGGTGGACACCGGGAAGGTGGCGGCCGGCCGGTCGACGGAGGGGCGCCGGGCCCTGGTCGACCTCGGCACCGTGAAGTGGTTCAACGGCCGTTCACGTCGTCGGCCGCTGAGGGCGCGCGGCGTCCGTCAGGCCACGTGGTCGAGGGCCGGCGCGGCCGTCGGCTGTGCCGTGGCCCCGGCGCCCTCGGCCTGCGCGCCCCAGCGGCGGGCCAGGACGGCGCAGACCATCAGTTGCAGCTGGTGGAAGAGCATCAGCGGCAGCACCATCAGCCCGGCCGCCGGGCCCGGGAAGAGGACGGTGGCCATCGGGACGCCGCTGGCCAGGCTCTTCTTGGAGCCGCAGAAGACGATCGCGACCAGGTCGCCCCGGCCGAACCCGAGCCGGCGGCCGACCAGCAGCGTCGCGGTCAGGACCAGCCCCAGCAGCGCCGCCTCCACCCCCAGCAGTGCCGCCAGTCGGGGCAGGGAGAGGGCACCCCACACCCCGCCCACCACGGCGGCGCTGAAGGCGCTGTAGACGACCAGCAGGATCGAGCCGCGGTCGACCAGGCCGAGGACGGCGCGGTGGCGGGCCATCCAGGCGGCGATCCAGCGGCGCAGCACCTGGCCGGCGGCGAAGGGGAGCAGGAGTTGTTCGGCGATCTCCAGCACGGTGCCCGGCGAGACGCCGCCCTTGGTGTGCAGGAGCACGGCGGCGAGCAGCGGGGTCAGGACGATGCCGAAGAGGCTGGAGAAGGTCGCGCTGCAGACCGCCGCGGCCGTGTTGCCGCGGGCGATGGAGGTGAAGGCGATCGAGGACTGCACGGTGGAGGGCAGCAGGGTCAGGAACAGCAGGCCCTGGTAGAGCTGTGGCGACAGCACCGCCGGCACCAGCAGGTGGGCGGCCACCCCGAGCAGGGGGAAGAGGCCGAAGGTGACCGCGAGCACGGTGCCGTGCAGCCGCCACTGCCTGAGCCCCTCCCAGGCCTCGCGGGCGGAGAGCCGGGCGCCGTAGAGGAAGAACAGGACGGCGACCGCGCCGGTGGCGGCGTCCGAGAAGGCCGGTGCGGCGCCGCCGCGGGCGGGGAGCAGGGCGGCCACTGCCACGGTGCCCAGCAGGGCGGCGATGAACGGGTCGACCCGGAGGCGGGCGGGGCGGCGGGGCAGGTGGGAGCGGAGCGGGTGGTTCGGGCGAGGCATGGTTCTCCGCGGTGGCGGTTCGGGTGGGATGGCCCCAGCCTGCCGCCCGCCGGGGTGATTGTGAATCCCGCTGGCGGCACTCACTGTCATCATGATCCGTGATATCAGCGGATAGAATGGCCAGATGTTCGATCCGGTGCAGTTGAGGTCCTTCCTCGCGGTGGCCCAGACCGGCGGTTTCACCCGGGCCGCCCAGCGGCTGGGGCTGCGGCAGTCGACGGTCAGCCAGCACGTGCGGCGGCTGGAGACGGCCGCCGACCGGCAGCTCTTCCTGCGCGACACCCACTCCGTGCAGCTCACCGGCGAGGGCGAGGCCATGCTCGGCTTCGCCCGGACGATCCTGGAGGCGCACGAGCAGGCGCTCGGCTACTTCGCGCGGACGCAGGTGCGCGGGCGGGTGCGGTTCGGCGCCTCGGAGGACTTCGCCCACACCGAGCTGCCGCAGATCCTGCGGAGCTTCCGGCGGAGCAACCCCCAGGTCGACCTCGAACTCACCGTCGGCCTCAGCGCCGTGCTCTACGAGCAGCTGGCCGACGGACGGCTCGACCTGGTACTCGGCAAGCGCCCGCCCGGCGGCGGCTCACAGGGGCAACTGGTGCGGCAGGACAAGCTGGTGTGGATCGCGGCGGAGGACTTCCGGACGGACCCGGCGGAGCCGCTGCCGCTGATCGTCTACCCGCCGCCCAGCTTCACCCGGGTCCGCGCCCTGGAGGTCTGCGAACGCGACGGGCGGCCCTGGCGGATCGCCTGCACCAGCACCAGCCTCTCCGGGGTCCGGGCCGCCGCGCTGGCCGGCCTCGGGGTGGTGCCGCACGCCCGCAGCCTGATCCCGTCGGGCCTGCGGGTGCTGCCCGACCAGCCGGGCCTGCCCAGCCTCGGTACCATCGAGTTCGCCCTCACCACGGGGCGCACCACGGCGCGCGGCCCGGCCCGGGTGCTGGCCCAGGCGGTCCTCGCGGACGCGTTCCGCCTGCAACGCGCACCGGAGCGGGCGGAGCCGTGACCGGGGGTGACGGCCGGGCGTTCCTGCGGCCGTGATCCCCCGGGGGGCGGGCCGGCCCGGGGTGCGGGTGTCACCACCCCACGGGCAGGGTGCGCGGGGCCCGGGTGATCTGGCCGCGTTTCCAGTCGGGGGCTCCGGCCGCGTGGAGGGTCGGGAAACGGGCGACGAGACCGGACAGGGCCTCCTGGAGCTGGACCCGGGCGAGTTGCGCGCCGACGCAGAAGTGGGCGCCGTGCCCGAAGGCCAGGTGTGACGGGGTGTCCCGGGTGAGGTCGAGCAGGTCGGGCCGGTGGTGGACGCGTTCGTCGTGGTTGGCCGACGAGGTGAGCGCGATCACCGCCTCGCCCTCCTTGACCGTCACCCCGCCCAGCACCACGTCCTCGGTGCTCACCCGCAGGTTGGCGCCCACGGTGGCCTGCGCGTACCGCAGCAGCTCCTCGACCGCACCGGGGATCAACGCGGGCTCGCGGCACAGCAGTTCGTAGCGTTCGGGCTGTTCCAGCAGCAGGTGGACCAGACCGGCGAGGCGGTCCGAGGTGGTGCCGTAGCCGCCGGTGAGCAGGACGATGCAGAACGAGATCAGTTCGCCCTCGCTCAGCCGGTCGCCGTCGTCGCGGGCCGCGATGAGGGCGCTCAGCATGTCGTCGGCGGGGTGGGCCCGTTTGGCGGCGACGAGCCCGGTGAGGTAGCCGGTCATCTCCTCCACGGCCGCCATCACCTCGGCGTCCGTCAGGGCGGTGACGCTGCGCACCGCGTCGTCCCAGGCGTCGAGCCGGTCGCCGTCCACGCGGGGTGTCCCCAGCAGGTCGCAGATGACGGTCAGGGGCAGCGGCCGGGTGAAGTGCGCGACGAGGTCGGCGGGGCGCGGGCGCGGTGCCAGGGCCGTCAGCAGGTCGCCGGTCAGGACGGCGATGTCGCGTCGCATCGCCTCCGCCCGGCGGGCGTTGAGCGCGGGCGAGACCAGCCGGCGCAGCCGGGAGTGGTCGGGCGGGTCGGCGGCCAGGATCGAGTCGGGCAGCGTGGTCGTGCGGTTGATCCGGGGGCCCGTTCCCCGGGTCGCGCGGGCGCGGCTGAAGCGGGGGTCGGCCAGGACGCGGCGGACGTCGGCGTGCCGGGTCACCAGCCACGCGGTGTCGCCGCTGGGCAACCGGACCCGGACGACGGGTTCCTCGCGGCGCAGCCGGGCGAATTCGGGGAGCGGTTCGAGCCCGTCCCGGTGCGGGAAGGGGAAGGGCTCGATGTGTTCGGTCCGGCTCACGCGGCTCTCCATCGGTGGCGGTCAGGGGCGTTCGTAGACGGAGACGTGGTAGGCGCTGTCGCGGGTGAAGGGCGCTCCCGCCCAGTCGCCCCAGCGTTCCTTGAGTCGAAGCCCGGCCCGGCCCGCCATCAGGTCGAGCTCGCCGTGGCCCGCGTAGCGGAACTCGACGTGCAGGTGCCGGGTGCGGCCGTCCTCCTGGATGACGTAGTGCGAGCGGTAGCGCTGGGTCGACGGGTCGAGCCGGCGGTGGCAGAGCACCAGGTGGTCGTCGCCCTCCGCGACGACCTCGGGGCCGGTGGCCGCCGCGAGGGCTTCGGGCACGTGGGCGTCGAGGACGAGGAGGCCGCCGGGGGCGAGGTGCGCCGCCGCGTTGGCGAAGCAGCGTGCCTGGGTGGCCTGGTCGGGCAGTTCGAAGAACGTGCCGCCGCCGAGGAAGACCAGGGTGTAGCTCCCGGCGACCGGCACCTCGGCGAAGTCGCCGATCGTCACGGGGATGTCGGCGCCCCCGGGTTTGGCCCGCAGCCGCCGGACCATGCCCTCGGAGCCGTCGACTCCGTGCACGTCGATCCCGCGCGCCTTCAGCGGCAGGGCCAACCGGCCGGTTCCGATGCCGAGTTCGAGGACGGGCCCGGCGCCGGCGAGGGCGGTGAGCGCGTCGACCGTCGCCCCGCTCACGCCGGGCTTCGCGAACCAGCGGTCGTACGTCTCCGCGAACTCGGTGGCGTAGCCGGGCCCGGGGTCCGAAGGGGGCGGGCCCGAACGGGCGGGGTTCAAGGGCGCGGGGTTCACGGGGGCGGGGTCCGAAGGGGCGGGGTTCACGGGGCTCCTAACCGAAGGGGTGCGGGCGGCCGGGGCCGGGGCCGGAGGGCAGCGGGAGGGTGCCGGGGGCGATCACGCGAACCACCCGGACCCCGGCGTCGCGGGCGGGTTTCGCGGTGGTCTCGACGAGGACCACGTCCTGGCCGGTGTGCCCGGCGAGGACGAGCAGCGGGTCGGTGTGCCGGGCGAGGACGTGCAGCGGGCCGGTGCGCCCGGCGCTGCTGGGCCGACCGGCCGGGGGCGGACGCACACCCCACAGGCGCAGGCTGTCCTGGCGGTGGAACGTCCAGAGCGCGTGCTGGACGGCGGTGGCGGGGGGAGTGGCGCCGTGCCACCGCTCCCAGGTGCGGCGCGCGACCTGCGTCCGCATGCTCCAGCGCACCATCACAGCCTCGTAGGCCGCCTTCTCGACCAGGGCCCCGATCGTGTCCGCCGGCCCGCAGCGGGCCCCGAACGCCTGGCCGGTGCCGTCGGCCCGGTGCACGCACACGACGGCGCAGGCGGTTCCGGCGGGGGCGGGAACGGTGAACGCGGTCGCCACCAGCTCACCGGCCCGCAGGAACGCGGCCAGCGGCGGTGGCGGGACGGCAGGGAGCAGGCTCGGCGGCCGGTCGGAGAGCCCGTACCAGCTGCGGCGCACCAGGTCGCGTTCGAGCACCTCCCAGGCCGCGTGCCGCGCCGCCGCGGCGGGGTCGGGGTGCGCGGCGATGCCGGTGGAGCCGGCGGCGGGCGCGGCGTCGCAGCCGGCCGGGGGGCGGTGCTGCAGGAAGGCCGAGCCCGCCGGGACGAGCACCTCCGCGCCCCGGACGGTGCGACCGCGCACCCACAGCCGGCGGGCGTCGGGCCGCACCGGCGGGGCCAGCGCGGGTACGCCCTGCCGGCGCAGCTCCCGGTGGGTGGTGACGACCTCGGCGGCCGTCTCGGCCTCGCGCCCGGCCAGCACGTTTCCGAGGCGTTCCAGGAGTTCTCCGCGGGCTCCGGTGGCGACCTGGTCCCGGTCGTGCCCGGCGGCGCTGCCCACCAGCACCGGCGCGCCGTCCGCGGCGCTCGTGCCCTCGAACGCGGGCGACCGGGCGGCGACCCGGGCGAACAGCAGCTCCGGCTGGTCGGGGTAGGGGGTGAACACCTGGGGCGTCCACGCCGTCACGCGGGCCCCCCGAGGACGGTGGCGCACTGGGCGAGCACCCGCCGGCCGTGCGCGGTGAGGGTCTCGGTGTGGGCGGTCAGGGTGGTCACGGCCTGGTGCGCGGAGGCCAGCAGGTCCTGGTGCCGGGCGTCGACGGCCGGGCCCAGACCGGTGAGGCGCCGGTAGAGCAGCACGCTGCGCGCCAGGACCACGGTCTGCTGGAAGAGTCCGGTCAGCGGCCGGGGGTCGGCCCGCAGTGGAGTGGCGACCAGCAGGCCGGTGTGCCGGCCCGGCGCGTCCGGGTCGGCGGGCCGGTCGGGCAGCAGGAACGGTTCTGCGAGGGCGGCGGCGTTGCACCTGGTGTGCGCGCCCTCGTGCACCAGCGCCTCGGCGAACCGCACCGGACCGGGCAGCCCGGCGGCGCTCGCCGTCAGCCGCGCGCGGTGGACGAGGACGGCACCGTGCACGGTGAAGTCGGTGTACCCGTCGATGGCGTCGCCCGTCAGCAGCGCGACCTCGGTGACCGACTCCCGCACCTCGGCCGCGGCCTCGGGCCAGACCCGTGCCAGCAGGCCGAGGGACTGGGCCAGCGCCTCCCGCTCGGACCCGCGCCACCGGACGGCGTCGGCGGTGACCGGCGCGCCGTCCGCGCCGGCGCGGGCCGGGATGGACCGCAGCGCGCGGGCCACACTGCGGCTCAGGTGGTCCTGCGGTTCGGCCGGGCCGAAGACGGGCGGCGGCACGTGGTCGAGCCGGGCCGCCAGCGCCCGCCGCAGCTCCGGGGACAGCGGACCGGACCGCAGTGCCTGTTGCACGGTGTGGACGGCGTCGACGGCCGCCGGATGGCGCAGCCCGTCGCCCGGTGGTGACGGCAGCTCCGCCCGGTCGAGCACCGCGCGCAGTCGTTCCAGCAGCCGCGCCCGGTCCTGGACGGCCTCGTGGGCGTCCGGTTCGACGTCCATGCTCTCCCTTCCCCGTTCCTGGTCCCTGCTCCTGGACTGGTCCCTGCTCCCGGACAAAGGACGTGCGGCGGGCCGCGAAGGCCCGCCGCACGGCGCGCAGGTCCCTAGTCGCGCGAGGGGACGTCGACCATCAGCGCGAGTTCGGGGAGGTCTTCTTCCACGACCTGCTCGATCTCCTCGTTCATCGAGGACTCCCTTCACCTCACCGGCCCCACCGTTCTCGGCAGGAGTCACCGGCGGTGTCATCGTCCGGGAGGGGGCTCGGCGCCGCCAAGGGTGAGCGGCGGGACACGGTGGGTGTACCGGCCTACGTGGAGGAGTCCGGAATCCGGGCTTGCCGCCCGAACCGCGGGAACGGGATTCCGCACGGGGATCGGAGTGAAATACCGGGCGGGCGCGGAATTTCCGGAGAAGGGGCCCGCACTCGGTCGTCTGCGGTTTTCGCGGATTTCGCCCCGCGGTGATCGGCCCGGGGCGCATCATCCGGACGGTGGTGGTTTCGCCTCGGCGGCGACCACGGGCGGTGGCGCCTTCCACCCTGTTCCGGCCAGGTCGGTCGGGCCGGACGCGGGCGAAGACGGCCGGATGACGCGGCCTTCCGCTCGGCCGGAAGGGTAGGTAATTTGAGGTCGGCGACCCCCCGTACCACCGGGGCACCACCAGCAAATCGCGCATCTCCGATGGGCAATTGAATGCGCGTCAGTTCGTGTGCGGTGAATTGTGGCGGGTGGGTTCGAAGGGGGTGGAAACGTCGGTCGGGGCGAAAGCGCCGGGTGCGCCCGCACACGGCGTCGCGCGTGCTCGGGTGGACACGTCCCTTCGCCTCCCGGAGGCGGAGCGGGAACGCAGGACGGAGGGGGGAGCCCATGGGAGGCGACTGGCGGATCGAGGTCGACGGCCGTCGGTGCATCGGTTCGGGGGTGTGCACGAGCACCGCTCCCGGGCGCTTCACGATCGACGACACCCGGCGATCACGGCCGACCGCCGGCGAGATCGCCCCCGACGAACGGGTGCTGGACGCGGCGTTCACCTGCCCGATGGAGGCCATCTCGGTCGTCGAGCGGAGCAGCGGCCTGACCCTCTTCCCGGACGCCGGGCCGCCCGCGGCCGACCGGGAGGAGACGCCGCCGGGCCCACCGGAGCCCGCCCCGCCCCGCCGGCCCGCCGCCGACCCGCACCGGTTGCCGGTGCCCCCACCGATCGAGGAGTAGACCGGAGTGCGCATCGCCTACCTGCACGGCGGCACCATCCCTTCGTTCTTCGCCAACGGCGTCCACGTGATGCGGATGTGCGACGCGTTCACCGCCGCCGGGCACGACGTCACCCTCTACACCGCGCCCGGCTCGTACCCGGCCGACGACGCGTACGCCTACTACGGCGTCCGTCACCGCTTCCCCATCCGCGCCGTGCCCATCCCCGAGGACACCCCGGCCGGCTACTGGCGGCGCGCCGAACGGGTCCGGGACCTGCTGGCCGGTGACACCGCTCCCGACCTCGTCTACGGGCGCGACCCGTACGGCCTCGCCGCCGCGGCGGACCTCGCGCCCTTCGTCTACGAGGTGCACCAGATCCGCCGGGACGTGTCCCCGCCCGGGACGGAGCACCGACTCCTCGGCCACCAGCGGCTCGCCCGGGTCGTCGCGATCACCCACGCGCTCGCCCGCGACTTCCAGGAGGCCCACGCCGCCCTGGGGCCGCTGCCGATCCTCGTCGCCCCCGACTGCGCCGACCCGCCCGCCCCGCCGACCGCGGCCGCACCGACGCTGCCGGGCCGCCCGGACGTGCCGCGGATCGGCTACGTCGGCCACCTCTACGACGGACGCGGGATCGACCTGATCCTCGAACTCGCCGACCGGCTCCCCGGCCTGGACTTCCACCTGATCGGCGGCGCCGCCGAGGACCGGGCCCGCTGGGAGGGATCCTGCGGGCTGCCCAACGTGTTCTTCCACGGGCACCGCCCGCCGGCCGAACTCCCCTCCTACTACCCCTCCTTCGACGTCGTCCTCGCCCCGTACCAGCGGAAGGTCTACACCTGGGGCAGGCTCGGCGAGACCGGGCGCTGGGCCTCGCCGATGAAACTGTTCGAGTACATGTCCCACGGCCGCCCGATCATCGCCTCCGACCTCCCCGTCCTGCGGGAGGTCCTCCAGGACGGCGTCAACTGCCTGCTGCGCCCGCCGGACGAGCCGGACGCCTGGGCCGACGCCCTGGCCGGACTGGTCGCTGACGGGGCCCTGCGTCGCGCCCTCGGCGACGAGGCCCGGCGGCAGCTCCTGGACCGGTACACCTGGCGGCGCCGGGCCGACCGGGTGCTCGCGGGCCTCCCGGGGCCGCGGGGTGAATCATCGCCGAACAAGCAGGCGGCGAACGGATTCTGACGATCAGTCAAGAAGATGCCGCCCTCCCCGGTTGGAGAACCGCATGCCCCAAGCGCAGCGCGAGGCCGCGTCCGCCGCCGGACCGGCCGTCGACGGATACCCGGCCCGGCCGAGCGTGCGGGCCGGGGACACCCTGCGGCTGCACGTGTCGACCCGCGCGGCCCGGTTCCGGGCCGACTTCTTCCGCTGCGGCGCCCGCATCCGCCACCTGGGCTCCGTCCAGGGGCCGGGGCGGTACGCGCCGCCCGGGCGGCACGACCAGGACTGGCGCTGGCCCGGCCACGACGTCACCATTCCCGCGGACTGGCCCTCCGGGGTGTACATCGCCGTGCTGAGCCCCGCGACGACCGCGCCCGCGGACCCGGCGCCGCCCGGCGCCGAGGCCCTGGACGCGCGCCGCTCCCGGATCCTGTTCGTGGTGCGGCCCCGGGAACCCGCCCGGACGTCGCGCATCCTCTACAAGGTGCCGGTCTTCACCTACCACGCCTACAACCGAAGTGGCGGCGGATGCCTGTACGGCCCCCTCCACCACGACGAGGCCGCGCTGCGCGCCGGCACCAGGACCGTCAGCCTGCGCCGCCCGGGCGGCGGCATCGGCGGCCCGGTCAAGGGCCACCCGGACGCCCACGACCCGCGCACCCCCCGGCAGACCTTCGCGCACTGGGACGCCCCGTTCATCGCCTGGTTCGAGGCCGCCGGCTTCGCGGCCGACTACTGCACCGACCTCGACCTGCACGAGTCACCCCGACTCACCGACGGCTACCGGCTGTTGATCTCCGCCGGCCACGACGAGTACTGGAGCGAGGACGTCCGCCGCAACGTCACCGCCTTCCGCGACCGGGGCGGCAACTTCGCGCTGTTCGGGGCGAACACCTGCTGGTGGCGGGTGACGGTGAGCGGCGACGGCGCCGCCCTGCGCTGCGCCAAGTACCCGCCCGGCGTCCGGGACGTCGACGTCGACCGACTGCGCGGTTCCCCCGGCCACTGGTGGGAGTCGGACCCGGAGAACGCGCTGACGGGCGTCAGCTACCGCAGCGGCGGCGGCCACTGGGCGGGCCGCCGGGCGCCGCTGGGCTTCACCGTCCAGCACACCGACCACCCGGTCTTCGCGGGCACCGGACTGCGGGACGGCGACGTCCTCGGCGCCGGACACGCCCTGGTGGGCTACGAGTGCGACGGCGCCGCCCACCGCCGCGACGCCGCCCACCGGGCGGTGGCGACCGGAGCGGACGGCACGCCCGCCGGCTTCACCATCCTGGGGGTCGCCGACCTGCCCACGGACCCGGCCGCCGGCTGGCAGTTCGCCGCCCGCGAGGACCCGGACCCGGGCCGGGCCGCGACCTTCGGCCTGTACACCAGGGGCGGCACGGTGTTCACCGCCGCCACCACCGACTGGGCCCGCCTCCTGCCCCTCGACCCGCAGGTGCGCGCCATCACCCGCAACGTCGTCACCCTGCTGTCCTGAGGCCCGGACGGCACCCGCCGCCCCGCCGGGCAGTGGTCTTGCGCATGCCGATACAACTGGGGCGGTTTCGCCCGGAGGGGAACGTGTATGCCCGCACGGCAGGACACCGGCGACGCCGCGGCGCACCGCCTGAGCGCTCGCGCACCGTCCGTCCCGTCGACGCCTCCCAGCCGGGTGGTCGTCGTCGGCCAGGGCTACGTGGGGCTGCCCCTGGCGGTCCGCGCGGCGCAGGCCGGCCACCGCGTCGTCGGCTTCGACGTGGACAAGCAACGGGTCGGGCAGCTGCGCGCGGGAGAGTCGTACGTCCTGGACGTCCCCTCCGCGCGCCTGGCTCCGCTGCTCGCCTCCGGGGCCTACCGCGCCAGCACCGACCCGGCGGACTGCGGCGGCTTCGACATCGCGGTGATCACCGTCCCCACCCCGCTGCGCGAGGGACTGCCGGACCTCTCGCACGTCGCCGAGTCGGCCCGCACGCTGGGCGTGCTGCTCCGGCCGGGCGCGATGGTCGTCCTGGAGTCGACCACCTACCCGGGCACGACCGAGGAACTGGTCGGGCCGATCCTGGAGGAGGTGTCCGGGCTGGTGGCCGGCCGGGACTTCCACCTGGGCTACAGCCCCGAGCGGATCGACCCGGGGAACCCGCGCTGGCGCCTGGAGAACACGCCCAAGGTGGTCTCCGGGGTGAACCGGACGTCCCTGGAGCGCGTCCAGGCGTTCTACGGTTCGATCGTCGACGCCGTCGTACCGGTCACCACCTGCCGCACCGCCGAGCTGACCAAGCTCCTGGAGAACACCTTCCGCCACGTCAACATCGCCCTTGTGAACGAACTCGCCATGTTCGCCCACGAGTTGGGTGTCGACGTGTGGGAGGCGATCGACGCCGCCAGCACCAAGCCGTACGGCTACCTGCGCTTCGTCCCCGGCCCGGGCGTGGGCGGGCACTGCCTGCCGATCGACCCGTCGTACCTGTCCTGGTGGGCCGAGCGCACGGCCGGCCGCACCTTCCGGTTCGTCGAACTCGCCAACGACGTCAACAGCCACATGCCCGACTACGTCGTGCGCCGACTCGTCGACGCCCTCGCCCGGCGCGGCAAGACCGTCGAAGGCTCCCGGGTCCTGCTGCTCGGCCTCTCCTACAAGGCCAACACCAGCGACCCGCGCGAGACCCCCTCCGCCCGCGTCGCCGAACTGCTCCTCGCGATGGGCGCGCAGGTGCACGCGGCGGACCCGCACGTCGTCCACCCGCTGCCCGCACCCGCCGACGCGCTCGACGGCGTACGGATGGTGGCCGCCACCCCCGGTGAACTCGCCGCCGCCGACTCGGTGGTGCTGCTCACGGACCACGACGCGTTCGACTACGACACCATCGCCGCCTGCTCCACGTACGTCCTGGACTGCCGCCGACGCCTCAGCGGCGACAACATCGACATCCTCTGACAGGGAGGGACCGGCATGAAGATCGCGATCACCGGCGGCGCCGGATTCATCGGCAGCAACCTCGCCCACACCCTGGCCGAGTGCTCGCAGGTGTCCGAAGTCCGGATCGTGGACGACCTGTCCACCGGCTCCAAGGACAACCTCGCCCCACTCGCCGTCCACTTCCTCGAAGGCAGCGTCCTGGACGCCGCCCTCCTGGACCGCGCGTTCCACGGCATCGACGCGATCGTGCACCTGGCGGCGCTCCCGTCGGTACCCCGGTCGGTGAACGACCCCGTCGCCAGCCACCACGCCAACGCCACCGGCACGCTGTCCGTCCTGGAAGCCGCCCGACGGGCGGGCGGCGTGCAGGTGATCGCCGCCTCCTCGTCCTCCGTCTACGGCGCGAACCCGCGCCTGCCCAAACACGAAGGCCTGCTCCCGGCCCCGATGAGCCCGTACGCCGCGAGCAAACTCGCGGGCGAGGCGTACCTGAGCGCCTACCACCACTCCTACGGCCTGCCGGTCCTCCCGTTCCGCTTCTTCAACGTCTACGGGCCCCGGCAGCCCGCCGGGCACGCCTACGCCGCCGTGGTGCCGGCCTGGATCAGCGCCGCGACCACCGGCCGGCCCCTGGTGGTGCACGGCGACGGCGGCCAGACCCGCGACTTCACGTACGTCGCCACCGTCTGCCGCATCCTCGCCCGGGCAGCGCTGCGCACCGTCGCCGACCCCGAACCGGTGAACCTCGCCTACGGCACCCGCACCTCCCTGCTGGACCTGATCGCCGAACTCGAACTCGCCACCGGGACGACCCTGCACCCGCAGCACACCGCAGCCCGCCCCGGAGACGTCCGGCACTCCCAGGCGGACAACACCCGGCTGCGCACCCTGTTCCCCGAGGTCGAGCCGACCGCCCTGCGCGAGGGCCTGGAACAGACCGTCCGGTGGTTCCGCAGCAGGGCCTGAGGCCCCCGTGCCCCTGGTCAACCCCGGTGGTCGAAGGTGTCCGGGTCGGGGCCGATCCGGCCCCCGTCGGCGAGGGCGGCGATGGCGGACAGGTCCTCCGGGCCCAGGGCGAAGTCGAAGACGCCGATGTTCTCCCTGATCCGGGCCGGGGTCGCGGAGCGGGGGATCACCAGGTTGCCGAGCTGGAGGTGCCAGCGGATGACCACCTGGGCCGGCGTCTTCCCGTACCGGTCGGCGATCCGGGCGAGGGCGGGCTCGGCGAGCAGCCGGCCGCCCTGGGCGAGCGGGCTCCACGCCTCGGTGGCGATGGAGTGCTCGGCGGCGAGCGTGCGCATCCGCTCCTGGGGGAGGTAGGGGTGCAGCTCGATCTGGTTGACGGCCGGGACGACGCCGGTCTCCGCCAGCAGCCGTCCGAGCGTCGCGGCGGTGAAGTTGGAGACGCCGACCGCCCTGGCGCGCCCCTCGGCGTGCAGCAGCTCCAGGGCCCGGTACGACTCGACGTACCGGGCCTGCCGGGGGAGGGGCCAGTGGATCAGGTAGAGGTCCACGTAGTCGGTGCCCAGGCTGCGCACGCTCGCGTCGAACGCGCGGAGGGTGCGGTCGTAGCCCTGGTCGGCGTTCCCCAGCTTGGTGGTGAGGAAGACCTCCGGCCGGGGGATGCCGACGTCGCGGACGGCCCGGCCGACGCCCTCCTCGTTGCGGTAGACCCGGGCGGTGTCGATGCGGCGGTAGCCGGCCTCCAGCGCGTGGGTGACGGCCGTGTAGGCCTGGTCGTCGGTCAGCGGCCAGACACCGAGGCCGACGCGCGGGACGGCGGAGCCGTTGTTGAGGACGAGGCGTTGCACGGGGCGGGCCTTTCCGTTCCGGGGTACGGCGGCGGCTTGCCCTTCGAGTGTGTCGCCGCAGGCCGCTCCGAGGAAGACCGCCCAGGTGGTGACGGACGGTCAGATTCGTTGTGCCGCCCGAAGCGCGCGCGGGTTCGCCGCTGAACCCGACGGTTCCCCGGTCGCGTTACGAAGGCTAGAGCAGCCGGCTGACGCGGACAGGGAAAGGTCGGGAAAGATGCGATTTGGCGACATGCTGCACGGACACCGGAAGCACCGGGGCCTGACCCAGCAGCAACTGGCCGATCTCGCCACGCTGAGTGTTCGCGCGGTGCGCAACCTGGAACGGGGCGGGGCGCTGCGGCCCCGGCGGGAGACGGTGCGGCTGCTCGTGGACGTGCTGCGGCTGGACGCCGACCAGCGGGCGCAGTTCGAGTCGGCGGCGTTCGAGTCGACGGCGTTCCCCGAGGGGCCGGGCGCGGCGCCCCGTGATCGCAGCCCCGGCTTGCGGGGGCCCGGGGCGCGCGTTTGAGTGGGAAGGTACCGGCGGAATCGGGGGCGAGGAGGCGCCATGTCGCACCACAAGTCCAACAAGGACGTCGAAGGCGACCCGGACACCGGGCACGGGCGCGGTCTGCCCCGGCGGCCCGACGAGGAGGAGCTCGACGAGCGCACCGAGGAGGACCGCGAGGAGGTGGGCCTGCCCCCGGACCCGGACGCGGACGACCGGCCCGAGCAGGGCCGGCGGTAGGGGCCGGGGCCACTGCCGAGCCCGGCCGGAGCCGCGCTACGGGCCGGTGGGGTCGCCCGTCTCCCCGGTCCTGGTCGGCCGGGTGTGGACCTTGGCGACGCAGGCCGGGAGGGCGGCGGCGTGGTCGTGGTCCCGGGCCCGGTACGCGCTGGGGGTCTCGCCGACCAGCTGGGTGAACCGCGAGCTGAACGAGCCCAGCGAGGTGCAGCCGACCGCCATGCAGACCTCCGTCACGCTCAGGTCGCCGCGCCGCAGCAGTGCCTTGGCCCGCTCGATCCGGCGGGTCATGAGGTAGCCGTACGGGGTCTCGCCGAAGGCGGCGCGGAAGCTGCGGGAGAAGTGGCCCGGCGACATCAGTGCGGTGTGCGCCAGCGCCGGCACGTCCAGTGGCTGGGCGTAGTCGCGGTCCATCCGGTCGCGGGCCCGCCGCAGCCGGGCGAGGTCGGGTAGGGGGAGTCGGGACACCTGGGGCACGTCTGCCACGCTACCCGCCCGGTCCGACAGGGTCGCGCGGAGGCGTGCGCCGGCCGCCGCCCCGGGCCGCCTCCCCGCCCCGTCCGCTCCCGCGCCCCCGCTCCCGCACCCCCGTTCCTGCGCCCTGCCCTGCACTGTCCCCGCACCCCCGTTCCTGCGCCCTGCCCTGCCCTGCGCTGTCCCCGCGCCCCGCCTCCGCACCCCACCGCCTCGTCCGGACGAATTCCGGTCAAAGGTGCTGTTTTCGAGCAGGGCGGCCGGTATCGGACGAACGGGTCCAGATTCGAACTGGTGGTGGAGTGGGTGTGCCGCTCTTGTCGCGCGTGCACATGAACTTTCGTCAATTCCCTTGCGGATATATTAGATTGCCGGTCTGCTGATGAACTCCTGATCGGCCCGGGTGTGATAACCCGTCGATGATGAGAGCGGGACATTGGGACGAACGAGGAAGCGAACGAGGTGCGCCGCGCAGGTCGCGGCGCTGACGGTGGGACTGTCCGCCGCAGCGCTGGTGACGGCGCCGGCGGCTTTTCCACAACCCGGCGACGGGACGGTGACCGTCCGGGTGATCCGGGCGGTGGACACCAGTGGAGTGTGGACACCGGCCCTGGAGCCAGGGCTCGCGGGCGTGAAGGTGACGCTCACGGATGACGCCGGGGTCGCGATCGAGGGGGTGACGGCGGCCGACGGGACGGTCACCCTGGCCCCGGCGACGGCCAAGCCGTCCGGGGGCAAGTACCGGGTGCAGGTGGTGAATCCGAAGCCCGGGGTGCTGTTCCCGGCGTTCGCCTCGCGGCAGGGGCTGGACGGCGCGCCGACCCAGCTGAGCAGCAACGAGGAGTTCGTCGACCTCTCGGGCGGCAAGAACGTGGCGTACACCACCGGGCTCTGGAACCCCGGTGACTACTGCCAGAAGAACGCCCCGCTGGTCACGACCTGCCAGCCGATGGACCGCGAGGGCGGGGCCCAGCGCACGCTGGTCTCCTTCCCGTACAGCGCGCGTGGCCAGGACGGCGAAGGCGTGACCGCCACGAACCTCGCCACCAACGCCGATACCGGCACGCTGTACGGCATCGCCTGGAACAAGGCCGACCGGCGGTTGTTCTCCTCGGCGGTGGCCAAGCGCACCACCGACTACGGCCCGGGCGGTGCCGGGGCGGTCTACGTCACCGACATCGCGCAGAAGAAGACGACGCTGTTCACCACCGTCCCGAACGCGGGCTCGACGGCCCACGGCGGCGGTACCGACGACGCCTTCCTTGACACGCCGGGCAAGGAGAGCCTCGGCGGCATCAAGATCACCGACGACGGCAAGGACCTGTTCGTCGTCAACCTCAACGACCGCAGGCTCTACCGCTACAACGCCACCCTGCCGGCCGCCGGGAGCCCGACGGCCTCCTACCCGATCCCCGACCCGGGCTGCCCGGCGGCGGGGGACTGGCGTCCGTTCGGCCTCGGCCTCCAGGACGGCACCGGCTACCTCGGCGGAGTGTGCTCCGGCGAGTCCACCGGCAAGCTCACCGACCTGCGCGCGGTGGTCCTGCCCTTCGACCTCGCCACCGGCGTGTTCGGCAAGCCGGTGCTGGACCAGCCGCTGGACTACCCGCGCCAGTCCACCGTCGGTTCGGGCCCGTGCGACGGTGCGGGCTGGTTCCCGTGGACGAGCACCTACCCGACCACGCAGAACGGCCGCCCGTGCGGCAGCGCCACCATCGCCAAGCCCGAGCCCGAGTTGGGCGAGATCACGTTCGAGACCGACGGCTCGATGCTGCTGGCCTTCCGCGACCGCTTCAGCGACCGCGCGCCGGGCGCCCCGGTGCCGGGCTTCGTCGCCGTCGTCATGTCCGGCGGGGACCTGAACAAGGCCTGCCGGGCGAACGGCACGTACGTGATGGACACCAACAACGGGTGCGGGCTCGCCCCCCGGGGCACCCGGTTCTTCGACACGACCTGGGGAGGCCACCGCAACACGGCGTTCGCCGGCATGGCGCTGTCCAAGGTCGAGAGCACCGTCGCGGTCTCCGCCTTCGACCCCAACCACACCGCTCTCGGGTACGGCACGTCGTTCCTCCAGCGGGCGAACGGCCAGCAGGACCCGCAGTTCGGTTTCCGGCTCAACCCGGCCGGGACGATCGCGCCGTTCGGCAAGGGCGCCTCGATGGGCGACCTGGAGGTGCTCTGCGACCAGGCGCCGCTGCAGATCGGCAACCGGGTCTGGTACGACCCCGAGCGCAAGGGCATCCAGAACCCGGGCCAGCGCCCCGTCGAGGGCGCGACCGTCCACCTCTACGACGAGTCGGGCAAGCTGGTCGGCACGACGAAGACGACGAAGCGCGGCGAGTACTACTTCGACGACTCGAACGTCACCGGCGGTCTCAAGCCGAGGACCAAGTACACGATCCGGCTCGACAACCCGGCGGACTACGCCAAGGGCGGGCCGCTCTACCAGTGGGTGCCCACCGACGCGGACGTCGGCGACAACCACTTCATCGATTCCAAGGGCCTGGTGCCGCCCGGTACGAAGTTCCCCGAGCGGGCGCTGACCACCGGCGGGCCGGGCGAGAACGACCACACCTTCGACTTCGGGTTCCGGCAGCAGGAGGGCGCGCTGCGCCTGGTCAAGCACGACCAGGACGGCAAGCCGCTGGCGGGGGCGAAGTTCCAGCTGTGGCACGACACCAACGGCACCGACGGGTTGCAGACCGGCGGTGACAAGCCCGACACGGCGGTGGGCGGCCCCTGCACGACCGGCGCCGACGGCCTCTGCCAGGGCGCCGGGGTGCCGGGGACGTACTACTGGCAGGAGCTCAGCCCGCCCGACGGCTACGCGGCTCCGGACACCACCGTGTTCGGCCCGCTGGCGCTGACCTCCGACAACCTCGGGGACGGTGTCTCGGTGACGGCGGTCAACCGGCTGCTGCCCACTCCGACGCCGACCCCGACGCCGACCAACTCGTCGAGCCCGCCGAGCCCGTCGAGTTCGCCGACCACGCCGGAGCGGACCACGCCGCCGGGGCCGACGGAGTCGCCGAGCCCGTCGACGGCGAACCCGCTGCCCCCGCCCGGGGGACAGCTGCCCAGCACCGGCGCCAGTGCCCTGGTGCCGCTGGGGATCGTCGGCGGCGCGGTGCTGGTGGCGTCCGGTGGTGCGCTGGTCCTCGTCGCCCGTAAGCGCAGGGCGCGGCACCAGTAGGAATAGGAAGCGGTGAGGAGGGGCGGGCCCGTGGCGTGATTCATGCCACGGGCCCGCCCGCCGCTCGTTCGCACGACGGTGACGACAAGCATGACGGCGACGACGAGCACGACGGTGATGACAAGGAGGAGGGGTGCCAGATGGCCCGCAGGAAGATCGGGAAGAGGGCGCGGTTGCGCCTGCTCGTCGGGGTGGTCGGCGCGGTGGTGGTCGCCGGGGCCACGGTCCTCGGGGTGACGGCCTGGGGCGAACCGGAGGAACGGGCGGTGACCATGGACGAGGCGTCCCGGCTGGCGCTGTCCCGGCTGACGCTGTACCAGGCCAGCCCGGCGGCGGTGGTGCTCACCGCGGCGGAGGGCGGCGGCGTGCAGATCCGGGTGGAGGGGGTGGTGGACTACCGCACCCGCCGGGGGGTGGGCCGCTACCAGGTCTCCGGGGCCTCGGGTCAGCTCGACCACGGCCTGATCATCTGGGACGGCGACGGCCTCGGGCTGGCCCCGGAGCCGGCCGGCTCCGGCCCCGCCTGGGAGCAGGCCGAGCACGTCCCCCGCTCCGGCTGGTCGCCGCGCTCCTACACGGCGGACCCGCTGGACGCCGGGCTCGGCCTGCTGGTCCGCCTCGGCGCGGACCGGCCGGACAACCCGCTGCTGCTCGCCCAGTCCGGGGCGCGCCTGCTCGGCCGGGACCGCATCGACGGCCGCGACTACGACCGCTTCTCGGGCCCGCGCGCCCAGGGCGCCGCCCCGGACGGCGGGCCGTCGCCGCTGACCTACTGGGTCGACGGCGCCGGCGCGCTGCGCCGGGTCACCATGCGGATGTCCGGCCTGGGCACCCCGACGACCGTCGACCTCACCGGGCGGCAGGACGGCGTGCGGATGCCGGAGGCGCCGTGGGCCGCCGGGTGAGGCCCCGGGGCCGCCGGGGCTGCGGCTCACCGGGGCCCGGGCTCACCGGGGTTGCGGCACGGCGGCGGTGTCCGTGGGCAGGGCGTAGCGGTCCGGGTCGACGGGCCCCGGAAGGTCCGTCGCCGGCCGGCCCGGCGCCGACGGGTCGGGCAGGGAGGGCTGCGCGTCCGGGGCCCGCACCTGGTGGAACGGCACGCCGGGCGGCGCCATGACGGTGGCGGGCCGGCCGCCGGGGAGCGGGCCGCGGCCCTGCGCCCCGCACGCCGCCAGGCCCTCCAACTGCTCCGGGCTCTGGGTGTCGGGCGTGTTGCCGGTGAAGCAGTTGCCGGGGTCGGTGGAGGCCAGCACGAGGTCGACGCCGTTGCCCGTGGCGCGGTTGCCCTCGACGCGGTTGCCGCTCGCCGGGTGCCCGGGCGGGTCGGTGACGATGACCCCGGCGGCGCGGTTCCCCTGGACGAGGTTGCGCAGCACCTGGTTCGCGGTGCCGCCGCCGATCCCGAGGCCGATGCCGAAGCCGCCGTCCGCCTGCTCCGGGGTGTCGGCGGCGTTGTTGTCGGCGATCACGTTCCCGGCGATCACCGCGCCGTGCTGCGGGGCGAGGGATTCCAGGTCGTTGGAGTTCACCGTCACGCCGACCCGGTTGCCGACCACCCGGTTGCCGAGGATGCTGAGCCCGTCGGAGGCGTTGGTCAGCTCGATGCCGACCGCGTTGCGCTCCACGGTGTTGCCGTGCACGAGGGTGTCGCAGGGCTTGCACTGGCCGACGTAGATCCCGGAGTCGGCCTGCCCGGAGGCGTAGGAGTCCTCGATCACGCCGCCGCGCGCGTCGAAGGCGTAGATGCCGTACAGGCCGTTGTCGTACGCCGTCACCCGGGAGGCCCGGAAGCCCTGGACGGGCGGGAAGCGGTTGGTGTCGAGCGGGTCGTACGCGGAGCCGCCGGCGCCGTGCCGTTGCAGGTGCTCGTCGGTGACGCCGGTGAACAGGACGCCGTTGGCGAGGTAGCCGTGCACGGTGAGGTTCTCCACCACCGAGCCGGCGCCGGTGACGGTGATGCCGTTGACGAGCCGCACCCCGCCGTCGAGGACGACGCCGTTGCGGTCCGTCCCGCGCAGGACGATGCGCGGCTTGGTGATCCGGACGCTCTCCGGGTACACGCCCGGGTGGACCAGCACCGTGTCGCCCTCGCGCGCGACGTCCACGGCCTGCTGCACGGTCGGGAAGTCCTCCGGGACCTGGACGACCGTACCGGCCGGATGGCGCGCCTCGTCGGAGGAGGAGCCCGATGCCGCGCAGCCGGCCAGCGCCAGGGTGGCGGCGAGCAGCGCCGCGGACAGCCGTCGCAGCGGTCTCGTCGCACGTGCAGGTGAGGGTCGGTGGGTGAGTTGACGCATCATCGGGATTTGCATGAGAGGTGTTCTATCGTCTCCAATGTCGCCCATGCATGCCGAAACCGGAAAAGTGCGGAAACAGACGGAAGCCGCCGGATCCGGTGTGGAGCGGAGGGCGCTGCTCGCGGCCGGAGCGGTGCTCGCCGCCGGACTCGGCGCCGGCGTCCAGGCGTTGGCGCACGGCGGCCACGAAGGCGCCGCGCCGCACCCGGCGGCCCCGCCACCCGGACCGGCACCCCTCTTCCACGGCCCCCGCCAGGCCGGCGTGACCACACCGCCGCAACCCGCCACCCAGCTGCTGGCCTTCGACCTCGCACCCGCGACCACCGCCGGCGGCCGGGACGCCCTGCGCGGCCTGCTCGCGGACCTCACCCGGCTGCTGGCCGCCGCGACCGCCGGGAGCTCGCCGGACCTGCGGCTCCAGGGCGCCGAACCGGCCCGGCTCACCAGCCTGGTGGGCGTCGGCCCCGACCTCGCCGCCCGGCTCGGCCTGAACGTCCCGACCGCGCTCGCCGACCTGCCGGCCTTCGCCGGCGACCGCCTCGACCCGGCGCGCGGCGGCGGCGACGTCCTCCTCCAACTCTGCGGCGCCGACCGCTGGACGCTGACCGTCGTCGCCGAACTCGCCACCGCCGCCGCCCGCGCCGCCGGGGCCACGCCCCGCTGGACCCAGTCCGGCTTTCTGCCCGCCACCGCCCCGGGCACCACCGCCCGCAACCTGTTCGGCTTCAAGGACGGCACCGCCAACCCCGACGAGTCGACCGCCCGGCAGTGGGTCTGGGGTCCGGCGGGGGCGCACGAGAACGGCACCGTCCTGGTCTACCGGCGGATCCGGATGGACGTCGCCGCCTTCGCGGCCCTCCCCGCGGACCGGCGCGACCTGGTCATCGGCCGCCGCGCGGGCGACGGCGCCCCGCTCACCGGCAGCGCCGAACACGACGAACCGGACGTCTACGCCAAGAACCCGGACGGCTCCTACGTCATCCCCGCCACCGCCCACGTCCGGCTCAGCAGCCCCCGCCTCGACGGCGGCGCGCGCATGCTCCGCCGCGGCTACAGCTACGACGACGGCCCGGACGACCGCGGCCTGCTCTTCTGCGCCTTCATGCGCGACCCCGCCCAGTTCACCCGCGTCCAGACCCGCCTCGCCACCCGCGACGCCCTCAACCCGTTCGTCCAGCACCAGGCCTCCGCCGTCGCCTACGTCCTCCCCGGCGCCCCCGAGGGCGCCACCCTGGGCGAGCAGCTCTGGGGCTGAGGGGGAGCAGGGGCTTGCCCGCGACGGCCCGGGGGCCGGCGCGGGCTGCTCGCCGCGGGCGGCCCGGCGCCCCCGGCTACCAGGTGACCGGCAGGTGGGCGGGGCTGCGGGTGGTGGTGCCGAGTTGCCAGGTGAGCCGGTCGACGGGGGTGGTGAGGCGCAGGCCCGGGAGGGCGGCGGCGAGGCGGCGGAGGGATTCGCGCATTTCCAGGCGCATCCGCCAGGCGCCGAGGCAGTAGTGGGGGCCGGCGCTGAAGGCGAGGGTCGGGGCGGGCAGCGGGTGGTCGAGGCCGGCGTCGAGGCCCTCGGGGAAGACGGCGGTGTCGCGGTTGGCGCTGCCGAGGCTGACGGCGAGGACGGCGCCGGCGGGGATCCGGACGCCGCCGAGGTCGACCGGTTCGGTGGCGCGCCGGGTGGTGGCCTCGTCGTCGCCGAGCGGGATGAAGTGGAGGAGGCGTTCGGTGACGCGTTCGGTGGTGTCGGGATCGGCGAGTCGGGGCCACTGCTCGGGGCGTTCGCCGAGCAGGTAGACGAGGGCGTTGCCGAGGGCGCCGGTGACGCTCTCGTTGCCGCTGGCGGTGAGCCCGCAGACCAGGTAGACGAGTGATTCCTCGGGGACGCCGCCGTCCTGGTCGGCGGCCTGGACGAGGCGGCTGACCAGGTCCTCGCCGGGGTGGTGGCGGCGGCGGGCGATCAACTCGCCGGTGTAGGCGGCGTATTCGGCGAGCGCCTCGGCCGGGTCCAGGGCGCCGTCCGCCGCGTCGCCACTGTCGTCCGGGGTGCCGCCGTCGTCCGGGGTGCCGTCGGCGAGGATCGCCCTGGTCCAGCGGCGGAGCCGTTGCTCGTCGAGGCGGTCCGGGCCGTCGCCGTCGAGCCCCATCAGGCGGCTGGTGACGGCGAAGGGCACCGGCCGGGTGAAGGCGGTGACCAGGTCGGCGGGGGTGCCGCCGGCCGCGAGGGCGTCGACGGCCTGCTGGACGCTCTCCGCGACCCAGGGCTGCCAGCCGGCGATGGCGCGCGCGGTGAAGGCCCGTTGGACGGTGCTGCGCAGCCGGCGGTGTTCCGGCCCGTCCTGGTTGAACATCGACGCCGGGTTGCTGGAGACGTCGGCGCCGCCGCCGGGGGTGCCGACGGTGGCCAGGTCGCCGCGGGTGAAGCGGGGGTCGGTGAGGGTCTGGCGGACGTCGTGGTAGCGGGTGACCAGCCAGGCGGGGGTGCCGTCGGGGAGGGTGGTGGGGTGGGGCGGCTGGGCGGGGGTGACGGGGAGTCGGTGCAACGGGGGGAGGGCGGGTGCGGCGGTGGACATGGGTCCCTTCGGGGTCGGCGGTCCGGCGCGGGATGAGAATCCAACTGTCTTATTTACGTAGATCGTTGGATTCCGCTGCTGCTTGTCCCGTTGGTCCCGATGGTAGCGATTCCACCTCCCCCGGTCAGGGTTTCACCGGGCCCGGCCCGTCAGCCCGTCAGTGGGCCGGTCCGTCGGTCGGCCAGCCCGAGGTCGCGCAGGTGGGCGGTGAGCGCGGCCGGGTCGACCGCCCCCGCGGTGAGCCCGACGTGGCCGTCGGGGCGGACCAGTACGACGGCGTCGCCGTCGATCCCGTAGGCGCGGCGGGCGTGGCCGCCGGGGTCGAGGACGCCGGCCCGGTGCACGCCCGGGAGGTCGGGCAGGGCGGTCAGGGCGGGGTGCTCGCCGAAGGCCAGCAGGGTGGCGTGCGGGCCGCGGAAGAGGTCGAACAGGCGGGTGGGGGCGCCGTCGGCGGTGGCGCAGGGCGCGTCCGGGGCGCGGTCCCCGGCGCGGATGCCGGTGGCGTCGTCCAGGTCGCGGCCGAGCGGCCCGCCCCGGTAGTGGACGGACAGCCCGGTGAGGTCGGCGCCGGCCGAGTTGGCCAGGCTGAGGAGCTGGTCGGTCAGGGCCCGGGCCCCGCCGTCGCCGCTGAACAGTGCCCGGTGCTGGGCGGAGGAGGCGGCCAGGACGGCGCGGGCGACGGGCAGCCGTTCGGCCTGGTAGCTGTCGAGGAGCGGGTCGGGGGCGCCGCGCAGCGCCGCCGCCAGCTTCCAGCCGAGGTTGTGCGCGTCCTGGATGCCGGTGTTCATGCCCTGGCCGCCGGCCGCGGACTGACAGTGGGCGGAGTCCCCGGCGAGGAACACCCGGCCCTCGCGGTAGCGCTCGACCATGCGTACGGTCGGCCGCCAGACGGTGGACCAGGTCGGCTCGTGCAGCCGGGCGCCGGGCAGGCCGGCCCGTTCGGCGAACAGCTGCCGGAAGGTGTCCAGGGTGGGGGCGGGCAGCCGCCCGTGCCCGTCGGGCGTGACGGAGGCGTGGACGGCCCAGGTGTCGTCCTGGCGCAGCGGGACCAGTACCAGGGCGCCGACGCCGAACCGGGGGTCGTCCCAGACGTGCAGGGCGTCCGGCGCGAACCCGTCCAGGCGCATCGTGGCCATCAGGAAGCGCTCCTCCTCCCAGGTCTCGCCGAGGAACGGGATGCCCGCGAGTTTGCGGACGGTGCTGCGGCCGCCGTCGCAGCCGACCAGGTAGCGGGCGGCGATCCGCTCGGTGGCGGCCCCGGTGTGCTCCCCGTGCTGGACGGTGGCGAGGACGCCGTCCCCGTCCTGGGTGTGGTCGACGAGCCCGGTGTCCAGTTCGACCGTGACGCCGTAGTCGGCGAGCCGGTCGCGCAGCACGGCCTCGGTGTGGTGCTGGGCGAGCATCAGCAGGCCGCCGTAAGGGCGGTCGGGGGTCGGGGCGTTGGCGGGTGCCGGGTCGACCTCGTGGCGGAGCCGGTCGCCCCGGTAGCTGCGGATCTTGAGGTTGAGGTCGCCGCGGGCGAGGATCTCGCCGGCCACGCCGAGGTCGTCGAACACCTCCAGCGTCCGGGGGTTGACGCCCTTGCCGCGGACGCCGCGGTCGCGGAGGGCCGGGTCCCGTTCGATGATCCGGCAGTCGACTCCCGCGCGGGCCAGTCCGACGGCGAGCGTCAGTCCGACCGGGCCGGCGCCGACCACGAGGACGTCGGTCGTACGGGCAGTGCTCATGGCGGGCCCCTCCTCGACATAAGATACGAATCGTTTCTTAATCTCGACTGTAGACTCGGCCCGATAAGAAACGCAACGTATCTACAAGGATGGGTGCGGACCTCGGTGACGACCGGCAGCACAACGGAGGACGGACCGGCGGGCGGCAGGGCCTCCCGCCGGCGCGGCGACGAACTGGAACAGGCGATCCTCGACGCCGTCTGGGCCGAACTCGCCGACCACGGCTACGACCGGCTCACCATGGACGGTGTCGCCGCCCGCGCCCGGACCAGCAAACCGGTGCTCTACCGCCGCTGGCCCAACCGCGCCGCGCTGGTCGTCGCCGCCCTCGGCCGCAACGCCCCCGACTACCGGGAGCCGCCCGACACCGGCGAACTGCGGGCCGACCTCTCGCTCTTCCTGCGCAGGCTGCTGCACCGCTTCGACGACCTGCCGCAGGACGCCGTGCACGGCCTCCTGGTCGACCTGATGCGCGACCCCGAACTGCGCGAGCACTTCCGCGGGCTGGTCTCCCAGGGGCCGGTGGGCGGCCTGACGGCGATGCTGCGCCGCGCCGCCGACCGGGGCGAGATCAACCCCGCGCGGCTCACCCCCCGCACCTGCTCCCTCCCGCTCGACCTCCTGCGCGAGGCCGCCCTGCTCGGCGGCGGCGTCCCGCCCGACCGCGTCGTCGACGAGATCCTCGACGAGGTCGTCCTGCCGCTGCTCAGGGCGCCCTCCGCGGGCTGACCCGCGAGGCCGGGGTCCTATGCTCGGAGCCGGTCGAACATCCGTACGCGAAAGGGGTCCGCGCATGAGCGGCAGCGTGGTGGCGGTCAGCAGCAGCGCCGAGTACTCGTTCACCAAGCCGAACCGTGACGGCATCGTGCTGCTCACCGGGCTCGGGGTGGAGGGGGACGTGCACGCCGGGGTGACGGTCAAGCACCGTTCGAGGGTCGCCCAGGACCCGGACCAGCCCAACCTGCGCCAGGTCCACCTCATCCACGAGGAGCTCCTCACCGAACTCGGCGAGTCGGGCTTCGCGGTGGCGCCGGGCGCGCTCGGCGAGAACATCACCACCCGGGGCCTCGACCTGCTCGGCCTGCCGGTCGGCGCGGTGCTGCGGATCGGCCCCGAGGCGGTGCTGGAGGTCACCGGCCTGCGCAATCCGTGCCGGCAGATCGACGCCTACCGGCAGGGGCTGTTGAAGCAGGTCGTCGGGCGTGACGAGAACGGCGCCGTCGTCCGCCGGGCCGGCATCATGACCGTCGTGCGCGCGGGCGGACCGGTCCTTCCCGGCGACGCGATCTCGGTGGAGCTGCCGCCCGGCCCGCACCGCCCGCTCGACCGGGTCTGACCGGCTGCCCGGCCCGCATCCCGCCAGGCATACCCCCGCCCCGTACACCGAACGCCCCCGACGGCCCTGCCGCCGGGGGCGTTCGGCCGACAGGGCCTAGCCGAGGCGGCCGACCAGGTCGTAGCCGGCCTCGTCCACGGCGGCGGCGACGGCCTCGTCGGCGAGCGGCAGGGTGCTGTCGACGGTGACCTTGCCGGTGGCGAGGTCCACGGCGACGTCGGTGATGCCGTCGATCTTCCGCAGTTCGGCGGTCACCGAGGTGACGCAATGGCCGCAGGTCATGCCCTTCACCTGGAAGACGGCCCGCCCGGCGGTCCCGGTGGCGGGGGCCTCGGTGGCGCCGGTGCCGCAGGAGCCGCAGCAGGAGGCGGTGGTCTCGGCGGCGGTCTCGGTGGCGGGGGACTCGACGGTGGCGGTGGTCTCGGACATGGGGGTGCTCCTGTCATCAGTGCCCGGCGCCGGCCGCGGGTGCGGCCGGCCGCTTCGCCTGGAGAACGTACCATACCCCCCAGGGGTAATTGAGGGCGGCGCCCGCGACGGCCGCGAACGGACTCGACCGATCGTCAACCGATCCTTGTGGCACTCTCGTTGCGCCCTTCCGGCAGGGTGGAAGCGGCCGCCCGCATCCCGGCGGCCGGCGCCGGCAGGCGGCCGATCCCATCACCCGAGGTGACACCCCATGGACCACACCACCCGACCCGGAGCGCGCGGGCCGCGCGGACTGCGCGAGATCCTGGCGGCCGGCGAGCGGACGTACTCCTTCGAGTTCTTCCCGGCCAAGGACGACGCCGGTGAGCGCTCCCTGTGGGCCGCGATCCGGCGGGTGGAGGCGGTCGCGCCGACCTTCGTCTCCGTCACCTACGGCGCCGGCGGCTCCTCGCGCGACCGCACCATCGAGACCACCGAGCGGATCGCCGCCCAGACCACGCTGCGGCCGGTGGCCCACCTGACCGCCGTCGGCCACTCCACCGCCGAATTCCAGGCCGTCCTGCGCCGCTACGCGGACGTCGGGATCCGCGACGTCCTCGCCCTGCGCGGCGACCCGCCCGGCAACCCGAACGGCGTCTGGCAGCCGCACCCCCGGGGCCTGCGGCACGCCGCCGAACTGGTCGAACTGGTCAAGGGCTGCGGCGCGTTCACGGTCGGGGTGGCGGCCTTCCCGGAGCGCCACCCGCGCTCGGCGGACTGGGCGGACGACATCCGGCACTTCGTCGCCAAGTGCCGGGCGGGCGCCGACTACGCCGTCACCCAGATGTTCTTCGACGTCGAGCACTACCTGCGGCTGCGCGACCGGCTCGCCGAGGCCGGCTGCGACACCCCGGTCATCCCGGAGATCATGCCGGCCACCGACGTCCGCCAGATCGCCCGCTTCGCCGAACTCAGCGGCGCCTCCTTCCCGGCGGGCCTGGCCGCACGGCTGGAGGCGGCCCGTGGCGACCGGCCGGCCGCGCACCGCATCGGCGTCGACCACGCCACCCGGATGGCCGAGCGTCTGCTCCGCGAGGGTGCGCCCGGCCTGCACTTCATCACGCTGAACCGCTCCACCGCGGCCCTGGAGATCCACCGCAACCTCGGGCTGGACCGGCCGGCGCGGCCGGCCCCGCTGGCGGCGGCCTGACGGGGGAGTGCCGCCCCCGGCGAGGTGCGAGGGGTGATACCCGGTACGGGTATATGGTGCTCGGCGCTGGCGAACCCGGGGCACCAGGGAAGGCGGACCCACCATGCACGCGATCCTGCACGCGCTGTCCATCGCCGGATCGATGACCTGGGAGATCACCTGGGCGCTGATCCTCGGCTTCCTGCTCTCCGCCGTCGTCCAGGCCGTCGTCCGCAAGTCCACCGTCGTCCGGATGCTCGGCGACGACCGCCCCCGCACCCTCGGCGTCGCCGCGCTCCTCGGCGCGGCCTCCTCCTCCTGCTCGTACGCGGCCGTGGCCCTCGCCCGCTCGCTGTTCCGCAAGGGCGCGGACTTCACCGCCGCGATGGCCTTCGAGATCGCCTCGACCAATCTGGTCGTCGAACTCGGCGTCATCCTGGCCCTGTTGCTCGGCTGGCAGTTCACGGCGGCCGAGTTCGTCGGCGGGCCGGTGATGATCCTCGTCCTCGCCCTGCTCTTCCGGCTGCTGCTGCGTGACCGGCTGCTGCGCGAGGCCCGCGCCCAGGCGGAGCGCGGCCTGGCCGGCTCGATGGAGGGCCACGCGGCGATGGACATGTCCGTCGCCGGGGAGGGCTCCTTCGCCCGGCGGCTGCTGTCCCGGCGGGGCGTCACGGCCGTGTCGCACGTGTTCGTGATGGAGTGGGCGGCCATCCTCAAGGACCTCGTCCTCGGGCTGCTCATCGCCGGTGCCATCGCCGCCTGGGTGCCGGACTCCTTCTGGCAGGCCTTCTTCTTCGCCGACCACCCGCTCGTCGGCCGGCTGTGGGGTCCGCTGGTCGGTCCGGTGGTGGCGATGGCGTCCTTCGTCTGCTCGATCGGCAACGTGCCGCTCGCGGTGGTGCTGTGGAAGGGCGGGATCAGCTTCGGCGGGGTCGTCGCGTTCATCTTCGCGGACCTGCTGATCCTGCCGATCCTCAACATCTACCGGAAGTACTACGGGCGCCGGACGGCCCTGTTCCTGCTCGGCACCTTCTACGCGGCCATGGTGGTGGCCGGCTACACCGTCGAGTTCCTCTTCGGCGCGCTCGGCCTGGTCCCCGACCGGCGCGAGGCCGAGATCCCGATGGCGGGCATCGAGTGGAACTACACCACCTGGCTGAACATCGCCTTCCTGCTCCTCGCCGCCGCCCTGCTCGCCCGCTTCCTGCGCACCGGCGGCCGCGCCATGCTCCGGATGATGGGCGGCGAGCCCGCGGCCGGGGACGGGCACCGGCCCGACCAGCGCTGACGCCCGGCAGCGGGTACCTCCCGGGGGTTTCGGGCCGGGCGGATCGCCGGACCGGAAAATACCAGCCGGGGGTATCGGTCCATGCTTGCCTCGGGTACCCCTGGGGGGTATAAAGGAACCCGACGCCGACCGATACCCCCCTAGGGTATGAAGGCCGGGCCGGAGACGCTCAGCGCGTTCCCGGAACGACGACTGTCACGAGGAGCAACGATGACCACCCAGGCACCCGCCTCCACGGAGGTGGAACTCTCGATCGGCGGCATGACCTGCGCCTCGTGCGCGGCCCGGATCGAGAAGAAGCTGAACCGCATGGACGGCGTCTCGGCGAGCGTCAACTACGCCACCGAGAAGGCGAAGGTCGCCTTCCCCGCGGGCGTCGACGTCGCCGACCTGATCGCCACCGTCGAGGCCACCGGCTACAGCGCCGCGCTGCCGAAGCCGCCGGCCGCCGAAGGCCCGGCCGGGCAGGCCGAGTCGGCCGACGAACTCGCCCCGCTGCGCCAGCGGCTGGTCACGGCGGTGGCGCTCGCGGTACCGGTGATCGCGATGGCGATGGTGCCGGCCCTGCAGTTCGACAACTGGCAGTGGCTGTCGCTGGTGCTGGCCGCTCCGGTGGTCACCTACGCCGCCTGGCCGTTCCACCGCGCCGCCTGGACCAACCTCAAGCACGGCGCCGCGACCATGGACACCCTGGTCTCGCTCGGCACCGGCGCCGCGTTCCTCTGGTCCCTGTGGGCGCTGTTCCTCGGCGACGCCGGAATGCCGGGCATGCGGCACGGCTTCGAGCTGACCATCGCCCGCAGCGACGGCCCGTCGAACATCTACCTGGAGGCGGCGGCCGGCGTCACCGCCTTCATCCTGGCCGGCCGCTACTTCGAGGCCCGCTCCAAGCGCACCGCGGGCGCCGCGCTCCGGGCGCTGCTGGAACTGGGGGCCAAGGACGTCACCGTGCTGCGCGGCGGGGCCGAGGTCCGGATCCCGGTCGGCGGTCTGGCCGTGGGCGACCGGTTCGTGGTGCGACCGGGCGAGAAGATCGCCACCGACGGCGTGGTGGCCGAGGGGGCCTCGGCGGTGGACGCCTCGATGCTCACCGGCGAGTCCGTACCGGTCGAGGTCTCCGTCGGCGACCAGGTCACCGGCGCCACCGTCAACGCCGGCGGCCGACTGGTCGTCGAGGCCACCCGGATCGGCGCGGACACCCAGCTGTCCCGGATGGCCCGGCTGGTCGAGGACGCGCAGAACGGCAAGGCCGCCGCCCAGCGCCTCGCCGACCGGATCTCCGCCGTCTTCGTCCCGATCGTGATCGTCCTGGCGGTGGCCACCCTCGGCTACTGGCTGGGCACCGGCGAGGGCTGGACCGCCGCCTTCACGGCAGCGGTCGCGGTGCTGATCATCGCCTGCCCGTGCGCCCTGGGCCTGGCCACCCCGACCGCGCTGCTGGTCGGCACCGGCCGCGGCGCCCAGCTGGGCGTCCTGATCAAGGGCCCGGAGGTGCTGGAGTCCACCCGCAAGGTCGACACCATCGTCCTGGACAAGACCGGCACCGTCACCACCGGCCGGATGACCCTGCTCGCCGTGCACACCGCCGAGGGCGTCGGCGAGGCCGAGGCGCTGCGCCTGGCCGGCGCCCTGGAGCACGCCTCCGAGCACCCGATCGCCGCCGCGATCGCCACCGCCGCCGCCGAGGCCGGTGAGCTGCCCGCGGTCGAGGGCTTCGAGAACGTACCGGGCCTGGGCGTCCAGGGCGTGGTCGACGGCCACGCGGTGGTCGCCGGCCGGGAGGCGCTGCTGAACGACTGGTCGCAGTACCTGCCGGAGGGCCTGGCCGCGGCCAAGGCCGCGGCCGAGGCGGCCGGGCGGACCGCGATCGCGGTGGGCTGGGACGGCGAGGCCCGGGCCGTCCTGGAGGTCGCGGACGCGGTCAGGCCGACCAGCGCCGAGGCGATCGCCCGGCTGCGCGCGCTGGGCCTGCGTCCGGTGCTGCTGACCGGCGACAACCGGGCGGTCGCCGAGGCCGTCGCCGCCGAGGTCGGCATCGCCCCGGAGCACGTCATCGCCGAGGTCATGCCGCAGGACAAGGTGGAGACCGTCAAGCGGCTCCAGGCCGAGGGCAGGGTCGTGGCGATGGTCGGCGACGGCGTCAACGACGCGGCCGCCCTCGCCCAGGCCGACCTGGGCCTGGCGATGGGCACCGGCACCGACGCCGCGATCGAGGCCGGCGACCTCACCCTGGTCCGCGGCGACCTGCTGGCGGCAGCCGACGCCATCCGGCTCTCCCGCAAGACCCTGGCCACCATCAAGAGCAACCTGTTCTGGGCCTTCGGTTACAACGTCGCCGCCCTGCCGCTGGCCGCGGCCGGGATGCTCAACCCGATGATCGCGGGGGCCGCGATGGCCTTCTCCTCGGTCTTCGTGGTCGGCAACAGCCTGCGGCTGCGCCGCTTCCGCTGAGCCCGTTCGAACGCCGACCGTCCGAACACCGACCGTCCGAACGCCGAACCGCCCACCCTGCTGGACCCGCCCGAGCCGCCGGCGCCCCGGAACCGCACCAGGTTCCGGGGCCCCGGCGCATCCCGGGCCCCGGCCTGTCGCCGGACACTCCGCTCAGCCCCGCGAAGCCCCGCTCAGCCCTGCTCGGGCAGCGCCACCGCCTGCCACCGGTACGCCGCGTCCTCCTGCCAGCACTGCAACTCGCCCTCCACCACCGCGGCCAGGCACAGCCGCCAGTCCTCGCCCATCGCGAGCGCGACCCGGGTGGCCGGGCGCAGCGTCGGCCGCCACCAGCGCGGACGCCGGGAGGCGCCGCCGGCCGGCAGTCGCAGCCGGACGCCGCCCGCGCCGGCCAGCGCCACCGTCGGGCCGCCCCGGTGGCCGGCCATCGCGACGCCGAGGGAGGGCTCGCCGTCGCCGATCTCGGGGGCCGGGCCGGCCGTGCCGAGGGTGTGCAGCTGGACGGAGCCGTCCGGGCGCAGCGTCGCGGCCTGCGGGCCGGCGGAGGTGCGGGCCAGCGCCCCGGCGCGCAGGGCGCCGGGCTGCCCCAGCGGGGCGGGGCCCTGGGCCGAGCCCGGTCGCCAGCTCAGCACCCGCTCCCGGTGCTCGACCAGGACCAGCCAGGATCCGGCCCGCTCCTCCAGGGCGGCGAGCACCCGGTCGGCCGGGCAGCCGGGCAGCTCCTGGCCGGTGAGGGTGAGGCCGGGCGCCCAGCGGTAGGAGCGCAGGGCGCCGCCGGCCGCCGTCCAGACCGTCATCTCCCCGGCGGAGTTGACCGCCCCGGCGAGTCCGCTGACGCCGCGCGCGGCCTCCCACCAGCCGGCCGAGGTGCCGACCCAGAGCGTCCCGCCGCGGTCCTCGGCGCAGACCACCAGTTCGCCCTGGCCGCCGGCCCAGCCGGCCAGCAACTCCCTGACCGGGCCGGGCCCCTGGCCGGCCGGCAGGCGCTGCCCGTGGTGTCCGGGGCCGGCCAGTGCGGTGCCGTCGGCGCCGCCGGTGACCAGCAGCGGCCGGCCGGCCCGGTCGGGCAGGACGGCCAGGCCCGCGGTGCGCGCCACCGGCCGGCGGGAGCGCAGGAGTTCGCGGCCGCGGCCCACCCAGGGGCCGAGCGGGGAGGGGCGGCGGTCCGGTTCGCGGGCGAGCGGTTCGCAGGCCCAGCGCGCCAGGTCCTCGCCGTAGCCGGCGGCCAGGAGTTCGGCGCGGGCCTGTTCGGCGGCGAGCCGGTGGTCGAGCCGGCCGTGGTCGGGCAGCAGCAGGGTGCGGGCGAGGGTGCCGACCGCGAACAGGTCCTTGGCGGTGGTGGGGAAGCCGCCGACCTGCTCGGCCTCCGGCGGGACGTGCCCGGGGGTGAACACCGCGACGGTGAGGGTGTGGTCGAGCGGGGCCAGGAAGGTCAGGTCGATCAGTTTGACCTGGTTCTGGGCGTCCACCAGGACGTTGGCGGGGGAGATGTCGCGGTGCACCCAGCGTTTGCGGTGCAGTTCGTCGACGATCCGGCAGAGCCGGGCCAGCACCTCGGCCACCGCCGCCGGGCCGCCGCGCTGGGTGCGGGCCCAGGTGTGCAGCGGCACGCCCTCGACCCAGGGGGAGATCTGGTAGCCGAGCAGCCCGGCGGAGGGCGCGGCGCCGGGCCGGTGCGGGGAGGGGCCGAGCAGGAAGCTGGGCACCACCAGGTCGGTCACGTCCAGGCGGTGGGCGTTGTGCGAGACGTCGTCCCAGCGGCCGAGCCAGCGCCGCACCTCGGAGGGGTCGCGCTCCAGCATGATCTTCGCGGCGACGAGTTCCTTGAGCCCGCTGTGGCCGGTCCGCACCGCCCGCCACACCTCGGCCTCGCCGCCCCGGTGGTGGAATTCCAGGAGCTCGTACTGCTCGGGGTCGAACTCCGGCCCGAACCGGAGCCCGGGCACCCAACGCGACTCGGACACGCATCCCCCGACTGGACCCTGTTGGCCTGTTCGCCCTGACCCGGCCTCGGGCCGGTTCCCGCGCGGTGGTTCTCGCACCGCTTCCGCTGCGTCGCCCAGGATAGTGCTCAATTCTGTTCGTCTGTCCGGTGGAGGGCCTATTCTGATGGGCGCCCGAGCAACATCGAATCAGCGTCAAGTCATGATCACACACCGCGTGTTGATCATCGAGTGGCGTATTTCCAGACGCAGGGGGACGGTGCATGGTGCAGCTCGCGGTGCTGCTGATCGTGGTGGCACTGGCCGGTGCGGCAGCCGTCGTACTGGCCCGCCGCCGACGGAGCCTGGACGCCCAGGCCGTGGCCAAGGCCCTGGCCGCGGCCGCCGAACGGCTCGCCGCCGGCAAGGCCCCGCAGGCCCGTCGCCGCTACGCGCGCCTCGCCCAACGGCTCGCCGCCGGCCCCGAGGAACTGCGCCCGCAACGCGGCCTCGCCCTGCTCGGCCAGGCCGAGGCCACCGTCCCCACCGGCGACCAGCAGGCCACCCTCGCCCTGCACCGTGAGGCCTTCCCGCTGCTCGCCGACCCGGCCCGGCAACTGCCCCGGTGGAGCCTGCACCGCCTCGCCGAGGAGCGGATATCCGCCCCCGAGGGCGACCTCGGGCCGCTGCTCGCCTTCCTCCAGGCCACCGCCGACGGCGCCGAACCCGGTGAGGAGGCCGCAGCCGCCGCCCGCGCCACGGACTGGCTCCAACGGCTCTGCCACGAGGGCTCCCCCGAGCAGCGCGAGAGCGCCACCACCCGGTCGCTGGCCGCACTGCCCGGCCGGGACTGGCCGGTCCTGGCCCGGGCCGCCCTGCTGCGCGGCACCGACCGCGCCGCCGAGGCCGAGACCCTGCTCGCCGCGGCCGCCCCCGGCGGCAGCGGCGAACTCTGGTTCCGCTGGGGCGCCCAGCTGTTCACCCTGTACCAGGACGAACCCGCCGTCGCCGCCTTCGACGAGGCGCTGCGCCGGGGCCCCGGCGAGCCCTCCCCGTGGGGGCGCGGCCCGGCGCTGCGCACCGAGAGCCTGCTCTTCCGGGGCCTGGCCCGGCAGCGGCTCGGCGCCACCGACGCAGCCTGGTCCGACCTCGCGGCCGCCGCCACCGAGACCCCCGGCGACGCCCGCCCCCGCTACGCCCTCGGCAGGCTCGCCCTGCTGCTCGGCGCCGACGACCAGGCCCGGGACCAGTTCACCGCCGCCCTGACCGTCCAACCCTCTTTCGCCCCGGCCCGGTTCGGCCTCGCCCTGGTGCACGAGCGGGCCGCGCGCCCCGCCGAGGCGGCCGCCGACTACCGCACCGGCCTCGGCCTCGCCCCCGACTGGCGCCCCGCCCGGGTCCGGCTCGGCGCGGCCCTGCTCGCCGCCGGGCAGGCCGCCGAGGCCGCGCCCGTCCTCGGCGCCGAGGCGGACGTCGAACCGGACTCCCGCTGGGCCCGGATCGCCGCCTTCCACCACGGTCTCGCCCTTGCCCGCACCGACGACCCGGCCGGCGCCCTCGCCCGCTGGGAGCCGCTGCACGACGAGGACCTGCGCGAACGGCAGGCCCTGGCCCGCGACCGGCTCGCCCGCACCCGGCTGGCCGACGACCCGGTGGCCGCCCGGGAGCTCTGGCAGCAGGCCGCCGCCGACCACCCGGCCGCCCCCGGCTACCGGGCCGCGCTGCGCGAGGCCGCCCTGCGCGAGGCCGCGCACCTGCTGATCACCGGCCGCGACCGGCCCGAACCCCGCGAGCGGGCCGCCGCCGCCCTCGCCCTCGCCGACACCCTGCCCGGCTCCGTCACCCACCGGCAGGCCCGGCTGCGCGCCGCCCTCGCCCTGGCCGGGGGCTCCACCGAACCGCTGGGCACCCTGCTCGACGCCGCCACCGGGCCGCGCGACCGCTACCACCTGGCCGCCGCCCTGCTGACCGGCCGTCCGGTCCAGACCATCGCCCTGCTCGCCCCGCTCGCCCCCGACCCGGCCGGTGACCCGGCCCTCGCCCGGCTGCGGGCGCTGCTCGCCGAACGGGCCGGCAACTGGGCCGCCGCACTGGACTGGTACCGCCACTTCCTGACCGCCGGCCAGGCCCCCGAACCGCCGCAGCCCGCGACGGCCGACTGCGCCGTCTGCCCAGCCGCCGTCCCCGCCACCGGCACCTGCGCCGGCTGCGGCCGGGAGGTCTGCGCCGCCCACCTGCACCGCCCCGCCGACGGCGCCTCGCCGCGTTGCGTGCGCTGCGTCGGCCCCGCACTGCGCGCCGTCCTGGACTGCGCCCGCCGGGCCGGGGTGCCCGAGCAGGCCGAACCCGTCCTCGCCGCCTGGGCGCAGGCCCTCGGCGACAGCCCCGCCGCCGCGTCCGTACGGCTGGACCTCGCCCTGCTGCGGGCCGAACTCGGCCGACTGGACGAGGCGTTGGCCGACCTGCCGGCGGACGCGGCCGCCGCGCGCGGCGCCGTCCTGATCCGCCGGGCCGGCGCCGCCCTCGACGCCGGGGAGCCCGGACGCGCGGCCGGCGACCTGCGCCAGGCCCTCACCCTCGCCCAGGGCCGGCCGCAGGCCGCCGCCGCGCTCGTCCTGCTCGCCGAGCACGAGGCCCACCAGCACGCCGTCGAGGGCCGCCACCGCGAGGCCTGGGACGGCTACCACGCCCTGCTGCTCAAGGACCCGGCCCACCCCCGGCTGCTGCACGCGCTCGGCCTGGCCGGCTACCGGCTCGCGGTCTCCCTCCAGGCAGGCCCGGAAGCCCCGGAGAGCCCGGACGGCGCCGGGCCGGACGAGCGGATCTGGACCTGGACGCTCGGCTGCCTGGTCGCCGCCCTGCACCAGCCCGACCTGTGGGCGGAGTCCGCCCGGATCACCGGCCGCCCGGCCGAACCGCAGCGGATGTCCACCGCCCGCAGCGCGCTCACCGACCGCCTCCGCGAGGACCTGCGCGCCCTGGACCGGGCCGCCGGCCGCACCGGCGACGAGGTCACCGCCTGGACCCTGCGCCTCGGCATGGAGGCGCGCAGCGCCGAAGCCTTCGCCCAGGAGGACGTCCGGATCGCCCTGCCCGGCCGCCCCGCCCGGCGCCTCGCCCTCGGCCCCGCGCTCGACCGGCTGCTCCGCCAGGAGCCCGAACTCGCGGCCTGGGCAGCCGGGTTCGACGAGGCCGTACGGGCCTGGCGGCAGCCGGAAACTCCCGACGGGCACCCGCTGACCAGGGCCCTCGGCCTGTTCGGCGACCTCGGCCCGCAGCGCTACCTGCTCCTCCAGGGCCGCCAGGCCGCCGCCGTCGGCGCCCTGGACGCGGTGCCCGAGGCCGAACGCGGAACGGGCTGGCGGGACCTGCTCGGCGAGAGCCTGGTCAGCGAGGCCCGCGAGCACCACCGCAACCAGGACTGGCGCGAGGCCCTGGACTGCCTCACCCGCGCCCGGGCCGTGCCCGGCGCCGTCCTGCCCGCCGACGCGCCCGCGATCGCCGCCGAGTCCGGCGTCCGGGCCGCCCGCGCCCTGCTCAAGAGCAGCGACGACGACCAGGCGGGCGCCACCGAACTCCTGGAGAAGGCCCTCGCGCTGGCCCCCGACCACCCCGAGGTGCGCGGCGACCTCGGCGCCACCTACGCCCAGTGGGCCCGCAAGATCAACAACGAGGACAAGGACTACCCCCGCGCCCTGGTCCTGCTGCGCAAGAGCATGGAACTCGCCCCCGGCGACCCGACCGCCGTCCACTTCCTGGAGGCCGCCCTCGGAAACCGGGCCGGCCAGCTCAGCCGCCCCGACGCCCCCGAAGCGGAACTGGAGGAGGCCGCCGACGCGTGGCGGGAGCTGATCGCGCTCAACCCCGACCCGGACCACCGGCTCGGCCTCGCCTTCGTGCTGCGCCACCTCTCCCGCATCGCCGCCTTCGCGGACCACCGCGCCCTCGCCGTCGACCGGATGGCGCAAGCCCTGCGCGCCGACCCGGAATGGGACGGCGACACCGAGGAGGAGGCCCCGCGCCGGGTCGCCGTGATGCTGGCCAACCACATGCTGGACAACCTCCAGGGCAGCCCGTTCACCACCCAGGCCGCCATGCTCCAGAAGGCCCGGTCCTACGACGACTCGGACGAGATCCGCCGCCTGATGGTCAGCGTCTGGCGCGGCGAGGCCATCGGCCACTACGAGGCCCACCGCTACCGCGACGCGATCCGGCTGCTGGAGGAGGCGCTCGCGCTCTCCCGCACCCCGGAGGACGTCGCCAAGCTGCACGTCGAACTCAGCGTCGTCTACAGCTCCTACGCCGTCAGCCGGGCCAACCTGCGCCAGTTCCGGGAGGCCCGCTCGCTGATCGGCAAGGCCGTCGAGTACAACCCGGACGACCGCGACCTGCGCGCCCTGCAACGGAGGATCGGCGCGCTGCGCTGACGGCAACCGCGGCGCCGCCGTCGTCGTCGTAGCCCATGCACCCGTTCCTGATCCGCAGTCGCAGCCAATCCCTGAGCCGCAACCGATCCATGAGTCCCCGTCAGCCGTGAGGAGAGAAGCCGCCCGCCATGCCACTGCACGAACCGTCGCCGTACGAGGTCCTGGGCGTTGCGCTCACGGCCGGCGTGCGCGAGATCAACCTCGCCGTCGGCCCGGCGATGAAGGCCGGCCGCTACAGTCGCCAGCAGATCCAGGACGCCGCCGCCCTGCTGCGCAACCCCGACCGGCGGCTGGAGCTGGACCTCCAGCGGCCCCTGCCGCCGGAGCCGGTCGACCAGGCCGCCGAACTGTTGGCGCCCGCCCTCGCCGAACCGCTGCTGGTCGTCGAACGCCCGCCGCTGCCGCCCGCCGCCGCCCTCCTGGTGCTGCACCGGGCCGAGGCGGCGGCCGACTTCGCCGAACCCGCCCCCGGCGGCGCCGACCCCGAACCGCCCGTCCCCGCCCGCTACGCGGCCGACCTGTCCGTGCTGCCGCAGATCGAGGTACCCGAATGACCGACACGCCGACCGCTCCCGCGCCCGCCGGCCACCGGACGCTGGACGTCCCGCAGCGCGCCCTGGAGGTCGACCTCGACCAGGCGTTCAGCCAACTGCTGTACCGGGCCTCCCTCCTGCAGCGCCTGCGGGCCGAGGAGGCGCAGACCGCCCGGGCCACCCAGCGGGACCTGCTGGGCATCCTGGTCGAGGTGGACGACGCCCTCGCCGCGCTCGGCCTGGACCGGGAGCTGGTGCTGCTCGGGCGCGGCACCGGGATCGAGGCCACCCGCCGGCGGCTGCTCGGCCGCCTCGCCAAGGCCGGGGTGCGCCCGATGCGGCTGGAGGGGCTGGCGGCGGACCCGGCGCTGACCGAGATCGTCGGCACCGAGCCGCGTCCCGGAGTGGCGCCGGAGACGGTCGTCCGGACGGTGGTCACCGGGTTCTTCTGGGAGGAGGAGGTGCTGCGCCGCGCCCAGGTCGTCGTCGCCGCGGTGCCCGAGCCCGCCCCGGTGGGGGAGCCGGTCCTCGCGGAGGACGTCGAGCGGGCCCTGGAGCCCGCACCGGAGCAGGCCGAGGCCGAGGAGGCCGGGCCCACCGAGGATCCCGCACCGGCGGATCCCGAACCTGCGGACCCCGGGCCCACGGAAGCCGAGGGTGCGGACACCGAGCTGGAGGACGGCGGCACCGAACCCGCCGTCGCGCCGGTGAACCCCGCCGCCCGGGCCACGGCGGCCCCGCCCCGGGCCCGCCGGAAGGGAACGGCCGCGGGCGGCCGGCGCAAGCGGAAGAAGTAGCCAGGACCACGAGGGGCAAGAGGGGAACGACATGTACCGCACACTCGGCATCGACCTGGGCACCACCAACTCGGTGGTGGCCCACCTGCGCCGGGGCGAGCCGGAGATCATCTTCAACCGGCAGAACCAGGAGGCCACGCCCTCCGTGGTCGGCAGCGGCCGCAAGGGCGAACTGCTGGTCGGCTCCACGGCGCGCAGCCGGGTCGCCATCGACGGCGCCAACGTGATCCGCTCGGTCAAGCGCTTCATGGGCCGCAAGTTCAAGGACCCGCAGGTCCAGGCCGCCCTCAAGGAGGTCGACTACAAGGTCACGGCAGGCACCGACGGCGACGTCAACGTCTGGTTCAACGGCCGCTCCTACACCCCGATCGAGATCTCCGCGATCATCCTGCACCGCCTCAAGGAGGACGCCGAGCAGCGCTTCGGCGAGCCCTTCCACCGGGCCGTCATCACCGTCCCCGCGTACTTCGGCGAACGGCAGGTCGCCGCCACCCAGGAGGCGGGCCGGATGGCCGGCCTGCACGTGCTGCGGATCATCAACGAGCCGACCGCCGCCGCGCTCGCCTACGGGATCACCTCCGAGGCCGGCGACGAGGGCCGGACCGTCCTGGTCTACGACCTCGGCGGCGGCACCTTCGACATCTCCATCCTGCTGCTGGTCCCCGGCTCGGTCTCGGTGCTCGGCATCGAGGGCGACAACCTGCTCGGCGGCGACGACTTCGACCGGGCCATCACCACCGCACTGCTGGAGGACATCCGCGAGGAGTACGGCGCGGACTACCAGCCGGACCTGCGGGACCGCCCCAAGATCGCCTCCACGGCCGAGACCATCAAGATCGAGCTCTCCCACCAGGAGGCCTCCGAGGTGATCCTGCCCGGCCTCGGCGCCGGCCAGCTGGTGCTGGAGACGGAGTTCGAGCGGGCCCGCTTCGAGGAGCTGATCGAGGCCCAGATCGAACGCACCATCGAGCTGACCCACAAGGCCATCATGCAGGCCAACCTCACCGTCGGGGACATCGACGAGGTGGTGCTGGTCGGCGGCTCCACCGCGATCCCGCTGGTGGCCCGGCGGCTCGGCGAGGTCTTCGGGCCGCGCCGGATCCGGCGCGGCGTCAACCCGATGCAGTGCGTGGCGCTCGGCGCGGCCGTGCAGTCCGCGCTGGTCGGCGAGGTGGAGTGCCCCGAGTGCCGGGCCCCCGGCGACCTCTCCGCCTCCAACTGCGCCAACTGCGCCACCACGCTGCTCGGCGGGCCCCGGGTCTCCTGCACCGGCTGCCACCTCCCGGTCGACGCCGAGGCCGGAGCCTGCCCCAAGTGCGGCCAGGAGCTGGGAGGTTCGGCCGCCGGCGCGGCCATCCCGGCGCAGTCCCAGGCGGCCACCGCCGTGCGCAGCGACAACTGCCCGCGCTGCGGCACACCCGCCGCCCCCGGCGTCACCGCCTGCGAACTGTGCGGCGAGGCACTCAACTCCGCCGCACCCGGGCAGACCAGGGTCGCCTCGACCGCCGCCGAGGACGTCGGCCTGCGCTGCGCGGCCTGCGGCGTGGTCAACCCGCCCGGCAGCGAGGCCTGCCAGGGCTGCGGCGAGCTGATGCAGGTCACCAACCCGTTCGACATCACCCCGAAGAACCTCGGCATCGAGCTCAACGACGGCCGACTGGCCGTCATCATCCCCAAGAACACCAGCTACCCGACCAGTTCGCCGGTCAGCCGCGAGTTCGTGGTCTCCGGCAGCGGCCGCCAGCGGCTGGAGATCGCGGTCTACGAGGGCGAGCACGAGATCGCCCAGCAGAACGAGCTGATCGGCCACCTGACCCTGCGGCTGCCCGCCGGGCTCGGCGGCCGCACCCCGGTGGAGGTGTCCTTCGGTCTCGACCGGGACCGCACCATCACCCTGTCGGTGCGGATCCAGGGCGGCGGCGAGAAGACCGTCAAGCTGGAGCGCGTCACCCTCGACCCCGAGCTCAAGGTCCAGGTCGAGGAGCAGCAGCGGCAGATCGAGACCTTCACCGACCGCTGGGGCGGCGAGCTCACCGAGGCCGAGATGCGCGAGGCGCAGCGCCTCATGGACAGCCTGGACGACCTGGCCGCCGGCCAGACCCGCGGCCAGTCGGTGGACGAGGCGCTGGAGCGGGCCCAGCGCCAGCTGAAGGCCCAGCGCTGGGTGCGCGGCTCGGAGGCGTACCTCAGCCTGTTCATCCACTACTGCGAGAAGCACCTCGACCCGAGCGACCTCGACCGGCTGCGGTCGGTGGCCGCCGACCTGCGGCTGCGCCGCGAGGCGGCCGACTGGGAGGGCGCCATGCGCGCCGCCCAGCGGGCCGACGAGCTGTGCGACTCGCTCGGGCACACCTTCCGGATGCTCACCATGTGCAACGTCTACGTCAACCAGAACATGGTCTCGCCGGCGCTGGCCCAGCGGATCATGGCCGAGTTGCGCGGGCTGGACGAGGCGGTGGAGTCGGCCAACATGGAGGCCGCCAACCAGCACAGCTCGGCGCTGCTGGCGCTGTACGCGCAGGCGCAGCGGGAGCTGGGCAGCGAGCCGCTCGCGGAGTCGCTCGGCCCGGTCCGCCCGGAGGAGGCCGGTCCGCGATGAACTCCGACGTGACTCCGTCCGAGGTACCTCCGTCCGAGGTGTACCGGTCCGAGCTGTCCCCGGCCGACGTGCACCCGATCGGCGGGCGGGCTGCCGACGTTCCGCCGATCGAGGTGCTCTGCCCGCAGTGCGCCGTCCCGGCGGACCCGCAGGGCCTGCGCTGTCCGTCCTGCCGGGAGGATCTCGGCGTGCTGTTCCGGCTGCGTTACGCCGCTCGGATCGACTACAACCGGGCGCTGGCGGTGCTGGCGGCCGGCGACGGGGCGTTCGCGCTCGGACTGCTGCACCGCGCGGTGGCGGCCGAACCGGGGCTCGAACCGGCCCGGGACCTGCTGGAATGGGTGAGCGCGTCCGGGTCCGCGGGGCCGGAGTCGGGGGAGCGGGAGGACGACACGCCCTCTGAGTGACCAATTCGGCCGTTCCCGGCCTGCCATCGAGTTCGATCGGTGCGAGTGTGTTCGTCACATGGATGTTCGCTGCCCTCACAAGGAGTGACGCAATGCGTATTCGTACCACCCTCGCCGCCACCGCACTCGCCGCCGTGGCCGTCCTGGCCGGTGCCGGCACCGCCGCCGCGGGCGACGCCACCGCGAACGGTGTCGCGTTCGGTTCCCCCGGTGTGCTCTCCGGCAACCAGATCCAGATCCCGATCAACCTCGAGGCCAACGTCTGCGGCAACTCGATCGGCATCATCAGCATCCTCAACCCGGCCTTCGGCAACACCTGCGTCAACGCCTGACCCGACTGCTGGGGCCGTCCGTCGCACCCGACGGGCGGCCCCAGCATCGTGTCCGCACCCCCGTTCGGGGGTGGCGGCGCGGGGCACGCGGTGGAGACCATGGGGTCCGACCCGCACGCGCCCACCCAGGAGCCAGAACGTGCCGACCACGCCGACCCCGCGCAGCTACGCCTCCGGCACCTCGGACGTGCCGCTGCTCGGCGACACCATCGGGGAGAACCTCGACCGCGCGGTGCGCGCCTTCCCCGAACGGGACGCCCTGATCGACCGGGCCACCGCCCGCCGCTGGACGTACGCCGAACTCGCCGCCGACGTCGACGCGTTGGCCCTGGGCCTGCTCGACCTCGGCATCGCCAAGGGCGACCGGGTCGGCATCTGGGCGCCCAACTGCGCCGAGTGGACGCTCACCCAGTACGCCACCGCCAAGCTCGGCGCGATCCTGGTCACCATCAACCCGGCCTACCGCTCGCACGAGTTGGCGTACGTGCTGAACCAGGCCGGGATCCGCCTGCTGGTCGCGGCCGAGCGCTTCAAGGCCTCCGACTACGCCGGAATGATCGAGGAAGTGCGGCCCCGGTGCCCCGAGTTGGAGAGCAGGGTGCTGATCGGCGGCCCCGACTGGGACGCCCTGCTCGCCGCCGGGCGCCGCGCCGACCCCGGCCTTCTCGCGCGGCGGCAGCGGGAGTTGGCGCCGGACGACCCGATCAACATCCAGTACACCTCCGGGACCACCGGCTCCCCCAAGGGCGCGACCCTGTCGCACCACAACATCCTCAACAACGGCTACTTCGTCGGCGAACTGCTCAACTACACCGAGCAGGACCGGATCTGCGTCCCGGTGCCGTTCTACCACTGCTTCGGCATGGTGATGGCGAACCTCGCGGCCATCTCCCACGGCGCCTGCACGGTGATCCCCGCACCCTCCTTCGACCCGGGCGCCACCCTGGCCGCCGTCGCCGCCGAGCGCTGCACCTCGCTGTACGGGGTGCCCACCATGTTCATCGCCGAACTCGCCGACCCGGACTTCGCGCGCCACGACCTCGCCAGCCTGCGCACCGGCATCATGGCGGGCTCCCCCTGCCCGGCCGAGGTGATGAAGGACGTCATCGGCCGGATGGGCATGGCCGAGGTCGCCATCTGCTACGGCATGACCGAGACCTCGCCCGTCTCCACCCAGACCCGCGCCGACGACACGGTCGACCGCCGGGTCTCCACCGTCGGCCGGGTCGGCCCGCACCTGGAGGTCAAGGTCGTCGACCCGGCCACCGGCCGGACCGTCCCGCGCGGCGAGCCCGGTGAACTCTGCACCCGCGGCTACTCCGTCATGCTCGGCTACTGGGGCGAGCCCGAGCGCACCGCCGAGGCCGTCGACGCCGCCCGCTGGATGCACACCGGCGACCTCGCCGTCATGGACCAGGACGGCTACCTCGCCATCACCGGCCGGATCAAGGACATGGTGATCCGCGGCGGCGAGAACCTGTACCCGCGCGAGATCGAGGAGTTCCTGTACACCCACCCCGACGTCCTCGACGTCCAGGTCGTCGGCGTGCCCGACGCCAGGTACGGCGAGGAGCTGATGGCGTGGATCCGCATGCGCGCGGGCGCCGAGCCGCTCACCGCCGACACCGTCCGCACCTACTGCGCCGGCCGGCTCGCCCACGTCAAGATCCCGCGGTACGTGCACGTGGTCGAGGAGTTCCCGATGACCGTCACCGGGAAGGTCCGCAAGGTCGAGATGCGCGCGGAGGCCGTGCGCCTGCTCGGCCTCTGACCCGACCCGCAACCGGTCGACGGGCCGCCGCCCCACCGCCGCCCGGTCCGAGCCCGCCCGTACACGCCGAACGGCCCCGGGCCGCGGTTCTTCCGCCGGCCCGGGGCCGTTCGTCCTGCGGCTGCTTCTCCTGCGGTTACCGGGCGCCCCAGGCCTGGTCGGTGGGGACGACCTCGCGGCCGAGCGGCATGAGGGAGATCGGGATCATCTTGAGGTTCGCCCAGCCGAACGGGATGCCGATGATCGACAGGAACAGCGGGATGCTGGTCACCAGGTGCGCGATCGCCAGCCACCAGCCCGCGAAGATCAGCCAGATGACGTTCCCGACGCAGGACGCCGCCCCGGCACCCGGCTTCTCCACGGTCGTCCGCCCGAACGGCCAGAGGATGAACCCGGCGATCCGGAAGGACGCGACGCCGAACGGGATGGTCACGATCAGCACGCAGCAGATGATTCCGGCGACGGTATAGGCAATAGCCATCCAGATACCGCAGAAGATCAGCCAAATGACATTGAGGACGAACTCGATCACCTTCATGGCCGACACCTTCTCACGGCTGCTGCTCGGGGTTCCACGATCCAGCCATGCCCGCCCCCGGGCGCGTCTACGCCCTTAGGGGACGTTCCTCGGGGTTTGTTCCGGGGTCGGCGCGGGCGGACGTGCCGGGGCCGCACCCTCCGGAGGGTGCGGCCCCGGTGTGGCGGCTCGGATCAGGCCGGCGGGGTGCCGTCGGGCCAGACGCAGGGGGAGCTGACGGTCAGCTTGAGAAGGCGGCTCGAGTCCGTGGCGCCGTCCAGGACGGCGAGGAAGTTGTCCTTGGGGTTCTTCAGCTTCACCCAGCCGGGATGGAAGCCGGGCGGGTCCTCGACCGGCTGAAAGCCTTGTCCCGTCAGGTAGACGCGGAAGGCGTCCGCGACCTCCGTCCTGCCGGACAGGGGGAGATCCTCGAAGTCGTATCCCCGATGGGTCTGCTTCCTGCCGTGCGGGCCGATGTCGTTGGCGTCGCATTCCATGTCGAAGAAATCGCCCGAGCTCGCCGTCGGCTTGACCGGCAGCTTGGCCAGGGTGTCGGCGAGATAGGTGTCGATCTGCTTCTTGGCCTGGTCGAGTGTGATCGTGGACTTCGACCGCTCGTTCAAGGTCTGCACGCCGCAGGCGTTCAGGGCCAGTACGGCGACCGCCAGTACGGCGGTGGCGGTGACCCGTTTGATCAGCGGGGTGTGCTCGGTGGTGCTCATGAGGCCCGCTTTCCGGCGATGATCTCCCCCATGGAGGTCAGGGTGGGCGAATTCTCGTTCCAGTAGTCCGAGTGCCCCGCCTTGGGGTCGGTGGGCAGGATCTGCGCGCCGAACTGGGGGACGGTGGTCTGTCGGCCGTGGATCAGGTGGTGGTCACCGTCGCCCAGGCCCCACGAGCCGGCGACGTTGTCGACGATGTTGTCCGTCATCCCGCCGGGGTCGGTGGCGGCGGCCCAGCCGATCGCGTCGGCCGGGCTCTGCGCCACGTACACGCGGGACGGGTCGATGTTCAGGTCCTTGGCGTTTTCGACGCCGCAGCCGGGGCTGGCGATGAGGACGACGTTGTCGACGGGAAGGCCCTTGTCGCGCATGGCGTAGCCCACGGTCGTGGTGCCGTAGCTGTGGGCGAGGATGGTGTTGTTCGACAGCTTCCCCTCGTGCGTGGCGTGGAGTCCCGTCTCGAAGGTGTGCAGCTTGTCCTCCGCGTTCTTCGCGTACTTGTCGTCCGCGGCCTCGGGGATGATCGTCTGCGGCGCGTCGTAGCCGACCCAGGTGATCGACGAGGTGGTCTTCGAGTTCTTGTCGGCGGTGTTGGCCGACTGGACCATCAGATCGGAGCGGTTGATGTCACTGCCGATGCTGCCGAGCCGGGCGCCGGTGCCGGGTACGTACGTGGAGACGTTGTCGGCGGTGTCGGGGTTGTTGGCCGCGATGATCGCGTGGCCCTTGCCGTTGGTGTCGAAGCCCAGCAGGAAGGTGGGCGGGTGTTCGGCGTTGACCGGGGTGTTCAGCCGGTTCTCGATGGCCGTCACGCCCTTCAGCTTGTCTTCGAGGTCGTCGCGCTTCTGCTTCCACTCCGTGTAGTCGGGGTTCTGGACGGGCCCGCCGTTGGTCTCGGCGACGGACAGGTAGTGCTTCGGCTCCGGGCCGAGGCTGTCGAGCTGGTGTTGGAGGTCCTGTTTGCCGCGCTGGAGGTTGATCCGGTTGGCCTGGTCCCGGGCGAGCGCGGGGACGCCGTCGAGGGCGCCGACCTGATCGGGGTGGTTGAGGATCATCCGGTGCTGCTGCTCGTCGGTCAGGCCGTTCCACCAGCCCTTGACGCTGTTCGGGTCGGTGCCGGCGGCGGGGACCTGTTCGAGCGCGTTCGCGGCGGCCAGGTCGGTCTTCGCCGTGGCGGCGTCGAGCCCGGTGCCGTCGCTCGCGTTGTCGGCCAGGTGGGCGAGCCGGGCGCTGATCGTCTGGTCCGCGTGGGCGGCTTCGGTGAGCGCGGCCGTGATCCGGCTGCTGATCTGCTGGGCCTGCGACTCGGCGTCGGTGCCGGCGAAGGCGGCGGATCCGGGGTCGTTGTCCCAGGTGATCCCGCCGTCGGCGGCGACGGTCAGCTTGTGGGTCTTGGCGTCGTCGAGGGCGTTGATCAGGTGCGCCTGGGCGGCGGCGAAGCCCTCGGCCGCGTCGTGCAAGGCCCTGCTGACGAGGCCGATCTCCTGTTGGGCGGCCTGGAGTTCGTTCTCCAGGAGCTGGATCCGGGCCTGGGCGTGACCGGCGGCGTTCCCGGTCCACTGCGAGTGGTTCAGCCGGTCGACGACCTCGTGCTGCCAGTTCTCCACGTGCTGGCCGAAGGCGGTGGCCAGGGTGTCGAAGGCGGTCTTCGCGGTGGTGAGGTTGATGAGGTCGGCGTCGTGGAGGGTCTTGATGTCCATCGCCTACTCGGCCGCCTTCGCGCCGGCGGGCTTCACGGGGCCCGGGACGAAGGTCGTGCTGAAGGGGTCCGGTTCGTCGGGGACCGGTGCGGCCGGGTTCCGCATGCTCCCGTGGATGTCCTTCTCGACCTGGCGGTAGTAGGCGGCCGACGTGGCGAGCTTGGTGCCGACGTCGCCCATGTCGCCGCCGAGCTTGTCCAGCAGCGTCTTCCAGTTCGTGCCGCAGTTCTGGATGGCGGCGGCGGTGAGCCAGCCCTTCAGGCCCCCGGCGGCCTGGTTGCACGGATCGGTGATCTTCGAGGTCTCGCCCGGTATGAGACCGCCGATGTGCTGAGCGCTCTGTCCGCAGCCGTCCAGTTCGGCTGGGTTGACCTTGAACTCCAAGGCCAGATCAGGACCTGCCATGTCTTTCCCCCGCTGATGAGCTCCCGGGCCGGCGCGCCGCCCGGGTCCGTGTCGACAAACTGCTGACGGATGCTAACGGATCGATCTTCCGGCGGTGGGGAGGGCATGGGCCGGGCGACCTGCCCCGGCTCGGCTGGTGGGCGCGGCTCGGGATACCCTGCGGGGGTAACTGGTGGCGAGGTCGGTCGGGAGGTGGACGATGGCGGAGCCGCGTCCGACCGTCCCCCGGGCCCTGCGCCTGCTGCTCCTCGCGGCGCTCCTGCTCGGCATCGTGACGATGCACACGCTCGGCCATCCGGCCGCCGGCGGGCACGGGGTGGAGCACGGGACGGACCACGGGCCGACGCGGCACGCCGTGAGCGCCGGTCACCCGGCGGGCGCCGGGGAGACGGTGCACACCGCGGCGGCCGACGGCATGGATCCGATGACGGCGTGTCTGGCCGTGCTCGCCGGCTGGACGTTGCTGCTCCTCGCCGCCGGCCCCCTGCTGCGGCACGGCGGTGACGCCGCCGCCGAGGTGAGGGCCCGGCTGCTGCGGGCCGTTCGCGCGTTGCCGCCGCCCGGAGGCGGGCGGATCCTCCTCGCCCGGTTGTCGGTGCTGCGTCAGTAGGCGTACGCCGGCCGCCCCGGGTCCGCGCTCCGGCGCGGGCGGGACGGCCGTCGCGACGTCCTGCTCACCCACACCCACCGCACGAGGTGCACTCCGTCATGCGCACACCCACCCGTCGTACCGTGCTCGGCGCGGCGCTCGCCGCCGCCGGCACCGGTCTGCTCGCCGCCTGTTCCGCCGATCCGATGAAGGGCATGGACCATGGGGGCGCCGCCCCCACCACCCCGGGCGGCTTCGTCGCCCCCGGCGGCCCCGAGGTCGCCGCCGCCGAGGCGCGGCGCGGGCCCGGGCCGGAGCGCAAGGTCGCGCTCACCGCCACCGAGACGACGCTCGACCTGGGCGGACGCACCGTCCGCAGCTGGGCGTACGGCGACCGCCTGCCCGGCCGGGCGGTGCGCGCCACGGTCGGCGAGACGCTCGCCGTCAGTCTCGCCAACCACCTTCCGCAGCCCACCTCGTTGCACTGGCACGGCCTCGCGCTGCGCAACGACATGGACGGCGTACCCGGGCTCACCCAGGACGCGGTGCGGGCGGGCGCCGGCTTCGAGTACCGCTTCGCGCTCGCCCACCCGGGGACGTACTGGTTCCACCCGCACTCCGGCGTCCAGCAGGACCGCGGCCTGTACGCGCCGCTGATCGTCGAGGACCCGAGGGAGCCGCTGCGCTACGACCAGGAGTGGGTCGTCGTCCTGGACGACTGGGTGGACGGGGTCGACGGCAGCACCCCGGACGCCGTGCTCGCCGAACTCGCCCGGGGCATGGGCGGGATGGACCGCGCGGGGATGGACCACCCGGCGATGGGCGGCCACGACATGGCAGCCATGGGCGGCACTCCAACCGGCGCCCCGAGCACCGCCCCGCCCGCCGCCGGCCCGTCCCGGATGCTGATGGGTGCCCGCAGCGCGCTGCTCGGCGGTGACGCGGGCGATGTCGGCCACCCGTTCCACCTGGTCAACGGCCGGCTCGCCGGCGCGCCCGAGACCTTCACCGCCAAGCCCGGCGACCGGGTCCGGATCCGGCTGATCAACGCGGGCGGCGACACCGCCTACCGGGTCGCGCTGGGCGGCCACGAGTTGACCGTCACCCACACCGACGGCTTCCCGGTCGAGCCGGCCACCACCCAGGCGCTGCTGCTCGGCATGGGCGAGCGCTACGACGTGCTGGTGACCGTCCAGGACGGCGTTTTCCCGCTGACCGCGCTCGCCGAGGGCAAGAACGCCGCCGCACTCGCCCTGCTGCGCACCGGCGGCGGCGCCGCGCCGGACGCCTCGGTGCGCCCGGCGGAGCTGGACGGCAGGCTGCTCGGCGCGGCACAGCTCAAGGCCGACCCGAGCGTGCGACTGCCCGCCAGGGCGCCGGACCGGACGGTGCGGCTGGAGCTCACCGGCGGCATGGCGAAGGCCGACTGGGCGTTCAACGGCCGCCGGTACGACCCGGCGCAGCGTTACCCGGTGGCGGCGGGGGAGCGGGTGCGGCTGGAGTTCCGCAACACCACGAGCATGTGGCACCCCGTCCACCTGCACGGCCACACCTTCGCGCTGCCCGGTGACGGGCCCCGCAAGGACACCGCGATCGTGCTGCCGGGCGCGACGCTCGCCGTCGACTTCGACGCCGACAATCCGGGCCTGTGGATGGTGCACTGCCACAACGTCTACCACGCGGAGACGGGCATGATGACCGTCCTCGGTTACCGGGCCTGACCTTCGCGGCACGCGGCGTCGGGGCGGGGGAGCGGCCCTGCCCCGACGCCGCGTGCCGCCGGTCGGAGCCCCGTCGCGGGCGCACTGTCACCGGCCGCACCACCCGCCGCGACCTGCGGAGCAATGACGCTTTCTTAACGCGGGGCGATGACGCGTCCTTAACGCCGGTCGCATAGCCTGTCGCACTGCCGTCGCCCGACGGCGCTTTTACGGGGTCTTTAACAAGAGGTGCAAGGTGGTTTCGTCGGGTTCGACGGAGGCGGCGACGGCGGAACCGTCGTCGGCGCGAATACGGTTGCGGGGCTGGCTGCTGGAGGGCGTGTCGGCGGACAAGCCGGCCACCGGGCAGGCCGGTCAGGACGGTTCGCAGGGCGGCGCGCAGGCGGGGGACTCCGGCGCGCACAAGGGCCGGCGCTGGTGGCGGGTGATGTGCCTGACCGGCCTGGACTACTTCTCCACGCTCGGCTACCAGCCGGGCATCGCCGCCCTGGCGGCGGGCGTGCTGTCGCCGATCGCGACGATCGTGCTGGTGGTCGTCACCCTGCTGGGCGCGCTGCCGGTCTACCGGCGGGTCGCGCAGGAGAGCCCGCGGGGTGAGGGCTCGATCGCCATGCTGGAGCGGCTGTTGTCGTTCTGGAAGGGCAAACTGTTCGTCCTGGCGCTGCTCGGTTTCGCGGCGACGGACTTCCTCATCACGATCACCCTGTCGGCCGCCGACGCGAGCGCGCACCTGGTGGAGAACCCGCACCTGACCAGCGTCCTCGGCGGCAAGCAGGTGCTGATCACGCTGATCCTGGTCGCGCTGCTCGGCGCGGTGTTCCTGAAGGGCTTCAGCGAGGCGATCGGCCTGGCGGTGGCCCTGGTCGGGGTCTACCTGGCGCTGAACGTGGTCGTGGTGGCCGTCGGCATCTGGAAGATCATCGAGGCGCCGCACGTGGTCACGGACTGGACCAGTGCGCTGACCGCCCAGCACGGCAACCCGGTGATCATGGTGGGCGTGGCGCTGGTGGTCTTCCCGAAGCTGGCGCTCGGCCTGTCCGGCTTCGAGACCGGCGTCGCCGTGATGCCGCACATCGAGGGCGACCCGGACGACACCGAGGAGAAGCCCACCGGCCGGATCCGCGGCACCCGCAAGCTGCTCACCACGGCCGCCGTGATCATGAGCTGCTTCCTGATCACCACCAGCTTCATCACCACCCTGCTGATCCCGGCCGACCAGTTCAAGCCCGGCGGCGACGCGAACGGCCGCGCCCTCGCCTACCTGGCCCACGAGTACCTGGGCGGCACCTTCGGCAGCGTCTACGACCTGTCCACCATCGCCATCCTCTGGTTCGCCGGCGCCTCCGCCATGGCGGGCATGCTCAACCTGCTGCCGCGCTACCTGCCCCGCTACGGCATGGCCCCGCACTGGGCGCGTGCGGTGCGGCCGATGGTGATCGTGCTGACCCTGATCGGCTTCCTGGTCACCTGGCTGTTCGACGCCGACGTGGACGCCCAGGGCGGCGCGTACGCGACCGGTGTGCTGGTGCTGATCAGTTCGGCGGCCATCGCCGTCACCATCGCCGCGTACAAGGCGAAGCAGCGGGGCTGGACCACCGCCTTCGCGATCATCGCGGCGATCTTCCTGTACACCACCGTGCTGAACTGCCTGGAGCGGCCGGACGGTCTGAAGATCGGCGCCTGCTTCATCGCCGGCATCATCCTGGTCTCGCTGCTCTCCCGGCTGCGCCGCGCCTTCGAGTTGCGCGTCACCGACGTGCTACTGGACGACGTGGCGGAACGTTTCGTCAGGGACTACGCGCACCGCCCGCTGCGGCTGATCGCCAACGAGCCGACCCGCCGCGACGTCGCCGAGTACCGCGACAAGATCCGCCAGATCCGCGCCGACAACGACATCCCCGGTGAGGACGACCTGGTCTTCGTCGAGGTGACCGTCCGGGACGCCTCCGACTTCGAGACCGAGCTGACCGTGCGCGGCGAGGTGCTGCACGGCCGCTACCGGGTGCTGACACTGGAGAGCTCCAGCATCCCGAACGCGATCGCCGCGCTGGCCCTCACCATCCGGGACCGCACCGGGCAGCAGCCGCACCTCTACTTCGAGTGGACCGAGGGCAACCCCTTCGCCCAGTTCCTGCGGTTCTTCCTGTTCGGCCAGGGCGAGGTGGCCCCGGTCACCCGCGAGGTGCTGCGCGAGGCCGAACCCGACCGCAGCCGCCGCCCGCGCGTCCACGTCGGCTGACGCTCCGCCGCACGACGTCGTCGGCCCGCCCGGTCCTGTGCGACCGGGCGGGCCGACTGCTGTGCGGGAGCCGGGTTCAGGACGGCAGGCGCAGCGCGGTGCCCGGCTGGATGAGGTCGGGGTCGTCGCCGATGGCGGCGCGGTTGAGCGCGTAGAGGGCCGGCCAGCCGCCGGGCACGCGCAGGGTTTCGGCGATGTCGCCCAGGGTGTCGCCCTCGCGGACCGTCCACCCGCCGTCGCCGGCCTCGGCGCCGGCGCCGGCGCCGTCAGCGGCAGGCGCGGGCGCGGGTGCGGGTGCGGGCGGCGGGGGAAGGGCGGCGTCGCGCTCGCGGTCGTGGCCGCGGGTGGCGCGGGCGCCGCAGGCGGGCCAGGGGGAGAGGCCGCGCCGCCCGGCGAGGTGCTGGGCCACCGCGATCTGCTCCTCGCGGCTGGCGAGGTCGGCGCGCGGTGCGTAGGCGAGGCCGCCGTTGTCGCGCCAGGTGGGGGTGTCGAACTGGAGGCCGCCGAAGTAGCCGTTGCCGCTGTTGACGTGCCAGTTGCCGCTGCTCTCGCAGGCCGCCACGCTCTCCCAGTCGTACCTCCCTCCGTCGTACCCCCGGCCGGGGTCGGTGCCCGGGCCGCGGCCCGGGGGAGCGGCCTGGGCCGCGGGAGCGGTGAGGGCCACGGCGAGCACGCACAGGGCGGCGGGGACGAGGCGGCGAAGACGAACGGTGGGAGGCATCGGCGGCTCTCAGCTTCGGGAACAGGGCGTGCACCGCCCGGAGGCGGCGCACACCCACCGACGCACGCCGGGTGGGGCGCGTCGCCGCCGACACGTCCGGCAGGTCACCCGCTCGGCCGCCCCGGACCACCCCGTCGGCCCGCGGCCATCCGGCCCCGCCCGCCGTCCCGGAACCGTAAGGACCGGTGCCGCCGCGTGGACCCTAGAGTGGCCGGGACGCCTCCCCGAGGAAGGGTACGAACGATGACGATCGATCAGGGAACCGGTGCTCCGCGCGCCGAACTGGGCGTGATCGGCGGCTCAGGGCTCTACGCGCTGCTCGACGACGTGAGCGAACTGCGCGTCGACACGCCGTACGGGCCGCCCAGCGACGCGCTGTTCCTGGGCGAGGTGGCCGGCCGCCGGGTCGCCTTCCTCCCCCGGCACGGGCGCGGCCACGGCCTGCCGCCGCACCGGATCGACTACCGGGCCAACCTGTGGGCGCTGCACTCCCTGGGCGTGCGCCAGGTGCTCGCACCGTGCGCCGTCGGCGGGCTGCGCCCGGAGTACGGGCCCGGCACGCTGCTGGTGCCCGACCAGTTCGTCGACCGCACCTCCGGCCGGGTGCAGACCTACTACGACGGCCTGCCGCTGCCCGGCGGGGCGGTGCCCGAGGTGGTGCACGTCTCGATGGCCGACCCGTACTGCCCGGACGGGCGGCGCGCCGCCCTGGACGCCGCCCGGGACGCGGCCTGGGAGCCGGTGGACGGCGGCACCCTGGTGGTGATCGAGGGCCCGCGCTTCTCCACCCGCGCCGAGTCCCGCTGGTTCACCGCGAACGGCTGGTCGGTGGTCGGCATGACCGGTCACCCGGAGGCCGTCCTCGCCCGCGAACTCGGCCTCTGCTACACCTCGTTGGCGCTGGTCACCGACCTCGACGCGGGCGTGGAGAGCGGCGAGGGCGTCACCCATGCCGAGGTGCTGGAGGTCTTCGCCGGAAACGTCGACCGGCTGCGCACGGTGCTGTTCAAGGCGCTGGAGAGCCTGCCCGCCGTCCGGGACTGCGTCTGCTCGCACGCGCTGGACGGGCTCACGACGGGTCTGCCGGGCGTCTGACCCGCGGGCGACGCCGCCACCACCGGACGAGTGCGAACAGCAGCACCGGCCCGGCGGTGGCGGCCAGCACCAGCAGCCAGTTGCGCAGGTACGGCAGCGGCAGGAGGGAGGAGTTGCCGTGGTTCTCGCCGTCCCGCAGCACCGCCGGCAGCCCGATCGCGCTCACCGCCGCCGCGACGACCAGCCAGCCGCGCAACGCCCAGTCGCGCGCCAGTCGCGCGCCGACCAGGCAGAGCAGCGGCACCCACAGCCCGTCGTGCAGCAGCACCCCGCCCACCGCCCAGACCAGCACGTCGAGCGGGGCGGTGATGTAGGAGTCGGTGAGCAGGCCCGACAGGCCGAAGCCGATCAGGGCGAGGCCGCCGAGCAGCAGTACCGCGCGCAGCCACCGAGGCATCAGATCACCTCCAGGCGCGCGACCCACTTGGTCTGCAGCACCCCCGGCCGGTTGGGCGCGATGATCCGCGCCGGGAATCCGTGGTCCGCCGTCAGCACCTCGCCGTTGATCCGCAGGGCGAGCAGGGTGAGCGGGTCGACGGCGTACTCGGCGGGCATCCGCATCTCGCGGTACGGGCCGTCCGCCTCCAGCGAGGTGATCAGCAGGCCCGAGCCGGCCGGGGCCCCCGCCCGGACCAGCAGATCGGCCACCCGCACCCCGGTCCAGCGCGCCGAGAAGCTCCACCCCTCCACACAGGAGATCGGCAAGTGCACGTCGTACTGGGGGAGTTGGTTCAGCTCGGCGAGGGAGAGCCGGTACGGCTGCGGGCCGTCCACCCGGAGCCGCCAGTCGGCCGGCACGGTGACCGTCCCGGCCTGCGCGGCGGTCCGGTTGACCGGCAGCCCCTGCAGGCCCAGGTCGGGGCGGCGCGGGGCCAGCAGGACCAGCCGGCGCAGGAAGGGGACGGTCTGCCCGGCCGTGGTGAGCGTGACCACACCCACCGCGGCCGTCACGGCGGCGAGGAACGCCCGCCGCTGCGGCAGCCCGGCCGCCGGGCGGCGCCAGTGCCGCGCGATCACCGGGCCCTTGGCCGCGAGGTGGACGAACAGGCCGCCGGTGGCCAGCCAGGCCAGCCAGAAGTGCGTCTGGCGGAACGGGAACGGCCACGGATACCACTGCAGGGTGTCGAACAGCCCGGTGAACAGCTCCAGCAGCATCGCCGCGACCAGCACGAAGATCCCCAGCCGCTCCAGCGCGTGCGCCGCGCCGCGCACCGGCGGCCACGCGAACAACTGCGGGTAGACCGTCCACAGCTTCGCCCCCAGCAACGGGACGGCCGCCAGGCCGCTGATCACGTGCAGCCCCTGGGTCACCCGGTAGCCGTTCACCGGGCGGCTCAACAGATACGGCGTCAGCCAGCCGGGCGGGTCCTGGAGGGCGTGGCTGACCAGCCCGGTCAGGAAGCACACCAGCAGCGCGGAGCCCAGCCAGCGGCCGAGCACCACGGCGGTGCGCGGCTCGTGCAGCGCCGAGCGGAATCGCGGAAGGAGGTTCGGAGTCACCCGTCCATAGAACCGCCGGGCCCCGGTTTCGCGGCGGTACGACGTGCTTACGGAATCCGAACGGCGCCACGCCGCTGCGGTCGCGCGCCGCCGCCCGGTGGCAGGGTGGGCGGGTGCCCACCCGCCTCCCGCTCACCCGCCTCCGGCCCGCCCGCGTGCTGCCCTGCCTGCTCGCGCTGGCCGCCCTGACCGCCGCGCTCGCCCTCACCGTCACCGGCGGCGGCACGCTCGGCCACCGCGCACCGCTGTACGCCTGGTACGCCGTCGACGCCGCCCTGTACGCGCTCGCCCTGCTGGCGCTGCGCCGGGTGGGCGGCCGTCAGATCGTGCCCCTGGTCCTGGCCGGGAGCGTCGCCGTCGCCGCCGTCGGCCTGCTCGCCCCGCCGCGCACCAGCGACGACGCCTACCGCTACGTCTGGGACGGCCGCGTCCAGGCCGCCGGCACCTCCCCGTACGCGCACACCCCGGACGACCCGGCGCTGGCCCGGCTGCGCACCTCCGACCTGTGGCCGGCCGGCGGCGCCTGCGACGGCTGGGACGAGCGGCGCACCGCCGCCGGTGACTGCACCCGCATCAACCGGCCCGCCGTGCACACCATCTACCCGCCGGTCGCGGAGGCCTGGTTCCTCGCCCTGCACCCCTTCGGGGGAGGGGTGCGCGGGATGCAGGCCGCCGGCGCCCTGCTCGCGGTGGCGACCACGGGGGCGCTGCTCGTGATCGGACGGGGCAGCCGGCGGGCCGCGCTGTGGGGGTGGTGCCCCGGCGTGGCGGTGTGGTCGGTCAACGACGCGCACGTGGACACCCTCGGGGCGCTGCTGCTGGTCGTGGGCCTCGGGTACGCGGCCCGGCGGAAGGCGACGCGGGCCGGCGCGCTGCTCGGCGCGGCCGTGGCGGTCAAGCTGATCCCCGCACTGGCCCTGCCGGGCGCACTGGCCCGCCGCCCGCGCGAGAGCGCCCTGCTCCTGGGCGCCTCGCTCGGCGCGTTCGCCCTGGCCTACCTGCCCTACCTCGCCGCCTCCGGCACCGGCGTGCTCGGCTACCTGCCCGGTTACCTGAAGGAGGAGGGGTACGAGCAGGGGCACCTCGACCGCTTCGGCCTGCTCGCCCTCCTCCTGCCGGACGCCCTGCTGCCGTGGGCCGCCGGGGCGGTCCTGGCCGCCGTCGCCCTGTGGGTGCTCCGGCGCGGCGACCCTGCCCGCCCCTGGGACGGCGCCCTGTTCGTCACCGGCACGGCCCTGCTCCTCGCCGCGCCCGCCTACCCCTGGTACGGCCTGCTGGTGGTGGCCCTGGTCGGCCTCACCGGCCGCTGGGAGTGGCTCGCCGTCCCCGCCGCCGGGCAGTACCTCTATCTGACGGGCGGGGTCGAGGCCCAACAGGCCGCCTACGGCGCCGCGTTGGCGTGCGTCGCGGTCGGCGCCCGGCGGCGCGGGAGAACGGCCGCCGTCCTCAGCGGGGTTCCAGGCCCTGGAGCATCTCCGGCAGGTCCCGGCTGTGCAGCACCCCGAGGGACTTCGTCGCCCGGGTGAGGGCGACGTAGAGGTCGTTCACGCCGTGGGCGTGCGCCGCGAGGATCTCGGAGGGCTCCACGACCAGGACGGCGTCGAACTCAAGACCCTTGGACTGGGCGGCCGTCAGCAGGACGGCCGGCGAATCCAGCGACGCCGGACCGTCGTTGACGCAGATTCCTGCCAACCCGGCGATTCCGCCGAGCAGTTCGGCCGGGGCGTCCGGGGCGTGGATGACCGCCAGCCGGCCGCCGTCCAGCGCCGCGAGCTCCCGCTCGACGGCGCCGCGCAGCGCCGCCGCCCGGCCGTCCGCGGGGATCCGCAGGCTCCACGGGCGGGTTCCGCCGCTGCGCACCGCGGTGGGGGCGGCGAGCGAGGGGTCGAGCGCCCGCAGGACGCCCTCGGTGACCTGCATGATCTCGGCCGGGGTGCGGTAGTTGATGGTGAGTTCCACCGTGCGCCAGCGCCCCGCCGTGTACGTGTCGAGGGCCTGGCCCCAGGAGCTCAGCCCGGCCGGCGCGCCGGTCTGCGCCAGGTCGCCGACGATCGTCATGGAACGGCCGGGGCAGCGGCGGGCCAGCATCCGCCAGGCCATCGGGGACAGCTCCTGGGCCTCGTCCACGATCACGTGCCCGTAGCCCCAGGTCCGGTCCTCGGCCGCGCGCTCGGCCAGCGGCCGGAGCGACTCCTCACCGCGGTACTGGCGGGCCAGCATCTTCGCGTCCATCTCGACCAGCCCCACGCCGAAGTCGTCGAGGACGATCTTGGCGAACTCCAGCTCCGCCGCCTCGGCGGCGGCCTCGGCCCGGCGGGCGACGGCGGCGCCCGGAAGCGGGCCGAGCAGTTCGGCGGCCTCGTCGAGCAGCGGTACGTCGTCGGTGGTCCAGGTGGTCCGGGCGGTCGCAGCGGTCGAGGCGGCCTCGGCGGCGGACTCCCGTTCCGGGCCGGGCAGTTCGCGCAGCAGCGCGGCGCGTTCGGCCTCGGTGAAGTCCGGCATCGCGCTCGCCAGCAGCTCCGGGGAGCCGAACAGGCTCGTGAGCACCTGCTCCGGGTTCAGCAGCGGCCACAGCTTCTGGGCCACGGCCTGGAACTCGGGCTCGTCGACGAGCGCGTCGGCGAGGTCCGCCACGGCGTCCAGGTCCATCTCCCCGCCCTGGTCCCGGGCGATCCGCAGGGCCAGCTCCGAGGAGAGCCGCTCCACCAGGTCGGCCCGGGCCGCGTTGTGCGGCCTGCCGCTCCGGTGCGCGGCGGCGTGGGCCCGCTCGCAGAGCGCCCGGCCGATCCGGAGCTGAAGGTTGTAGGGCGAGGTCCGGCCCACGGTGATGGTCCACGACTCCTCGGGCAGCTGCCGCAGGCCCTCCAGCGCGGCGGCGAGGACCTGCGCCATCCGGACGTCGCCCTTGACGGCGGCCGCCTCGGGCGTCTCGGTGCCGGTCCCCGTCACCCCCGGGTAGAGCGTGCCGATGCTGCTCAGCACGACCTCGCTCTCGCCGAGCGCGGGAAGCACCTCGTCGATGTAGCGCAGGAACGTCGTGTTCGGCCCGATGACCAGCACGCCGTGCTTGGCCAGCCGGTCGCGGTGGGTGTAGAGCAGGTACGCGGCGCGGTGCAGGGCGACGACGGTCTTGCCGGTGCCCGGGCCGCCCTGCACGACCAGGACGCCGCCGAGCGCGTCGCGGATGACGCGGTCCTGCTCGGCCTGGATGGTGGAGACGATGTCGCCCATCCGCCCCGTCCGGGCCGCCGTCAGCGAGGCGAGCAGGGCGCCCTCCCCGCTGAGCTCGGCGTTGTCGCGGCCCGCGTGGGCGCCCACGCCGAAGGCGTCGTCGTCGAAGTCGACGACGGTCCGGCCCTTGGTCCGCAGGTGCCGTCGCGCCACCACACCGCCCGGTGCGGCGGGCGTCGCCCGGTAGAACGGCTCCGCGGCCGCCGCCCGCCAGTCGGTGAGCAGCGGCTCGTGGTCGTCGTCCGACAGGGCGATCCGGCCGATGTACTGCCGCTCGCCGTCGGCGTCGTCGATCCGGCCGAAGCACAGCCCGTACTCGGCGGCGTGCAGCGCAGCCAGCCGACGGGTGTGGTGGATCTCCATGGTGTCGCGCTCCAGGAGGGCCTGGATCGTCCCGCCCTTGTCCTGGAGGTGGACCTCGCGCAGTCGGCCGGCCGCGAGCGCGCGCTGGGCTTCGAGCCGCTCGTACAGCCTGCCGACGTACGCGTTCTCCGCCCGCAGTTCGCCGGACCGCCAGTCGTCGGCGGGTGAATTCGGTTCGGGCGAGGAGGATTCGGGCGAGCGGGATTCGAGCGAGGAGGATTCGAATGAGGAGGATGAGGAGGACGAGATGGGGGACAAACCTGGCTCCAGGTGTTCTGAGCTTTTCGATTCTGCGGGCGGTCGGCCGAGGAATCGGGGGTGGCGGCGGGTGGAATTATCCGGCACGCCTCAGCGGCCGGCCACGTCGAGCAGCAGTTGTGCGGCCAGCGCCGCGCCGTCGGTGCGGATCATGGTGGCCACGGCGGTCGCCCACACCCGGGTCTCGGGGGCGAGGGCCGTCCTGAGCGCGGCCGACAGGGACTCGGTGGTCGGGGTCGGCCCGTCGAGTGCCACGCCGATGCCCAGCCGGGCCACCCGGCCGGCCCAGTACGGCTGGTCCGCGGTCTGCGGGACGACGACCTGGGGCGCGCCGGCCCGGGTGGCCGTCGTCGTGGTGCCCGCCCCGCCGTGGTGCACGACGGCGGCCACCCGGCCGAACAGCGCCTGCTGGTTGACCTCGCCGACGACGAAGCAGTCGCCCCGGTCGTCGATCGGGGCCAGACCGGCCCAGCCGCGGGCCACGACCGCGCGGCGGCCCTGCGCGCGGACCGCCTCGACGGCCACCTGGGCGGCGTCCTGGGAGGCGAGCATCGGCATGCTGCCGAAGCCCACGTACACCGGCGGTGCGCCGGCGGCCAGGAAGGCCTCCAACCCGGCCGGCAGCGGGCGCCGGTCCGGCAGGATCCACGCGCCGGTCTGCACGACGTCCAGGTCGGCGGGCTGCTGCCACGGGTCCAGGACCGGGTCGGTCGCCAGCCACGGCCGGTCGCCGATGACGTAGTCGCGGACGTCGTCCACCGGCGGCAGGCCGATCGACGCCCGGTTGGTGTTGAGCGCCGCGCCGAACAGCGCGTTGATGCTCTCGGCGTCCAGGCCCCACAGCACCCGGTTGTCGGTCACCTCCGGCGGGAACGGCCGGCCCGGGTACGCCAGCGGCGGGCGGCCCGGCGAGGGCAGGGTGAGCTGCTGGAAGGTCACCGACACGGAGCGGATGCCCAGCTTCTCGGCCACCGACAGCGCGCCCGCCGCAGCCGGCAGCATGCCGGTGGCCACCAGCACGTCGCAGCCCTCGGCCGCCGCCGTGACCGCCTCCAACTGCCCGGCGATCACCGCGGCCGCGCGCTCCGGCAGGGACGACGGCGGCGGCGCCGCCACCGTCAGCGCCCGGGCCGACGGGCCGACCGGCACCAGCGGCACGTCGATGTGGTCCAACCGCTGCGCGAAGTCCTCGTCCGGCGGCGCACACACCCGCACCTGCGCGCCGGACTCCCGCAGCCGCGCCGCGAGCCCCACCAGCGGTTCGACATCCCCGCGGGACCCGTACGTCGACAACAGCACACGCATTTTCGCGACCCCAAATTTCCGCGGATTCCGGTTCAGGTCGACGATTGTGCGGCACGACCAGGGCCTTGCCGCAAGGCCCCCCGTACGCTATAAGTTGGAAGTGGCCGGGAGTGGTTTTTCCTCCTGTGCCTTTTTTCTCGTCCGCTGCGGGCGGACTTCTTTTCTGCTGGTGAGACGCTGTGTGCGGCGCGTGTCGCATGTGCTGCGTGTGCGGAGTGTTCGGCGCGCGATGCGGTCTTCGCCCGGAATGACGACGCGACGACGTCGGCGGGGCCCGACCGGAGTTCCGGTCGGGCCCCGCCGGGTGTGGGTCAGGCCTTGATGGTGAGCCAGGCGCCGAGGCCGTTGCAGCCGCGGGCGTCGTAGCTGGTGCTGCGGTAGCCGGCCGGGATCGGCGAGTAGGGGCAGGTCCAGATGCCGTTGCGGACCAGTTCGTGGAACCAGGCGCCGACGCCGCTGCACCCCTGGGGGTTGTAGTTGGTCAGGACGTAGCCGGAGACGATCGGCGAGCCGGAGCAGGTCCACAGGCGGTTCTGGGCGGGTGCCTGGAACCAGGCGCCGTGGTTGTTGCAGCCGCTGGAGTTGAACATGGTGATGACGTAGCCGTCCGGGACGGGCGTTCCGGGGCAGGTCCAGCCGCCCACCGAGGCGGTTGCCGCGGGGGCGGCCGGGGCGGCGGCGGTGGCGGTTCCGGCCGCCGTGCCGGTGAGGGCGGCGGCGAGGAGGGCGACGACGGCCGCCGCTCTTCCCGCGTGGGTCCACAGTCGACGGAGGATTCTGGTCACGGCGCACCGGTCCGATCGGTAGCCCCGGCGGTCGCGGCCGGCCGGGGAGGGGGGAACAGCGGGGATGCGTGGCACCGTAGTGGCGTGGCCGGAGCCGGGGGAATACGGGGTTCGAAAGATCGTCGAACTTGACTGGAAAACGATCTCCCGCCGCTCGGACGCTCGGCGTCGCTCGGTCGCTCGCCCGCTCGCCCGCTCGCCCGCTCGCCCGCTCGCCCGCTCGCCCGCTCGGCCGTGGAGCCTGCGGGCGAAGATGACGAAAGGCTGACGGACCGGTGCCGGGCCTCGCGCCGGCCGGGCTCGGGCTGGTGCAATCGGGGGCGTGGACAGAACAGGCGAAGAGGGCCGGGGCGCCCCGGTGGGGCGGCGGGTGGTGCTCGGACTGCTCGGGCTCGGGGCCGTCGGGGTGGCGGCGGGGCCGTACCTGCAACGGGCCGAGTCGGGGTTGGCCGAACGGGACCCGAGCGGGCTGAGCGGGCTGCTGCCGGGCAACAACGGATTCCGGTACTACTCGGTGGTGTCGTCCGTCCCGGAGCGGAGCGTGGCGGACTACACGCTCAGCGTCGACGGGATGGTCGAGCGGCCCGCGACGTTCCGCCTGCCGGACCTGCGGGCGATGCCGCAGCGGCGGCTCGTGCGGGACGTGCAGTGCGTGACCGGGTGGCGGGTGCCGGACACCCCGTTCGAGGGGGTGCCGCTCGCGCACCTGCTGGACGCCGCGGGCGTGCGGCCGGGGGCCGGGGCCGTCCGGTTCAGCTGCTTCGACGGCGCGTACACCGAGAGCCTGACGCTGGCGCAGGCCCGACGGGACGACGTACTGGTCGCGCTGCGGATGCAGGACGGCCCGATCTCCCACACCCACGGCGGCCCGGTGCGGCTGTACGTCGCGCCGATGTACTTCTACAAGTCCGCCAAGTGGCTCTCCGGGATCACCGTGACCGGTTCGGTGGAGCCGGGCTACTGGGAGCGCGGCGGGTACGACGTCGACGCCTGGGTCGGCCGGTCGAACGGACGTGACGATGCGCCCACCGGCTGAACTCCTGCTGCGCTTCACCCGGGCCGAGCGCTGGGTGCACCGGACGACCGCCGCGCTGACCGGCGTCTGCCTGGCCACGGCGGCCTGCCTCTACCTCGCCCCGCTCGCCGAACTGGTCGGCAACCGGCGGCTGGTGGTGACGGTGCACGTGTGGTGCGGCCTCGCGCTGCCCGTGCCGCTGCTGCTCGGGCTCGCCTCGCGGGCGCTGCGCGCGGACGCCGCCCGGCTGAGCCGCTTCACCCCGGCGGACTGGGACTGGCTGCGCGCCGTCCGGCGCCGCGCCCCGCACCGGCCGGCGGGCAAGTTCAACGCCGGGCAGAAGCTCTACGCGCAGTGGACGCTCGGCTCGATGCTGGTGATCGTCGGCACCGGGCTGCTGATGTGGCTGCCCCGCCTCGCCCCGCCCTCCTGGCGGACCGGGGCGACCTTCGTCCACGACTGGCTGGCCGCCGCCATCGCCGTGGTGGTGGTCGGACACGTCCGGATGGCCTGGCGGGATCCGCAGGCGCGGCTCGGGATGCGGACCGGGCTGGTGGAGCGCCGGTGGGCCGAGCGCGAGCACCCGCAGTGGCGGCCGGTGGGCCGGGAGTAGGCGGCCGGTCGGACGTCTTGTCGTGGCCCGGGGCGTGTGGCAGGCTCGGCCGGGACGCCTCGAAGGGTGCCGCCGGGGCACCCCTGACCGTGGGGCCAAGAGGCGGTTGGGCGACAGCCGCACGCGTGGTGCACGACCGGCATCCTGCAAGGCTCCTTGGACCCCGGCGCCAATCTTCTCCTCGCCGCCCTGTCGATCGCGGGCGGCCCTTCCGGCTTCGTAGGTACCCGGCGTCCAGGTTAGGCATGCCTTGCTTTCGCTCTGACCAGCACTCTAAGGTAACTCCTCAGAGGACCTGAGAACCCGAGGACTTGAGAGTGACCGTGACAGAACTCCATGAACTGACCCTGGCCGAGGTCCGGCCGGCCGCCGCCGAGGACACCTCGCAGCCGGTGCTCGACCGGGACGCCGCGCACCAGGACACCGCACACCGGGACGCCGCGCACCGGGGCCTCGCGTTCCGGGTCGAGGGAGGAACCACGTGAAGCGCGGCCAGCTGGCCTTCCTGACCGGCACCCACGTCGTCAACGACCTCTACCAGGGCGCCGTCCCGGCACTGCTGCCCTTCCTGATGTCCGAGCGGCACTACAGCTACACCGCCGTCTCGGGGATCGCGCTGGCCGCCACCGGCCTGTCCAGCGTGGTCCAGCCGCTCTTCGGCCTGCTCGTCGACCGCCGCCACCGCGGCTGGCTCGTCCCGGCCGGCTTCCTGACCGCCGCCGGGGGCCTCGGCTGCGCCGGACTCGCCGACAGCTACCTGCTCACCTGGCTCTGCGTGGCCCTCGCCGGGATCGGCGTCGCCGCCTACCACCCGCCCGCCACCAACCAGGCCAGAGCGGCGGGCGGCCAGTCCCAGCAGGCGATGAGCCTGTTCTCCGTCGGCGGCACACTCGGTGCCTCGCTGGCGCCGGCCCTGGTGACGCTCGTGGTCGGCTCGCTCGGCCTGGCCGGCAGCTGGCTGCTCGCCGTCCCCGCAGTGGTGATGGGCGCACTGTGGGCGGCCCAGGGCCCGTGGCTGCGCCGCCGGGGCCACACCCCCGCGCCGCCGCTGGTGACGGGCGGCGCGGCCGGGAGCGGACAGCGCGACGACTGGCGGGCCTTCGGCCGGCTGGTGGTCGCCACGGTCTGCTGGTCGGTGCCCTACGTCACGGTGACCTCGATGCTCGCCCTGCACCTCCAGCGCGACCTGCACACCTCGACGGGCGCGGGGGCGGTGGCCCTCACCTCCCTCACCCTGGCCGGTGCGGCGGGCACCCTGCTCGGCGGGCGGCTGGGCGACCGGTACGGGCGGCTCCTCCCGATCCGGCTGGGCTACCTGTTGGCCGCCCCCGCCCTGGCCGGCGTGGCCTTCGCCCCCACCTTCGCGGTGGCCGAACTCGCCGCCGTCGCGTTCGGGTTGGCGATGTTTCTGCCGTTCGCCGCCCAGGTGACGCTGGCCCAGGACTACCTGCCCAACCGGCCCGGCACCGCCAGCGGACTGACCCTGGGCCTGGCGATGTCGGTGGGCGGGCTGGCCGCCCCGCTGCTCGGCCGGATCGCCGACGCGTACGGGCTGCGCACCGTACTGGGATCGGTGCTCGGGGTGCTGCTGGTCGCCCTGGTCTGCGGACTGCGGCTGCGTGACCGGGTGCTGCCGACGGATGAGTCCGCCCCGCCGCCGGGCCTGGAGCAGGAGCCGGAGTCGAAGCCGGCGTCGGTGGGCGCGGCGGCGGAACGGGCAGGTGGGCGGGCCCGCTGAGGGGCTGCGGGGCCCGTCCTGATGGCAGCGGGACCGGGATGCCGTCGTTGCCGAGGACCCGCCGACACGTCAGGAGGGTGGGGTCGCGTCCGTCAAGGGCAACGGCCTTGTGCGCCTCAGCGCTTGTGCAGGGCGAGGAAGCGGCGGCCGTGCGAGGTCCAGCGCTCCGCCTCGACCAGTCCGGCGGCGGCGTGGGCCCGCCGTAGGGCGGCGGCCGTGCCGAGCCGGGCCCAGGGGAAGGCCGGCCCGAGCCGGCCGTCCGGGCCCTCGACCTGGACGGTGACCTGCTCGTCCAACTCCACGGGCTCCACCTCGACCAGCAGCAGACCGTCCGGCGCGATGAGTTCGGCGCCCCGGTGGAGCAGGGCGTCCGGGTCGCCGCCGATGCCGAGGTTGCCGTCGGCGAGGAGCGCGGCGCCCCAGCGGCCCTCGGCGGGAAGCCGGTCGAAGACCGAGCGGCAGAGCGCCGGGCCGCCCAGTCCGACCGTGCGGGCGACGGCCGCCCTGGTCACGTCGACGCCGAGGGCCGGGACACCGAGCGCGAGCAGCGCGGCGACCAGCCGCCCGGGCCCGCAGCCGAGGTCGAGGACGGGCGCGGCCCGGCGGGCGCAGCGCCGGAGCAGGCTGTGGTCGGCGCCGGCCGCCGGGGCGCACCAGCGTTCGATGTCCAGCCGGAGGCGGTGGCCGTCCTCCCGGCGCAGCCAGAGCGGGCCGCGCCCGGTGCGGACGGCTTCGGCGAACGGGTCGTCCACCCAGGCGGTGGCGGTCGTCAACTCGCCACCTCCGGCTTCGGGTCGACCGTTCCCAGCTGGGCGGCGAAACGGCTGTCCGGGGCCTCGGCGGCGACGCGGCGGGCGTCCTCGGCGGTGTCCACGTCGGTGAGCAGCGGAAGATGATGAATCGTCAAGTCCGCTTCGGTGAGGCGTTCCAGGAGTGTCGCGCCGGTCCTCGGGGTGGACATCGGCACGCCGTGCAGCAGGCGCGCGGCCAGTTCGGCGGTCGGCCGGGCCAGGCCCAGTGCCCAGAAGCCGCCGTCGGCCGCCGGGCCGTACCAGGCGTCCGTGCCCGCCCGCCGTGCGGCCGACAGCGGCTCGGCCAGCGCGGCGGCGCTCAGCTGCGGGGTGTCCATCCCGACCAGCAGCGCCGGGGCGTGCGGGGCCACCCGGGCCGCGTGCGCGAAGGCGGCGGCCAGCCGTTCGTCCAGCCCGCCGCCGGTCTGCGCGACGACCTCCCAGCCGGGCGGCAGCCAGTCGCCCGGCTGGCCGTCCAGGACGAGCACGCGCCGCCCGGCCGGCATCGTGCCCAGGGTGTGCAGGGTGTCGGCGAGGGCGGCCGAGGCCAGGGCGGCGGCCTGTTCGGGGGTGCACGGCGGGGTGAGCCGGGTCTTCACCCGGCCGGGGGCGGGCGACTTGGCGATCACCAGCAGGGTCGGCGGGGGCGCGGCCAGCACGGCCCGCATGTCGCGGACGGCCTGGCGGGTGCCGCGCAGGGTGCCGGTGACCTTGGAGCGGCCCGCGCGCGGCAGGTAGTCGACGGGGGTCTCGGTGATCCGCAGCCCGGCGGCCGAGGCGGCGAGCACCATCTCCAGCGGGTAGCCGGACCGGCGGTCGCCGAGCCCCAGGGCCAGCAGCTGTTCCCGGCGGGCGGCCCGCATCGGGCCGAGGTCGTGCAGCGGCGCGCCGGTGCGGGCGCGCAGCCGTCGGGCCAGGACGGTGTTGGCCAGGCGGGCGTGCAGCGGCCACGCCCCGGCCGTGGCCGGGCGGCGGCGGCCCAGCACCAGGTCGGCGGAGCCGGCCAGCACCGGACCGGCGACCAGGGGGAGCTGGGCGGGATCGAGGGAGCCGTCGCAGTCCAGGAAGCAGACCAGGTCGGCGGTGGCGGCGCGCAGCCCGGCGTGGCAGGCGGCGCCGAACCCGCGCCGGGGCTCCTCGACCACCGTCGCGCCGAGCGAGCGGGCGAGGTCGGCGGAGCCGTCCCGGGAGCCGTTGTCGACGACGACGGCCCGCCAGCCGTCCGGGATCCGCCCCAGAACCCAGGGCAGCGCGGCGGCCTCGTCGAGGCAGGGCAGCACGACGTCGACGGGGGAGACGGGGGAGGTGGGTGAGGTCACCCGGCCACGCTAAGTGCGGGACGGCGGGGTGCGGCGGCGGCGCAGCCTTACGGAAGTCGGACGCCCCGGCGGCTGACCCGTCCGGCGGATCGGCCCGGGCCGCATCGGGCTGGGCTGGGCTGGGTCGCATCGGGTTGGGCTGGTCCGGGTCGGGCGAGGTGCGGGCGGCGGATCTTACGGAACGCGAACGCGGGCCCGCTTCCGCCCGCGCCCGCCGCCGAGGCCTCCTATCCTCGGCGAGGTGAACGACACCTCGCACATCCTGGTGATCGACGACGACCCGACCGTGGCCGAGGTCGTCGCCGGCTACCTCACCCGCGCCGGGCACCACGTGGACCGGGCCGCCGACGGTGCGCTGGGCCTGGACCTCGCCGAGCGCACCCGCCCCGACCTGCTGGTGCTGGACCTCATGCTGCCCGGCCTCGACGGGCTGGAGGTGCTGCGCCGGCTGCGGGCCTCCGCCGGGGGCGCCGCGCTGCCGGTGGTGCTGCTCACTGCCAAGGGCGACGAGGCGGACCGCATCCTCGGCCTGGAGCTGGGCGCGGACGACTACGTCACCAAGCCGTTCAGCCCGCGCGAACTGGTGCTGCGGGTGCAGTCGGTGCTGCGCCGCGCCCGGGCGGGGAGCGGGGCCGCCGAGGGGACGGGCGGCGGGCCGGGCGACGGGGTGCTGCGCTCGGGGGACGTCACGCTCGACCCGAAGGCCCGCCGCGCCCACCGGGGTGCGCGTGAACTCGCCCTCACCCTGCGGGAGTTCGACCTGCTGGCGTTCCTGCTCCGGCACCCCGGCACGGTGTTCTCCCGGCAGAGCCTGATGCGGCGGGTGTGGGGCTGGGACTTCGGCGACCTCTCCACCGTCACCGTCCACGTCCGGCGGCTGCGCGAGAAGATCGAGGACGACCCGGCCGCGCCCGCCCTGATCAGCACCGTCTGGGGCGTCGGCTACCGCTACGACCCGGCGCCCCACGGCCCGGCTCCCCATGACCCGGCTCACGACATGCCGCACCACCCGCAGGGCGGTGCGGCGTGAAGGACCTGCTGCTGATCGCCCTGTTCGCCGCCCTCGGCGCGGGCGGGGCCGGCCTGCTCGGCTGGGCGGCGATCCGGCTGCTGCGCCGCCGCTCCGTCGCCCTGTCCCTGTTCTGCGTGGCGGTCGTGACCGTCCTCGCGGTGACGTCCGGGACGTTCGCCGTGGCGCAGGCGATGTTCCTGTCCACCCACGACCTCGGCGTGGTCATCACGGTGCTCGGCATGGCCGCCGTCGTCTCGCTGCTCACCGCCGCGCTGCTCGGCCGTCAGGTGGTGGCCGGTAGCCGGGCGCTGACCGAGGCCGTCCGGACGGTCGGCAGTGACGCCGGGTTCACCGCGCCCGCGCACCCGCTCGGCGCGGAACTCGCCGCGCTGAGCGCGGAGTTGGCTGCCACCAGCGCCCGGCTGGCGGAGTCCCGGGCGCGCGAGCAGGCCCTGGAACACTCCCGCCGGGAGCTGGTCGCGTGGATCTCGCACGACCTGCGCACCCCGCTGGCCGGCCTGCGGGCGATGGCCGAGGCGCTGGAGGACGGCGTCGCTGAGGACCCCGACCGCTACCTGGTGCGGATCGGCACCGAGGTCGAACGGCTCACCGGCATGGTGGACGACCTGTTCGAGCTCTCCCGGATCCAGGCGGGCGCGCTCGCCCTCTCGCTCACCCGGGTCTCGGTGTACGACCTGGTGGACGACGCGCTCGCCGGGGCGTACCCGCTGGCCCGGCGGCGCGGCGTCCGGCTGGAGGGGCGGCAGGTGGCCGACGAGCCGGCGGCGGCCGAGCCGGTCGAGGTGGACAGCGGGGAGATCACCCGGGTGCTCGGCAACCTGCTGGTCAACGCGATCCGCTCGACCCCCGCGGACGGCGTGGTGGCCGTCGCCGCCCGGCGGGAGGCCGACGAGGTGGTGCTGTCGGTGACCGACGGCTGCGGCGGCATCCCGGAACAGGACCTGCCCCGGGTGTTCGAGACGGGCTGGCGCGGCGGCTCCGCCCGCACGCCCCGCCGCGACGACGGCCGGGCCGCCGGCGAGCCCGGCGAGAGCGGTGCCGGGCTCGGGCTCGCCATCGTGCGCGGCATCGTCGAGGCGCACGCCGGGCGCGCGGAGGTGCGCAACGTCGCCGGGGGCTGCTGCTTCGAGATCGCCCTGCCCGCGCCGCGCGCCCGGCGGGAATGACGAGGCAGGTCCTGGGGTCCGCCCTTCGGACGCGCGGCGCGCTCGGCCCGCTCGGCCTACTCGGCCACGGCCTCGCGCAGCCGCTTCTTGTCCGGCTTGCCGACCGACGTCAGCGGGATCTCGTCCACGAGGTGCAGGGCCTCCGGCGCGTAGATCCGCCCCTTGCGGGCCGTGACGAACGCCTGGACGTCCGCCAACTCGGGCTGCTGCCCCGGAGCGGGAACGACGGCGACGTGGACGTGCTCCGCCTCCTGCGCGTCGCGCACGCCGAAGACCGCGCAGCGGGCGATCGCCGGGTGGGTGAGGAGGAGGTCCTCCACCTCGGACGGGTAGACGTGCCCGCCGACCACGATGATCAGGTCCTTGACCCGGTCGGCCAGGTAGAGGCAGCCGTCCGCGTCGAAGTAGCCGACGTCGCCGGTGTTCAGCCAGCCGTCGCGCAGCACCTCGGCGGTCAGGTCGGGCCGCTTCCAGTACCCGGCCATGAGTCCGGCCGATCGGACGTGGACCTCGCCCTGCTCCCCCGTGGGCAGCTCGGTGCCGTCGGCGGACCGGATCACCACCTCGACGCCCGGGAGGGGGCGGCCGACCGAGACCTGGCCGCCCTGCGCGATCCGGTCGTGCCCCTCCGGGGTGAGGAAGGAGATCAGCTGCGCCTCGGACATCCCGTAGACGCCCACCAGGACCGGCCCGAACACCTTGAGCGCCTCGCGGATCCGGGTCGGCGAGGCGGCGCAGCCCCCGTACGTGATCTGCCGCAGGCTGGACAGGTCGGTGCGGCCGATCGCCGGGTGGTCGAGCAGCTGGTAGAGCAGCGGCGGCAGCACCCAGAGGCTGGTGATGCGCTCGCGCTCGACGGCGGCCAGTACCTCGCCGGGGTCGAAGGTGCGCTGGAGGACCACCGTGCCGCCGTGGTGGAGCGTCAGGTCGGAGAAGATCCCGGCGAGGTGGGCGAGCGAGGTGGCGGCGAGGAAGCGGGGCGCCTCGCCGGCCGTGCCGGCGGAGCCGAACGAGGTGTCGAAGACGCCGCGGTAGGGGCCGTGCAGGCTGAGGATGCCCTTCGGGACCCCGGTGGTGCCGCCGGTGTGGCGGATGCCGAGGTCGTCGTCCGGGCCGATCCGGACGGCGGGCGGCTCGGCGGGGCGGTGGGCGGAGGCGGCGATCACGTCCTCGCCGATCGCATCCGGTCCGGGGCCGAGGCGGAGGACCGTCGGCACGGCGATCAGGGGCAGCAACTCGGCGGCCTCCGCGTACCGTTCGGCGTCCACGAGGAGGACGGCGGTGTCGACGCTCGCCGCGATCTCGGCCAGGACGGGGGTGCTCATGCCGTCGTACAGGGTGACCACCCGCGCACCTGCGAGGCCCGCGGCGTAGCGGGCGCCGAGCGCCTCGGCGGTGTTGCCGGTGAGCAGGGTGACGGTGTCCCCGCGGGTGACGCCCCGGGCGATGAGCTCGTGGGCGAGGCGGTAGGTGGCGGTGGCGAAGTCGCCGGCGGTGATCTCGACGCCGTCGGCGGTGACGATGGCCCGCCGCTCCGGATCGGCGGAGAGGGACCGGAGGATCAGGGCGGGTGCGCTGACGAATTCCTGGTCGTTCATGGCCACTTCTTCCTTGTAGTTTGCAACCATGTTGCAAGGCTAGCCCCATCCTCCGCTCTTCACCGGTGAGTTCCGGCCGATATCGGACGGACCGTCAGGTGTGGCGCCGGACCGCGGTGCCGCCGCGAACTCGGCCATCCCGGCGGGGAACGGCACCTGCGGGCGCCAGCCGAGTTCGGCGCGCAGCCGGGAGGAGTCGGCGGTGATGTGCCGGACGTCGCCCAGGCGGTACTCGCCGGTCACCAGCGGTGCCGGGCCGCCGTACGCCGCCGCCAGCGCCCCGGCCATCTCGCCGATCGTGCGGACCTCGCCGCTGCCCACGTTGTAGGCGCGGGAGCTGCCCGGCGCGCGGGCGGCAAGGGCCTCCAGCGCGGCGAGGTTGGCCGCGGCGACGTCCTCGACGTGGACGAAGTCCCGGCGCTGACTGCCGTCCTCGAACACCCGGGGGGCCTCGCCCCGGGCCAGCGCCGAGCGGAACAGCGAGGCGACCCCCGCGTACGGGGTGTCGCGCGGCATGCCCGGGCCGTACACGTTGTGGTAGCGGAGCGTCAGGACGGTGCCCTGGCAGGCCCGGGCCCACACGGAGGCCAGGTGCTCCTGGGCGAGCTTGGTGGCCGCGTACACGCTGCGCGGGTCGGCCGGGGCGTCCTCGGCGACCAGGCCGGGGCTCAGGGCGCGGCCGCAGACCGGGCAGGGCGGCTCGAAGCGCCCGGCCTCCAGGTCGGCCGGGCGGCGCGGGCCCGGGGCCACGTCGCCGTGCGCGGGGCAGCGGTAGCGGCCCTCCCCGTACACCACCATCGAGCCGGCCAGGACGAGCCGGCGGACCCCGGCGCGGGCCATCGCGGCGAGCAGGACGGCCGTGCCGAGGTCGTTGCAGCCCGCGTAGGCGGGGGCGTCGTCGAGGTCCAGCCCGAGGCCGACCATCGCCGCCTGGTGGCAGACCGCGTCCACCCCGGCCAGCGCCCGCTGCACGGCGGCGGCGTCCCGGACGTCCCCCTGCTCGAAGGCCACGCCCCCGGGCAGTTCGGGGGCCCGCCCCGAGCGGTGGACGGCGGGCAGCAGCGCGTCCAGCACCCGCACCCCGTGCCCGGCCGCGACCAGTGCGCGGACCACGGCCGACCCGATGAACCCGGCTCCGCCGGTGACCAGAATCTCCATGCCGCCGACGCTAGCCGCGCGGTGCGGCGGATCGGGCGTGGACGGACCGGCCGTCAGGGATCGGTAATCCTCCCGGCGTAATCGGCGTGGCCGGTGTAACCGGTGTGACCGGCCTGACCGGTGTCACGGTCGATCGCCGCCCGATCCGATCCGGCGTTCAACTGGCGTTCGCCGGAAGAACCTTCGCAGGTGGCCCGGGCGCCCGGTTCGGCTGGGACTCTCCAGGGCGTTTCCCGGAGCCTTGGAGGCGGCAGTGTCACATCCCTCGCGCAGAACGGTCCTTCGGACGGGTACCGCGGCCGGTGCGCTGGCCGCGCTGCCCGCGTCCGCCCTCCTCTGGACGCAGCCGGCCCTGGCGGGCACCCCCGGACCGGAGCAGATCCACCTCCAGTGGGGCAACGAGCCGTCCCGCGAGATGACCGTCTCCTGGGCGACGGCCGCCAGCGTGCGCCGCCCCCGGGTGCGGATCGGCACCCCCCGCGGCGGCGCCGGCCACACCGTGGACGCCGAGACCCGCACCTACGTCGACGGGCTCAACAAGGTCGAGACGTACACCCACCACGTCCGCCTGGACGGCCTGCGGCCCGACACCACGTACGTCTACGAGGTGCTGCACGACGGCTCCGGCCCGGTGCGCGGCACCTTCCGCACGGCGCCCGCGCGTGGCCGGGCCGCGTTCCGCTTCACCAGCTTCGGCGATCTCGGCACCGGCGACGACGTGTTCAGCAAGTCCTCGATCCACGGCGCCGCCGCCGTCCGCCAGGTCGAGCAGTTCGCGCCGCTGTTCCACCTGCTCAACGGCGACCTCGCGTACGCCAACAACAACCCGCAGCGCCAGCCGCAGTGCTGGAACGCGTTCATGAACAACCTCGCCAAGTCGGCCGCCAGCCGGCCCTGGATGCCCGCGCCCGGCAACCACGAGGTCGAGGCCGGCGGCGGGGACCTCGGCTACGCCTCCTACCTGACGCGCTTCGAACTGCCCGACAACGGCACCCGCGACTACTGCGGCAACTGGTACAGCTTCCAGGTCGGTTCGGTGCTGTTCGTCAGCCTCGACGGCAACGAGATCGCTGTCGAGGACGACGCCAGCCTCGACCCGGCCACCGGCCGGTCCATCTACATCAGCGACTACAGCGAGGGCGCCCAACTCCGCTGGCTGGAACGCACCCTGGCGCGCGCCCGGCGCGGCCGCGCGGTGGACTGGGTCGTCGTCAACCTGCACCAGTTCGCGATGTCCTCCTCGGCCGCCAGCCACGGCGGTGACATGGGCATCCGCGAGAAGCTGCTGCCGCTGCTCGACCGCTACGGCGTCGACCTCGTCCTGGCCGGGCACGACCACGACTACGAGCGCACCCACCCCGTCCGCGGCACCGAGCCGGGCGGCCTGCTCACCCCGGCCGTCGCCGACGACGACGTGCGCCGGATCGACACCTCGCAGGGCACCGTCCACCTGATCCTCGGCGGTGGCGGCACCGCCGGCCACGACGACGTCTACCTGCCCGCCGACGCGGACGGCGTCCGCCAGGCCTCCGTGCGCACCCAGCGGCTCACCTTCAAGGCCGACCCGGACGCCAAGGAGAAGGCCCACTGGTCCGCGGTCACCGACCCGGACACCGCCTTCCCCTACGGCGTCGCGGTCTTCGACGTCGACCCCGGGCCGCTGCCGGGCGGCCGCACCACCATCACCGTCAGCTACTACCACTCCCCGTCCGCCACCGCGGCCAACCCGTTCCCGACGCCGGTGCTCTTCGACCGCTTCACCCTGTACCGCGACCGCAGCGACGGCTGGGGCGACCGGGACCGGAGCGACGACCGGAACGACGAGCAGGGCGAGGACGAGAACACCGGCTCCGAGGTCGGCGCCGGGCGCCGGTAACGCCTCGCGTCCCTGAGGGGCCCGTCGCGCGTACCGCGCGGCGGGCCCCTCGTCCGTTCAGACAGTTCCGGGGACGGCGGCCGAGCGGGCGCCGGTCCATGCGGGGTGAGTGGTGACGGAGGGTCGTCGCGGCGGCCCGGCCCGGTGGTGACGGTCGGTCGGCGGCGGGTTGGGCCGGTGGTGATGCCGGGTCACCGCCGCGCTGGGCCGTTGGTGACGGCGGGTCGCCGCCGTGGCTGGGCTGTCCGTGCGACGGGTCCCCGCCTCGGCGCGCGGGCCACTGGCGGGGCGGTTAGCGTCGGCCGCAACACGGTTTCAGTTATGGGAGGTTGGCAGTGCAGCGGTGGATCATTGTGACGGCCCTCACCACGGCCCTCGGCGGGCTCACGGCACCCGCCCTGGCCGCCGACCCGGCGCCGGCCGCGGCTTCGGTGGCCGCCCCGGCCCGGGTGCGGGACGGGGACGCGGCCCCCACGGGCGTCACTCTCGGTGAGGCCCGGATCGACCCGAAGGTGCCCGGCCGGGTCCGGGTCGACGTCGAGTACGTCTGCGGGGTCGCGGAGGAGGCCCGGTCGCTCACCGTCTCGGTCGAGCAGCGGGACCCGGAGGACACCTCCTCGATGGCCTTCGGCTCCAGCCGGACGGCCGAGGCGGACGTGATCTGCGACGGCACGGCGCGGCAGCGGCAGCTCGTCGTCCAGTCCAAGACGGTCAACTGGATCCCGGGCGCGGACGCCGTCCTGATCGCCACGGTCTCCGACCTCGGCGCCACCCCGCCCGCGTCCTCCGACGCCCGGCGGGTCCCGCTCTTCGGCTCCTGATGCGTCCGCGGGCCCGGGCCGTGGCCGCCGTGCTCCTCGGCGCCGCCCTCGCCGCCTGCTCCGTCCGCGTGGGCGGCCCGGACTCAGGCCCGGACTCAGGCGTGACCTCGGGAGCGACCTCGGGCGTGACCTCGGGCCCGGGGCCGACCGGGTCCGTTTCGGCGACCCCGGCCGCCTCGACGTCCTCGGCCACCGCTCCCGCCCCGGGGGCGGTGGCCATCAGGGACTTCGCGTTCGAGCCGGCCGACTTCACCGTCCGCCCGGGCGCCGTCGTCACGGTCCGCAACGCCGACACCGTCGACCACACCCTCACCGCCCAGGACCGCAGTTTCGACACCGGCACCATCGCCCCGGGCACGTCCGCGACCTTCACCGCGCCGGCCCGGCCGGGCGCCTCCTCGTACCTGTGCACCCTGCACCACTTCATGCGGGGGATCCTGACGGTGTCCTGAGCCGACCGGTCCGTCGGCCGCGCGGGTGCCGGCCGCTCCTGAATCGCAAGCCCACAGGTGAACGGGGCTGCTGCTATCCGCCGCCATGTTCTACAGTTCTGTAGAACTAGGAGAACAGTGAACGGGGGCACGGCATGGACAGGCCGCTTCGACTGCCGCAGCAGGATCGGGCCGACTTCGAGACGGAACTGGGGAGGGCGCTGGCCGGGTCGCAGGTGCGGGCGGCCCTGCGGGCGGTGGGGGACGAGGGGCCGGGGGTGGAGCGGTTGCGGCGGAGCGCCCGGGAGAACGCGGAGTTCGTGCTGGCGGCGGCGGCGCCCGAGTACGAGCGGTACGCGGCGCTGCGGGCGGACCAGGACGCGGTGGCGCGGCTGCCGGTGGACGAGCCGGGGCGGCAGCGGGTGTCCGGGTGGTGGGGGGTGCTGGGGGTGATCGTGCCGATCGTCGCCGGGGTGGCCGCCGCGATCTTCCTGCTGCTCGGGTACGCGCTGGGGCTGGCGGACGACGCCGAGGTGCTGGGGCACGCGCTGGTCGGCGCCGGGTGGGTGGCGGCCGGGGTGGCCGCGCTGAGCCTGCTGGTGGGCGGACTGGGACTGCTGGGCGCGGCCTCGCGGTCGAGGTCGGCGGAGTCCGGCGGGGAGGCCGGCGTGCTGGGGGAGCTGGGGCTGGCGCGGGACGCCTGGCGGTCGGCGCTGGCGGAGCGCGGCCTGGTGCCGTTCCTGCTGGCGCAGGCGGGCGCGGGGGCGCCCGGCCGGCGCCGCTGACGCCGTCGGCTCAGTCGTGGCGGGTGCGGGCGGCGTCGACGAGGAGGTGGGCGGCGTCGAGCGGGATGCCGAGTCGGCGGGCGATCCACGGGGCCGGGCGGCCGGCCCGGGCGAGCATCCAGGCGGAGTACAACTGGCCCAGCTGCGGGGCCTGGTGGGCGAGGAGGAGTGGGCGCACGGCGTCCATCGGGAAGTCTTCGAGGGCGCGGGCGCTGTACTCGCGGCCGTTGGGGCCGGGCGGGGGTAACGGGAGTGGGCGGCGGGTGTCGAGCCAGCGTCCGAGCAGCACCGCGCCGACCGCCAGGAGGCCGGAGCCGGAGGCGCCGATCAGGACGGCGTTGATGACCGGGCGGTCCTCCTCCTCGGCCAGGCCGAGGGCGAGTTCCTCGGCGACGAGCAGGGCGAGGACGGTGAGCAGCACCGCGGCTTCGGCGGGGCGCGGGTAGGGCCGGGACGTCGTCATGGGATACCTCTCCTCGGCGGGGGAGACCGGGGCGGGCGAAGGGGCCGCGGACGGCGGTGGCGGCAGGGCCGACGTGTGGGACGTGGCGCCAAGAAGACTTGACGTTGCGTCAGGAAGTCCGTACGACGGGCGTGTTCACCGTCTCGACCGTGCTCACCGTCTGCCGGAGGCGGACCGGGGCGTGCGGGGGTGGGGGCGGGTGGTGCGGCCCGCACTGCTGCTGTCCATGCGTCTCGCCTCCTTCCGGTCGGGCGCGCCATGCTGGTGCGTTCGTCGACGGGGCAAGGGGGGGTCATCCTCGGACTTCGGGACAGCATAGCCCGGCCCTCACGCCAACTTCGACACCCTTGTCGAAGTTGGCGCCGGTGGGAGAGCACGCCGTTGGACGATCGACCAGGTGGGGCCGGGTGCGGCTGATGTGCGGGCCCACTCGCGCCCGGCCGGTCGCCGCCGCTTCAATCGCCGTACCGAAGGAACGGGACCGGCCGGGGGCGATGGAGCGACATGGATCTGAACACGGTGGCCGACCGGAGGGAGTGACGTTCGGTCCCGCCCTGGTTACCCTGGGTCGCGCCGTCGGACGCGCCCAGGGAGGCCGGATGGGACTCACCAGTCACAAGCTGCTGGCGCTGGCGGCGCTGTTCGCGGTGTGCACGGTGCTCGGCACGCTCTGGGTCTGGCCCCGGCTGGCCGTCCGCAGCTGGCCCGCGGTGTTCCTGCGGCTCGGGACGATCGCCGTCACCCAGTTCGCGCTGCTGGCCACCCTCGGGCTCGCCGTCAACGACGACTTCGTGTTCTACAGCAGTTGGTCCGACCTGTTCGGGCGCGACCGCGGGGCGGGCGTCATCCAGGCGGGCGGCCCGTCTGCCAGCCCGACCGTCGTTCCGTCCGGAGGGCCTGGCGGCACCCCCGGCGGCACCCCGGCCGAGGTGCCCGCCGGGGTGCAGGTGCTCGGCACCGCCGAGATCACCGGCGCGGACGGGGCCGACCGCGGCCCGGCCACCATCGGGCGGCTCGACCGGGTGCGGCTGCCCGGCGGCACCACCGGGCTCAGCACCGACGGGTACGTCTACCTGCCGCCGCAGTACTTCCGGCCCGGCGCCGAGACCCGGCACTTCCCGGCGGCCCTGGTGATGACCGGCTTCCCGGGGGACGCCGCCAACCTGGTCACCAAGCTGCGCTACCCGGCGTACGAACTCGACCTGCTGCGCCGGGGGGTGATGAAGCCGACCGTCCTGGTGCTGGTGCGCCCCTCGCCGTCGATGCCGCGCGACAGCGAGTGCGAGGACGTCCCGAACGGCCCGCAGGCCCAGCGCTACTTCACCACCGACGTGCCGGCCGACCTGCGGGCCTCCTACCGGGTGCTCGACGGCACCGGCAGCCTCGGCGTGATCGGCGACTCCACCGGGGGCTACTGCGCCGTCAAGCTCGGCATGGTCCACCCGGAGACCTTCCCGGTGGCGGTCTCGCTGTCCGGCTACTTCAAGGCCGCCGAGGACGTGACCACCGGCGACCTCTTCGGCGGCAGCCGGCAGCGGCGCGACGAGGCCGACCTGAACTGGCGCCTGGCCCACCTGCCGATGCCCGCCCTGGCCGTGCTCCTCGCCGACAGCAAGGAGGACGGCCACGGCTACGCCGACTCCGTGGCCTTCGCCGCGGCCGCCCGCCCGCCGCTGGTGGTCGCCCAGGCCACCGTGGAGACCGGCGGGCACAACTTCACCACCTGGACCAGGCTGCTCCCGCCGTCGCTGACCTGGTTGAGCGACCACCTGCACGACCCGCAGTGACACCAGCCGCGCGGCGGGCACGCGCCGGGCACGTTCTGGTGCCGACGGCCGGACGGCGGCCGAGAACGTCGGCGGGGTGGTCACTCCTGAGCCATTGTGTGGCAGGAGGGTTGCCGGGGGCTCAACTTCAGGATAGGCAAACCTAAGTGCTTTCGGTTCGGGGGTGAGGACGCGCGGAATGACTGTGACCGAGAACCCGACCGCCCGGGTCGACCGGCTCGCCATCGCCCTCGCGGACGGCACCCCGCTGCTCGCCCCGGTCAGCCTCGATCTGCGCCCCGGACGTGTGCACGCCGTCACCGGCCCCCCGGGCGCGGGCAAGACCACCCTGCTGCACGCCCTCGCCGGAGCCCTGCCCCCGGGCGCCCGGGCCACCGGGCTGGTCACCGTCCTCGGCCAGGACGTCCTCTCCCTCGCTCCCGAAGCGCTGCGCCGGTTGCGCCGTCACCGGCTCGCCTTCCTCGGCCAGGACCAGGGTTCGGGCCTCAACCCCCGGACGCGGGTCGCCGGACTGCCCGCCGGGGCCGCCGCCGACCGCGGCCCCGAAGCCGTGGGCGACCTGCTCGCCCGGGTCCGACTGCCCGCCGACCAGCGGCTCGAACGCCGCCTCCCCGGCGCCCTCGCCCTCCCAGGTGCCCCCGCCGGCGGTCAGCAGCGCCGCGTGGCCCTCTCCCGGGCCCTCGCCCGCCGCCCCGACCTGCTGCTCCTCGACGAACCCGGCGCCGGCCTGGACCCCGCCCTGCGGGACGAGATCGCCGACCTGCTGCGCGAACTCGCCCGCCGGCACGGCATCGCCGTCGCGCTCGCCAGCCACGACGCCGCCTTCGTCGCCCGCTGCGCCGACGAGGTGCTCGTCCTCGCCCCGGCCCGCCCCGGGGCGGGCGGCGGCCCCATCCGGACCGGGGCCGGCCGTACGTCCGGACCGGTCGCGGCGCGCACCGCCGTCGGGCTGGCCGCGCTCGGCGTCGAAGCTCACGTCGGGTACGGGCGCGGGCGGCGCCGGATCCTCACCGGGGTCGACCTGCACCTCGCGCCCGGCAGCTGCACCGGCATCATCGGCCCCTCCGGCGCGGGCAAGACCACCCTCGTCCGGGTCCTCGCCGGGCTCCACCCGTCCACCGGCGGCACCCTCACCCTGGACGGCGCCCCGCTGGCCGGCTCGCACCACGCCCGCACCCGCGAGCAGCGCCGCCGCGTCCAACTCGTCCCGCAGAACCCGCTCGGCGCGCTCAACCCGGCCCGGACGGTCGGCGCCACCCTCACCCGTCCGCTGAGGCTGCACCACACGACCCCGCACGAGCAGTGCCCCGGCCGGGTCGCCGAACTGCTGGCCGCCGTCGGCCTTCCCGCCGACCTGGCCGCCCGGCACCCGCCCGAGCTGTCCGGCGGCCAGCGTCAACGCGTCGCCATCGCCCGGGCGTTGGCGGCCGAGCCGGACGTCCTGCTGTGCGACGAGGTGACCTCCGGGCTGGACGCCGACACGGCCGCGGGCATCGTGACCCTGCTGGGCCGGCTGCGCGCCGAGCGCGGGGTGGCGCTGGCGCTGATCAGCCACGACCTACCGCTGGTGCGCGAACACGCGGATGCGGTGGTGCAGTTGGGGGAGGCGCCGGGGCGGGCCCGGACCAGGGGCCCTGGAGCGGCGGGCCCGGGCGCGATGGCGCCCGCCGGCTCGGCGTGGGTGAGGTGACGCGTCGAGCCGGCGGGCGGGTTCGGGGGAGCTGCTGTCAGGGCCTGTCCGGCGAGATCCGGGGGACGCGCCCCAGCTAGGCGCGCCCCAGCAGCGGGAGCGGTGCCCCGGTGCGGGCGGGGAGTTCGAGCCGGGTCAGCAGCGCGGAGGGCGACACCTCGACCACCCGGCAGCCCGCGCGGTGGCGGCAGTGCCGGGCCACCGAGCCGTGCCGCAGCCGGTCGAACCGTCGGCGGGTGGCGGCGCCGAGGACCAGCAGGTCCTCCGGCCCGGTGACGGCGCCGACCAGGGCCGGCCCGGGCTCGGCCTTGACCACCAGCGGGTGGATGACCAGCCCGGCCGGGTAGCCGCCGTAGGCCTGCTCGAAGGCGATGTCCAGCCGCCGCCGGGCGGCGTGCTCCAGTTCGGACAGCGGGCGCAGGCCGTCGCGTTCGCCCGCGTTCCACGCGGCCACCGGCACCAGCACGGCCTCGCTGCGGGCCGCCTCGCCGACGGCGTGGTAGAGGGCGGCCAGACTGCTCAGTGATCCGCTCAGGCCGACGATCACTCGGGTGGTCCCGGTCATGGCCGTTCGCCTCCGTTTCTCCGGTCGGGTACTCCCGGTTCCGTACTCCTTGGTTCGGATGATTCCAGTGAACCCCGGAACCGGTCCGTCCGTACCGCCGCTGATGGCTCCATGACGCCGGTCGCACACTTCTTGACGGCCTTCTGACAGCTCCGGCGCGCCGTGCGGCTCAGCCGAGGCCCGGCACGAACTGGATCAGCAGGTCGATCGCCTTGATGCCGAGGAACGGCAGGATCAGCCCGCCCAGCCCGTACACCCGCAGGTTGCGGCGGAGCAGGTCGGTGGCGGAGGCGGGCTGGTAGCGGACGCCGCGCAGGGCCAGCGGGATCAGGGCGACGATGATCAGCGCGTTGAAGATGATCGCGGAGGCGATCGCCGAGGTCGGGCTGTGCAGTTCCATGATGTTGAGGTGGTGCAGCCCGGGGTAGGCGTTCGCGAACATCGCGGGGATGATCGCGAAGAACTTGGCCACGTCGTTGGTGATCGAGAAGGTGGTCAACGCACCGCGGGTGATGAGGAGTTGCTTGCCGACCCGGATGATGTCGATCAGCTTCGCCGGGTTGGAGTCGAGGTCGACCATGTTGCCGGCCTCCTTGGCGGCCGGGGTGCCGGAGTTCATCGCGACCCCGACGTCGGCCTGGGCGAGCGCGGGGGCGTCGTTGGTGCCGTCGCCGGTCATCGCGACCATGTTCCCGGCGGCCTGCTCGCGGCGCAGGTGGGCGAGCTTGTCCTCGGGGGTGGCCTCGGCGAGGAAGTCGTCCACCCCGGCCTCGGCGGCGATGGCGCGGGCGGTGAGCGGGTTGTCGCCGGTGACCATGACGGTGCGGATGCCCATCCTGCGCAGCTCGGCGAAGCGCTCGGCGATGCCCTCCTTCACCACGTCCTTGAGTTCGACCACGCCCAGCGCGCGGGCGCCGTGCCGGTCGTGGACGGCGACCAGCAGCGGGGTGCCGCCGGCCTCGGCGATCCGGTCCACCAGCGGCTTGGCCTCCATCGGCATCCGCCCGCCGGACTCCACCACCCAGCGGGCGACGGCGCCGGCGGCGCCCTTGCGGATCAGGCAGTTCGTCCCGTCGGGCCAGGTCAGGTCGACGCCGCTCATCCGGCTGTGTGCGGTGAACGGGACGGGCCGCTGCTCGCCGAGTTCGCCGGGGGCGCGGGGCGGCACCCAGTACTGACGGTTCGTCAGTTCGACGAGCGAGCGCCCCTCGGGGGTCTCGTCCGCGACGGAGGCCAACTGGGCGGCCTCGGCGAGCTGTTCGGTGCTCGCGCCGGGCAGCGGGTGCAGTGCGACAGCCCGGCGGTTGCCGTGGGTGATGGTGCCGGTCTTGTCGAGCAGCAGCACGTCGACGTCCCCGGCGGCCTCGACGGCCCGGCCGGAGAGGGCGACGACGTTGCGCTGGACCAGCCGGTCCATCCCGGCGATGCCGATCGCGGACAGCAGTGCGCCGATGGTGGTCGGGATGAGCGCGACCATCAGGGCGACCAGCACCACGGTGGTCTGCGGCGCGTGCGCGTAGATCGCCATCGGCTGGAGCGAGACCACCGAGAGCAGGAAGACGATGGTGAGCGAGGCGAGCAGGATGTTGAGCGCGATCTCGTTCGGGGTCTTCTGCCGGTTGGCGCCCTCCACCAGGGCGATCATGCGGTCGACGAAGCTCTGCCCGGGCCGGGAGGTGACCCGGACGACCAGGTGGTCGGAAAGCACCCTGGTGCCGCCGGTGACGCCGGTGCGGTCACCGCCGGACTCGCGGATCACCGGCGCGGACTCCCCGGTGATCGCCGACTCGTCGACGGAGGCCACCCCCTCGACCACCTCGCCGTCCTGCGGCACGACCTCGCCGGCCGGCACCAGCACCACGTCGTGCAGCATCAACTGCTCGGCGGGGATCACCTCGTGGCGGTGGTCGCGGGTGCCGACCCGCCAGTGCAGCAGCCGCCGGGCGGTGGTCCCGGCCTGGGTGCGGCGCAGCGACTCGGCCTGCGCCTTGCCCCGGCTCTCGGCGACGGCCTCGGCGAGGTTGGCGAACAGCACGGTCAGCCAGAGCCAGAAGCCGATCACCCAGGCGAACACGCTCGGGTGGATCACCGCGCTGAGCGTGGTGAGCGCGGAGCCGGTCTCCACCACGAGCATCACCGGGTTGCGCATCATGGTGCGCGGGTGGAGCTTGCGGACGGCGGCGGGCAGGGCCTCGGTGAGCTGGCGGCGGGTGATGAGCCGGCGGCGGCCGCCGTCCGGGCCGGTCGGCCGGTGGCTCGGGTGGTGGCTCGGGTGGTGCTGCGGTTGGTGCGGCCGGTCGTCCGGTCGGTCGTGCGGGGGTTGCTCGCGGACGCCCTCCGGGCGGCGGAACCAGTCGGTTCGGGGCGTGGTGGTGTCCGGGGGAGTGAGGGCCGAACGGCGCATCGTCTCGGAAGACCTTCCGGGCCGCCCCGGGCTGCGGGGCAACGGGGCGGCGGACTCGGTGGCGGCGGGGACGGCGGCCAGCCCACCACCGGATCCGCGCCCGCCACGCGCCTCTTGACGCGGGCTTGGCGTGCGGGCGGCCGTCCTTGACGGCTCCCTGACATCCGGACCGGGTGGGCATTCGGGCGGTCGTACGGACGTTCGGGGTCGGGTGCGGCCGTACGGGTGATGACCGGGGCGGCGGATGTCAGGAAGGCGTCAAGGACGCACGGCGGAGCGTAGGCCACGCGTCAAGGCCCGGTGCGATCGGCGTTCGGTGGGCATCCACTGGAACCGAGGGCCGCACCACGGTGGCCCGCCCGAGCCCGAGGAGCCTTCCGTGAGCAGCACGATCGTCACCGCCGTCGACCAGTCGCCGCGCCGCCTGGTCCGCCTGGTGCCCGCCGGTGTCCGGCAGGACCGGCAGGAGCTTCAGGACAGCCCCGAGCCGCCCGAACCGGCGCCCGCGCCCACGGTCGGCCGCGACCGCGGCCGCCCGGCGCACTGCCGGATCGCGATGCAGTTCGAGGACTGACCCCGCCCACCGCGTGCCGCAACCCCGCCCCGCCCCGTAGGAGTACCGCCATGACGCAGCTGACCGCCCCGTCCGTCCCCTCCGCCGTCCCCGCCCCCTCCACCGGCACCTCCACCGCCCGCCCCGACGCCCCGGCCGTCGACGCGCTCGGCGGCCCCTGGCCGGCCTCGGCGCGGCCCGGCCCCGGCGGCGACGTGCTGGTCGGCGGGGTGGGGCTGGCGGAGGCGGCCGAGCGGTTCGGCACCCCGCTGTACGTCCTGGACGAGGCCGAGGTGCGCAACCGCGCCCGGGCGTACCGGCGGGCGCTGCCGCACGCCGAGGTGCTGTACGCCGCCAAGGCGTTCCTGTGCAGCGCGATGGCCGACTGGGTGGCCGAGGAGGGCCTGGGCCTGGACGTCTGCTCCTCCGGCGAGCTGTGGCTGGCCGCCTCGGCCGGCTTCCCGGCGCAGCGGATCCTGCTGCACGGCAACGCCAAGTCCCCGGAGGAACTGCGGCTGGCCCGGCGGCTGCGGGTCGGGCGGATCGTGATCGACGGACCGGCGGAGATCGCCCGGCTGGCCGCCCTGGTGGCCGCCGACACCCCGCAGCGGGTACTCGTCCGGGTCGTCCCGGGGATCGCCGCCGGGCACCACACGGCGGTCCAGACGGGAGTGGGCGGGCAGAAGTTCGGCTTCCCGATCGAGGGCGGCGACGCGGCCGACGCGATCGCCCGGGTGCTCGACCAGCCCGGGCTCGAACTGGCCGGCCTGCACTGCCACCTGGGCTCGCAGATCACCGAGGTCGAGCCCTACCTCCAGGCGGTGGACGCGCTGGTGCGGCTGCTCGCGGAGATCCGGGAGCAGCACGGCGTGGAACTGCCCGAACTGGACCTCGGCGGCGGCCACGGCATCCGCTACCTGCCGGGGGACGCCGAGTTCGACGTCGCCGACTTCGCCGTCCGGGTGACCGACCGGCTGGCGGTGCGCTGCGCCGAGGCGGGCCTGGAGGTGCCGCGGCTGATCGTCGAGCCCGGCCGCGCGCTGGCCGGCCCGGCCGCCGTCGCCGTGTACCGGGTGCTGTCGGTGAAGCACACCGCGGACGGCCACTGCTTCGCCGCCGTGGACGGCGGGATGAGCGACAACCCGCGCCCGGCGCTGTACGGATCGCCGTACAGCGTCCGCCTGGTGGGCCGCCGTTCGGAGGCGGGCGCGGCCCGGGTGGACGTGGTGGGCCGGCACTGCGAGGCCGGCGACGTGCTGGTCCGTGACGCCGTGCTGCCCGCCGACCTGCGTGCGGGGGACCTGCTGGCCGTCCCGGCGGCCGGGGCGTACCAGTTGTCGATGGCCTCCGGCTACAACCTGGTCGGCCGCCCGGCGGTGGCCGCCGTCAAGGACGGCCGGGCCCGCCTGCTGATCCGCCGGGAGACGGTCGAGGACTTCCGCCTCCGCGAGGTCGGCCGGTAGCCGAATACCGTTGCGTGAGAAGTCGGCCCCGCCGACTTCTCTCGCAGCTCTGGTAGCTAGAAGGCCGTGTGGGTCAGCCAGTGGTCCAGCAAAGCGCGGTCGCCCGTCACCGTCACCCGGTCGTCCTGCGGTGGGAGGCGGCGGGAGAGCACCAGCATGAGGTCCGCCACCGCGCCCGACACCACCACGTCGGCCTCGACCCGCCCGCGCTCCCACCGCAGCGCCTCGGGCGCCCTGGTGACCACCCAGCCCTCCGTGGACCTCGGCCGGAACCCGACCCGCTCGCCCCGGCCGCGCAGCTCGGCGACCGCCGGCCTGACCGACTCGAAGGCCGGCGTGCACAGCAGGTCGAGGTTCTCGCTGATCACGTCGGCCGCGAGGTCGTCGGCGATCTCGAACGCGGTGCCCGTCGCCGACGCCGCGTCGTAGTGATGGACGCAGGTGTCGCTCAGCTGCCTGCGGAGCCAGAACGCCGCCGGCCGTGGCCCGAAGAACGTGGGCAACTCGGTGTCCGCGCCGGTCTCCTGGACCGCGCGGACCAGGTCCTCCGCGCCCTCGCGCAGCCACCGAGCCCACCCGTCCGGGGCGCCGGGATCGGCCTGCCACGGGTCGGGGGCGGGCAACTGCTCGCGCGTGCGCACGAGTTCGGCCGCCCACCGGTGCTCCTGGCCGACGTGCCCGACGAGGGTGCGCAGCGGCCACTGCGGGCAGGTGGGCACCGGGGTGTCCGGGTCCCTTCCGGCGACCGCGCGGCCTGTCCTCGCGCTCTGCTCCCGCAGTCCCTCCACGAGCCGTGCGGTGTCCAGTGTTGATGTCATGACGGCGCTCCTCTCTCGGGGTTACCTGGGTACGGTAGGAACTCCAGTCCGGTGGAGGTTCAAGTGCCTTTGCTCGATGAGACGTTGGGGATCGGCGAGCTGGCCCGGCTGACCGGCGTGCCGGTGCGGACCATCCGCTTCTACTGCGACGAGGGCATCGTCGACTCGGTGCGCAGCACGGGCGGGCACCGCAGGTTCGACCACGTGGCCGTGGAGCGGCTGGGCCTGGTCAGACGGCTGCGCAGGCTCGGGCTCGGGCTGCCCTCGGTCAGGCAGGTGCTCGCCAGAGAGCGTTCCGTGGCCGAGGTCGTCGCGGCCGAGCGGGCCGCGCTCGACGTGCGGCTCGCGGACCTGGCCTGGCGGCGGGCCTCGCTGCGCGCTGTCGAGGAGGCCGGACCGGCCGACCGGGCCGCCAGGCTGGAGCTGCTGGCCGCGATGGAGGGCGGGGGAGCCGCCCGTGACGCGCTGATCGGCTTCTGGAGGCGCGCGATGGCCGCCCCGGTGTCGGAGGCGATGCTCACCGCGTTCGTGGCGATCGCCGTACCCGAGCCGCCCGCCGACCCGACCCCGCCGCAGGTGGTCGCGTTCGCCGAACTGTTCGCCCTGGCCGGTGACCGGGAACTGAGCCGCGGCCTGCTGGCCAGGGCGCGGGCCGGCGCCGCGCTGATCGCCGACGAGGACGAGTTGGTGAGCGGGATCGGCGAGGCGTGCGCGCTGGCCCAGCCCCTGGTGCGGGCGGGTGAGCAGCCCCGGGCGGGCCCCGCGCTCGACCGGTTCGTCGCGGCCCACGCCGCCGTCCGCGGCGACCGCGACACCCCGAAGTTCAGGGGCCGCCTGCTGGCTTACGTGGCTGTCGACCGGGACCCGCGGATGCGCCGCTACTGGCGGCTCGTGGCCGAGGCGAGCGGGGATTCGGTCACCGTCGGCCTGTCCTACCTGTGGCTGACCGACTCCCTCGAACGCTCCGCTGCGGGCCTTGGCGGCGCCGCCGGGGTGTGCTGATCGCCGCGCCAGGCCCGTCCGGGTGAACGGCAGCCCGGGTTGCTTCGTCCACGCACCTCGAAGGCGTCAAGCTGGCCGCGAAATCCGTACCCCCGAGGAAAGGCCGGTCGATGGCTCGCGCGCTGATCGTGGTGGATGTGCAGAAGGACTTCTGTGAGGGGGGGAGCGTCCCGGTCGGCGGGGGCGCCGACCGGGCCCGGGCGATCGCCGAGCTGGTCCAGGGCCCGGAGCGGGAGGGCTGGGCGCGGGTGGTCGCGACCCGGGACCACCACATCGACCCGGGCCCGCACTTCTCCGCGCGGCCGGACTTCCGGGAGTCCTTCCCGGTGCACTGCGTGGTCGGCAGCGAGGGCGGCGAGTTCCACCCGTCCTTCGCGCCCGCCGTCGACGCGGGCGCGGTGGACGAGGTGTTCTTCAAGGGCGCGCACTCGGCGTCCAAGAGCGGGTTCGAGGGCTTCGCGGCGGACGGCACCCGGCTCGCCGACTGGCTGCGCGGCCAGGGCGTGGACGCGGTGGACGTGGTCGGGATCGCCACCGACCACTGCGTGAAGGCGACGGCGCTGGACGCCGTGAAGGCCGGGTTCGCGACCAGGGTGCTGCTGGACTACACGGCGGGCGTGGCCACCGACACCACGGTCACCGCCCTCGGCGAACTCCGGCAGGCGGGCGTGGACCTGACGGGCACGCCGGTCGTGCTGGCCGGATGAGGTTTGCGCGAGAAGTCGGCCCGGCCGACTTCTCGCGCAGGTGTGGTTCAGATGTCTCGATGCCCACCCGATCCACGTGTCGCGGGCGGCACTTGAGTGACTGGTTGAGACCGCTTGTGTCGGTCCGTCAGCTGTGGTGTGTGAGATATGTGGTGCAAACACGACCATTTGTGGCGGGTCGCTGTTAGGGTGCCCATCTGAACGCCAACTCTCCATGATGTGAGCGGCATTGGAAGAGAGGGCGTCGACTCCACCTCCGTAGCCGACACCCGAGGAAGCGCGTGAGAGCCGAAGACGTCCCCCTGCTGTTCCAGGAGCTGGCCCGCGAGTTCGCGGACGTGACCGACATGTCAGTGGCGGCGACCGGCTCGTTGGCCCGAGGCGAGCACCGCACCGGGCCCGCCGGCGACATCGTCTCCAACCTCGACCTGATCCACGTCGTGGCCGACGGGGCCGACGTGCCGGAGGTCCGGGCCGTGCTGGGGCGGACGATGCGGCGGATCTCCGACACGTTCCGGATCGAGACGACGTCCGTCATAGCCATGCTCCCGGCGTTCCGGCTGGCCGGTCACGCCCACTACCGGATCAGCATGCGGCCCGAGTGGTTCTGCGACGGCCTCGGGCTCGGGTCGGAGGCCTTCGACCACTCCGGCCACGACGAGGACGACCCGGGCGAGGCGCTGGCCTGGATGATGCAGCCCGTCCCCTACTACCTGGCCAAGGCGACCATCCTGGACCCGACGACCAACCTCGCCAAGGCCCGCAGGGCGGCGATGCGGCTGGCCGACCGGTTCGACCTGGAGGACATCCGCGAGGGCCTCGACGACCTGCCGGGCTCGCTGCGCACCTTGATCGCCAAGCACGACATCACCCCGCTCGAATCCACCGCCCGCTACCTCGCCGCCCCCACCCACCCCGCCATCGCGCAGCTCGTCCGCGACGCGGTCTTCGTCGAGGGCATGGGCCTGTCGTCCGCCGACTCGATGGTCGTCATGCTGCCGTCCGCCCCGAACTGACCCGTACCGGAGAACACCGAATGCCCACCCGGCAGCACGTGGAGATCCTGCCCCCGCACCCGTTGCGGGCCGGCTACGACCGGGCCCTGGCGCGCGGGTCGATAGCCGACGCGTTCCAACGGCGCCTGGAACCCGCCAACTTCACCCCCGGCTACCTCGGCGCCCTGACCGAGCGGGTCGAACAGGCCCTGGGCCAGGACCCGGGGGACGAGGCCATGCGGTGGCGCCTGGCCTTCCTCCTGCTCCAGAACAACGCCACCGCGGCCGGCGTCGAACGGGCCGGGGAACTGCTCGCCGGCTCCACCCTCCCGCAGGCCGTCCGCCTGGCCCGGCTGGTGGCCGGGATCCGCAGCAGGGCCGACCAGCCGCGTACCGGCCGCCGCGTCCGGCGGGTCAACTGGTCGATCAACAACCGCTGTCCGATGTCCTGCCAGGGCTGCTACAACCCGTTCGCGGCGGAGCAGATCGACCTCGACCAGGCCAGGCGGATCGTCGGGAAGCTGGCCGCGCACGGGACCACCGACCTGGTCCTGGCCGGAGGTGACCCGCTGCTGTGGCCGCCGGTCTTCGACGTGGTTGACCACGCCATCGCCAGTGGTCTCAAGGTCGGCCTCGACACCACCGGCTACACGCTCACCGCCGAGAAGCTCTCCCGGCTCCACGGCCTGTCCTCGCTGCGGCTGCCACTGGACGCCGTCACGCCGGAGGTGCAGCGCGCCTTCCGCCGGAGCCCGGACGACAGGCTCCTCGACGCGCTGCTGGAGTCCCTGGCCCTGTGCGACGCCGAGGGCTTCGACCGGGTGCGGGTGCACACCGTGGCGAGTGCCGAGAACCTCCACCAGCTGCCGGAGCTCGCCGCGGAGGTGCTGTCCCACCCGTCGGTCGCCCAGTGGGTGATCTTCCAGTGGTGGGGCCGGCGGGCCTCGCCGGCCACGGTGCGCAGGCTCGGCGTGGCGGTGGAGGAGGTCCGCGCGGTCGTCGACGGGATCCGGCGCGACCACCCCGGCCGGGAGATCCACCTCGCGGAGAGCAGCGAGCGGGAGCTGCTGAACTGGATGATCCAGTCGAGCGGGCAGGTGGTCACCTTCGGGTCGGGCGCGGAGGAGGAGTTCATCCTGGGCAACCTCCTGACCGACGAGGTCGAGGAGATCCTGACCCATCCGATCCTGGACTTCGAGGCCATGGCGCGGGGGATCCCGGTCACCCCGGGAACCGTGTTCGGCGCTCCGGACGCGGTCCTGGGATAACAGAACGGTTTCGGAGCCCACCCTCTCCGCGCCCAGGTCTTGACGGCGCGGGGAGGGTGGGCGTTTGCTGTGACCCGCTCGTTCGAACCTGTTTGGTTCTGGTTTGTTTTGTGTATTTGAACGTTCAAAACCCTTCAAGCTCCCTCCCCTTGCCTCGCCCTTCCTGCCTCAAACCCTTCCTCGCCACCCCTCAGAGAGGAATGCAATGTCACACCTTTCCCGTCGTGATCTGCTCCGAGCCTCAGGAGCGGGCCTGCTGGCCCTGACCGCCGGCGGCACGCTCGCAGCCTGCGGCGACTCCGGCTCCGGGGGCGCCTCGGGCGGGGACGCCGACACCGGCAACATCACCGTCTGGTCCTGGGCCACGGCCGCCGAAGCCCTGCGCGGGATCGTCCCGGCCTTCCAGAAGGACAACCCGGGGATCACGGTCGACGTCCAGGACATCGGCGAACCGGCCATCTGGGACAAGATCACCGTCGGCCTGGCGGCCGGCGGCCAAGGCCTCGGCGACGTGCTGCACATCGGCTGCGACTACCTGCCCGGATACCAGGAGAAGTTCCCCGGCGGCCTGGCCGACCTCTCCGCGCTCGGCGCCGACGCGCACAAGGACAAGTTCGCCAAGGGCCTGTGGCCCGTCGTCAGCGGCAAGGACGGCCACGCCTACGCACTGCCCTGGGAGGTCAACCCGCTCGGCTTCTTCTACCGCAAGGACTACTTCGACAAGGCGGGCATCGACCCCGAGTCCTTCGCCACCTGGGACGACCTGCTCGCCGTGGCCGACCGTTTCAAGGCCGCCAACCCCGGCGTCGCCCTGATCGGCATCAACAGGGCCGCCAACCCCACCCCCGACCTGGACTTCGTCCAGGCCCTGATGCAGCTCCAGGGCGCCTTCTACTTCGACCTCCAGGGCAAGATCACCGTCGGCTCGGAGGCGGCCGTGCGCGCCCTGACCATCGTCAAGCGGCTGGACGAGGCCGGGCTGATCGGCGACACCCCCGGCGTCCAGAGCTGGCCGCCCGTGATGAAGGCCGGCAAGCTCGCGGTGGCCGCGATGCCCGCCTGGGTCGCGCACTACCTGGAGAAGAAGATCCCCGACCAGAGCGGCAACTGGCGTCTCACCAAGCCCCCGGCGGTCACCCCCGGCGGCAAGCGCACCGCCCTGGTCAACTCCACCCACCTGGCCGTCGCCGCCTCCAGCCCGCGCCGCCGCGCCGCCTGGAAGTTCGTCGAGTACACGGTCACCCGCCCGGCCTCGGTGAACGCCATGTTCAACGCGGGCGGCGTCTTCCCGGCCCTCACCGAGGCCTACACCGACCCGCTGTACGCCGCGCCGAGCGCCTACTACGGCGGGCAGCCGGTGCTCAGGACCTTCGCCGACCTCGCCACCGAGGGCGGCTACCCCACCAACTACTCCGGTGACTACGCCCGCGCCCTCAAGCTCGTCAGCGACGCCCAGGTCAAGGTCCTCCTCAAGGGCGCCGACCCGGCCGCCGTCCTCCAGGACGCCGCCAAGCAGCTCGCCCAGCAGACCGGGCGCGGTATCGCATGAGTGCCGCCAGCCCGCCCGCCGCCCTCTCCAGGAGGTCCGCAGCGCGGCGCCGGTCCCGCCGGCGGCGCGCCGCCGTACCGTACCTGCTGCTCGCGCCCGCCCTGCTGACCTTCGGCGTGTTCAAGGCCTACCCGGTCGTCGAGTCGCTGCTGCTCTCCTTCACCACCGGCTCCGGCGCCGCCACCCGCGACGCAGGCCTCGCCAACTACCGGCGCCTGCTGGACGACCCGCTGTTCTGGACGGCCCTGTCCAACACCGGCGAGATCCTCGTCATGCAGGTCCCGCTGATGCTCGGACTGGCCCTGCTGATGGCCGTCGGCATCAACTCCGCGGTGGTGCGCTGGCGCACGGTGTGGCGTCTCGGCGTCTTCATGCCCTCGGTCACCGGCCTGGTCGCCACCGGCGTGATCTTCGCCTACCTGCTCAAGACCGACGACGGTGCGGTCAACTGGGTGCTGAACGCCGTCGGCCTGCCCTCCGTCGACTGGCTGGGCCAGCCCGTCTGGGCCCGGGCGGCCGTCGTCGTGGTGCTCACCTGGCACTACACCGGATACAACGCCGTCATCTACCTCGCCGGACTCCAGTCCATTCCTAGGGAGTTGTACGAGGCCGCGATGGTCGACGGCGCCGGACCGATCCGCCGCTTCACCTCCGTCACCGTCCCCGCGCTGCGCCCGGTGCTGCTGTTCACGGTCGTGCTCTCGACCATCGGAACGCTCCAGCTCTTCGACGAGCCGTACGTACTGACCGGCGGCGGGCCGGACAACGCCACCCTGACCGTCTCCATGTACCTGTACCAGAACGGCTTCCGGTACTACGACTTCGGCTACGCCTCCGCCGTCGCCTACGCGCTCACCCTGCTCGTGACGGTGCTCGGCGCCGTCCAGATGCGCCTGATGGGAGAGCGCGACAAGTGACCTCCCAAAGCGATACCTCCAAGAGCGATACCCCCCAGAGCGAGGCCTCCGAGCGCGTGAACCCCCTCAAGAAGCTGCGCGGCTGGCCGCTGACCTTCCTCCTCGCCGGCATCACCGGGCTGTCGATCGCCCCCTTCTACTGGCTGGTGGTCTCCGCCACCCGCAAGGACACCGAGGTCTTCGACTGGCCGCCCAAGCTGCTGCCCGGCGGGAGCCTCGGCGAGAACCTGAGCCACCTGGAGCAGAAGATCGGCCTGCTCAGGGTCGTCGGGAACTCCCTGCTGGTGGCGGGGGTCCAGACGCTGGGCGCCCTCGTGGTGGCGCTGCTCGCGGGCTACGCCTTCGCCAAGTTCCGCTTCCGCGGCCGGACCCTGCTGTTCGCCCTGCTGTTCTCCACCCTCGTGGTGCCCGAACAGGTCATGCTGGTACCGCTGTTCAAGATGATGACGAACTTCGGCCTGCTGGACACCTACCAGGCGCTGATCCTGCCCGGCCTGTGCGTGCCCTTCGCCATCTTCCTGATGCGGCAGTCGCTGAGCAGCCTGCCGGACGAACTCCTGGACGCCGCCCGGGTCGACGGCGCGGGCGAGTTCCGGGTGCTGTTCAGCGTGGTGGTACCGGTCATGAGGCCCGTGCTGGCAGCCCTCTCGATCTTCCTCTTCCTCGGCTCCTGGAACCAGTTCGTCTGGCCGCTGATCGCTCTGCGCAGCCCCGGGATGCACACCCTGCCGGTCGCCCTCGCGACCCTGCACGGCAACAAGAGCAACACCGACTACGGCGCGATCCTCTCCGGCACCGCGCTGTCCACCCTGCCGATGATGGTCCTCTTCCTGGTCCTCCAGCGGCAGTTCATCTCCGGCCTGCTGGCCGGCGCCACGAAGGGCTGAACATGACCGAGATCTGGGAACCGCACGCCCCCGCCGTCGCCGGCGGCCTGCGTTCGCTCTACGTAGAGGGCCTGGACCTGCGGGTCAGCGGGAACGCGAGCGCCCGCGGGGCGGGTGACGGAATCGTCGAGGTGACCGCCGAAGGGACGGGCGACGTCCGGATCGAGTGGCGGGTGCCGTGCGTGGACGCCACCGCGTTCTGGACGCCCGAGCCGCGCGGCACCGGCTGGCTGCCCGCCGCGTGGAGCGCTCCGCGCCGCACCAGCCTGGCCAACGGCGCCCCGATCGCCGCCCTGATCGGCACCGGCGACCTCGCGATCTGCGCCTTCGCGGCCGAGCGCGCCGACGTTCTGGCCGGCGCCGGAGTGCTGGAGGAGACCGGGGAGTTCCGGTTCTGGGCGCAGGCCGCCGGCCGGCTGACCGTCCGCATCGACACATCCCGCCGGCACTTCGCCCGCTGCCTGGCCGGCCTCGCCGCCTGGTGGTGGACCGACCGCGAGGCCGACATCCCCGAGGCCGCGCGCCGCCCCGCGTACTCCACCTGGTACTCGATGCACCAGGACGTCACGCCCAAGGGCGTCGAGACCCAGGCCGCGCTCGGCAAGGAGCTCGGCATGGACGTCATCATCGTCGACGACGGCTGGATGACCGCCGACCGCACCCGCGGCTACGCGCACTGCGGGGACTGGGAGCCGGTCTCGCTGCCCGACACCGCCGCCCACGTCCAGCGCGTCCACGACCTCGGCGTGCAGTACCTGCTCTGGTACGCGCTGCCGTTCATCGGCAAGGACAGCGCAGCCTTCGAGGCGATCGGCCGCTACGCGCTCGCCGACGCCGCCCACATGGGCGCGGTCGTCGCCGACCCGCGCTACCCCGAGGTCCGCGAGTTCCTGACCGGCCGGCTCGCCCGCGCCGTCGAGGAGTGGGGCATGGACGGACTGAAGGTCGACTTCGTCGACTGGTTCGCCCGCGCCGACGCGCCGGAGGCCGGGCCCGAGGCCGACTGCGCCACCGTGGACGAGGGCGTCGAGCGGCTGCTCGCCGCCATCCGCCGCCGGATCACCGCGGTCAAGCCGGGGGCGATGATCGAGCACCGCCAGCCGTACGTCAGCCCCGGCCTGTGGCCGTACGTCACCATGGTCCGCGCCACCGACTGCCCGCTCAGCCCGCAGGAGAACCGGCAGCGCACCATCGACGTGCGGCTCGCCGCCGGGCCCGTCCCGGTCCACGCCGACATGCTGATGTGGCACCCGGCCGAGCCGCCCGAGCAGATCGCCTGCCACCTGATCAACGTGCTGTTCTCGGTGCCGCAGGTCTCCGTCGACCTCGCGGCGCAGAGCCCCGGGCAGCGCGAGGCGATCGCCTTCTGGCTCGGCGTCTTCCGCGAGCACGTCGCCACCCTGCAGCTCGGCGAGCTGCGCCCGGCCCGGCCGGACCTCGGCTACCCGATGGTCACCGCCGTCGGCGGCGGCACCGTCGCGGTGGCCCGCTACGCCGCGCTGCCGGTGGACGTCTCCGGCGCGGACTGGCGCACCCTGCTGGTCGCCAACGCCGACGCCGACCCGGACGTCCGGCTCACCGGCGGCGGCGGGACGGCCGAGGCCACCGTGCAGGACGCCCGAGGGCGTATCGTCCGGCAGGGCGAGGTCGAGCTCGACCGGGCGGGCGGCATCACCGTGCCGCGCGGTGGGCTGCTGACCCTGCGCCGTCCGTAGAACCGAGCAGTGGAACCGAGCACCCGTCAGACCCGAGCAGCCGTCCTGGAGCCTCCGATGCCCGAGGGAACACCCCGACCGCGCCGCGGCGCCACCACCATCGAGGAGGTGGCCCGCGCGGCCGGGGTGTCCCGGCAGACCGTCTCCAACGCGCTCAACGCCCCCCAGCGGGTCCGCCCGGACACGCTGGCCCGGGTGACCGCGGCGATCCGCGAACTCGGCTACCAGCCCGACCAGTCGGCGCGTTCGCTGCGCAGCGGCGCCCGGCGCACCCTCGGCTACCTCGCCCCGGTGGACGACCCGTTCGACCCCAACCCGCTGATGGCCGGCTTCCTGGAGGCGCTGGTCGACGCGGCGGGGGCGCAGGGGCAGCGGGTGCTGCTGTTCCGTCCGGGGCAGGGTGCGGCCGAGAGCGGGGTCCAGCGGGCGGCCGGCCCGCTGGCGGCCATCGACGAACTGGTGGCGGCCCGTCAGGTCGACGGGCTGGTGCTGGCGGACGTGCTGGGCGATGACCCCCGGATCGGGCACGTCGTCCGGGCCGGCCTCCCGTTCGTCGCCTTCGGACGGACGGGCCCGGGGCAGCCCCAGCACTGGGTCGACATCGCCAACGACACGGCGATGGCCGTGGTGGTGCGGCATCTGGCGGGGCTCGGCCACCGCCGGATCGGGTACGTCGGCCGCGCCGAGGACCTGCCGTGGATGGCCGCCCGGCGGGCGGGCTTCCTCGCCGAGGCGGCCCGGCTGGGCCTGTCCGCGGTGACGGCGGCGCGGCCGGACGTCGCGGCCGTGCGGGAGCTGCTGCGCGGGCCCGAGCGGCCGACGGCCTTCGCGGCGGGCAGCGACCTGCTGGCGCTGGACGTCTACGAGGCGGTCCGGGCGGAGGGATCGGCGGTCGGGCCGGCGGGGGTGGCGGTCACCGGTTTCCACGACACGCCGCTCTGCCGCCACCTGCACCCCGCGCTGACCTCGGTGCGGCTCCCGCTGCGGGCGATCGCCGCCGCCCTGGTGGAGCGGCTGCTCGGCCAGGTGCGCGGGGAGGCGCCGCCGGCGGGCGGTCTTGAGCTGGCCGCCGAGCTGGTGGTGCGGGCGAGTTCCCGGACGGGTCCTTAGGGGGCCCGTCAGGCCTGGGGGTCCTGCTCCCCGGTCGGAGCGACGATCAGCTCGCCCACCAACTGGGCTGCCGCCGCCCGGTGTTCGGCCGCCAGTGCGTCGTCGGTCACCAGCACGTCCAGTTGCTCCAGTGCGGCGAAGGAGGCCAGGCCGACCGCGTTCCACTTGGTGTGGTCGGCCACCACGACGACCCGGCGGGCGGACTGGAGGAAGGTCCGGTTGGTCTCCGCCTCGGCCAGGTTCGGGGTGGTCAGCCCGGTCTCGGCCGAGAGGCCGTGGCAGCCCATGACCAGCACGTTGACGTGCAGCGAGCGGATCGCCTGGTCGGCGACCGGCCCGACCAGCGCGTCGGAGGGCGTGCGGACGCCGCCGGTGCGGATCACCGTCGCGGTGGCGGGGGTGCCGTCCTCGTCGGGTTCCTCCAGCAGCTCCGCGATCCGCAGCGAGTTGGTGACGACGGTGAGGCCCTCGACGGCGCGCAGCTGCCGGGCGACCGCGAAGGTGGTCGTCCCGGCGGCCAGCCCGACCGCCGAGCCGGGCGGCACCAGGGCGGCGGCGGCCCGGGCGATGGCCTCCTTGGCGGGGAGCTGCCAGTTGGCCTTGGTCTCGAACCCGGGCTCGCCGCTGGCCGCCGCCTCCGTCCGCACCGCCCCGCCGTGCACCTTGTGCACCAGGCCGCGGCGGGCCAGCGCGTCCAGGTCGCGGCGGATGGTCATGTCGGACACCCCGAGGTCCCGGACCAGTTCGGTCACCCGGACGCCGCCGCGCGCGCGGACCCGCTCCAGGATCAGCACGCGGCGCTGTCCGGCGAGCGGTTGGGCGCTGTCAGCCATCGGGGGGCTCCTCGGGTCGGTGTGGTCGGCGTGACCGTTCGGCCGGCCGTCCGTCCAGCCGTCCGTTCGACTGGCCGCCCGGCGGGCCACGGTCACCGCCATCATGGCAGGCGCGGGCCTCTTCCGGACAGCCGGGCTTGATGGATAATGTTGGATATTGTTGTTTCGTGTCGGATAGAGGGAAGAAGGCCATGGCCGGGACCCTGACCCAGCCCACCGCCAAGACCGCGACCACACTCGCGGACGGGCGACAGCTGATCTACTACGACAGCGGCGAGGCCGTCCCCCGGGACGCCGTCGACCGGCGCCCGCTCGACCCGCCCGCCCACGGCTCCGAGGTCCGGCTCGACCCGGCCACCGGAGCCTGGGTCACCGTCGCCGCGCACCGCCAGGCCCGCACCTACCAGCCCCCCGCCGAGGAGTGCCCGCTCTGCCCCTCCCGGGACGGCCGGCACAGCGAGATCCCCGCCGACAACTACCAGGTGGCCGTCTTCGAGAACCGCTTCCCCTCGCTGGCCGGCCCCCCGGCGGCGCTGGAAGGCGTCGGCGGACCGCGGGTCAGCGGCCCCGGCGCCGGGCGCTGCGAGGTGGTCTGCTTCACCGCAGACCACGACGCCTCCTTCGCCGACCTCGACGAGCGGCGGGCCCGCCTCGTCCTCGACGCCTGGACCGACCGCACCGCCGAACTCGCCGCCCTCCCCGGCGTCCGGCAGGTCTACTGCTTCGAGAACCGGGGTGCCGAGATCGGCGTCACCCTCGCCCACCCGCACGGCCAGATCTACGCCTTCCCCTTCACCACCCCGCGCACCGCCCGGATGGCCGCGCGCGCGGCCGAACACCGCGCCGCCACCGGCCGCAGCCTCTTCGACGACCTGCTCGCCGCCGAACGCGCCGACGGCGCCCGGGTGGTGCTCGCCGGAGAGCACTGGACGGCCTTCGTCCCCTTCGCCGCCCGCTGGCCGTACGAGGTGCACCTCTACCCGCACCGCCGGGTCGCCGACCTGACCGGCCTCGACGAGCCGCAGCGCGCCGAATTCCCGCGCCTCTACCTGGAGTTGCTGCGCCGCTTCGACCGCCTCTTCGGCGCCGGTCGCACCCCGTACATCTCCGCCTGGCACCAGGCGCCCGCCGGCCAGGAGCACGAACTCGCCCTCCACCTGGAGCTGTTCACCATCCGGCGCGCGGCCGACAAGCTCAAGTTCCTGGCCGGGGTGGAATCCGGCATGGACGCCTTCGTCAACGACGTCACCCCCGAGGACGCGGCCCGCCGGCTGCGGGAGGTAGCCCTGTGACCACGCCCGTAAGTACGCCCGTGACGACGCCCGTGACCACGCCCGTGGAGACTCCTGTGAACACCCCCGTGGCCTCCTTCGAAGAGCTCCACGGCCACGCCCCCGAGGGGGAGTGGGCCGCCCCCGGCCGGGTCAACCTGATCGGCGAGCACACCGACTACAACCTCGGGTTCGTGCTGCCGATCGCCCTCCCGCAGGCCGTCCGCGCCCAGGCCCGGCGCCGCGACGACGGCCGGCTGCGGCTCTGGTCCGCCCAGGGCGACGGGGTGGTCGCCGACCTGGCCGTCGCGGACCTGGCCCCGGGCTCGGTGCCCGGCTGGGCGGCCTTCCCCGCCGCCGTGGTGTGGGCGCTGCGCGAGGCCGGGCACCCCGTCGGCGGTGCCGAGTTCCGACTGGAGAGCGACGTGCCCGGTGGTGCCGGGCTGTCCTCCTCGGCCGCCCTGGAATGCGTCGTCGCGATCGCGTACAACGACCTGTACGGGCTGGGCCTGTCCGCACCCGACCTCGCCCTGATCGCCCAGCGGGCCGAGAACGACTTCGTCGGCGTCCCCTGCGGGATCATGGACCAGATGGCCTCGATGTGCTGCCGCCCGGGCGCCGCCCTGCACCTCGACAGCCGGGACCTGGCGATGCGGCAGGTGCCGCTGGACCTCGCCGGTTCCGGCCTCGCCCTGCTGGTCCTCGACACCCGGGTCAAGCACGACCTCGGCGACGGTGCCTACGCCGCCCTGCGGGCCGGCTGCGAGCGGGCGGCCGCGCTGCTCGGACTGCCCACGCTGCGCGAGCTGACGCCCGCCGCCCTGCCGGCCGCCCTGCCCCGACTTCCGGAGGAGCTGAGGCCGTTGGTGCGCCACGTGGTCACCGAGAACGAGCGCGTCACGGCCGCCGTCGCCCATCTGGACGCCGGTCGGCCCGCCGCGCTCGGCCCGATCCTCACCGCCGGCCACGCCTCGCTGCGCGACGACTACCGGGTCTCCTGCCCCGAGACCGACCTCGCCGTCGAGGCCGCCCTCGCCGCCGGCGCCCACGGCGCGCGGATGACCGGCGGCGGCTTCGGCGGCTCGGTGATCGCCCTCGTCGACGCACCGGCCGCCGACACCGTCGCCGCCGCCGTCACCACCGCGTTCCGCGCGGCCGGCTACGCCGCCCCGCGCACCCTCACGGCCGTCCCGGCCGAGGGGGCCCGCCGCACGGGCTGACCGGGCCCGTCGGGGTCGGCGCGGGGAGCACGCCTTCCCGGGGTCACGCCTTGTGGTCCGCCGGGCGCTCCGGAGACGCCTCCGCGAGCGCCCGGGTGACCGCCTCCACCCCGGCGCGCAGCCCGTACACCGGCGTGCCCGGCTGCTGGCGCCAGGACTCGTCGATCCCGCCCGCGTCCACCGTGTCGAAGCCCAACTCGTCGATCAGCGCCCGCACCACGCGCTTGGCCGCCTCGTCGTCCGCCGCCACCGGCAGGGCGATCCGCTCCGGGTCGCCCTCCGGCCGCGGCCGCTCCAGCAGGTCCTGCGCGTAGGTGCCGTTGAACGCCTTCACCACGGGGTGGCCGAGGTGCCGCTCCGTCCACCGGCTCTCGGTCAGCCCGTCGTCCTCGATCTCGTCGATCCGGCCGTCGCGCTGCTGCGGGTAGTAGTTGCCGGTGTCGATCACCGCCGCGCCCTCGGCCGCGCCGTCCAGCAGCCCGGCCGGCAGGTCCGGCACGTTCTTCAGCGGCACCGTCACCACCACGACCTGCGCTCCGCGCGCCGCCTCGGTGGCCGGCACGGCCGTCGCGCCCGTCTCCTCGGCCAGGGCGGCCAGCGACTGTGGACCGCGCGAGTTGGCCACCGAGACGTCGTGCCCGAGCGCCGTCAGCCGTCGGGTCAGGTTGCCGCCGATGTTGCCCGCACCGATGATGCCGATCTTCATGTCAGACCCCTGTTCGCGAGTGTCACACGCCTGTCGTCCTGCCCCAACCACCCGGTGGCGCCGTCGATTCCCGGTGCAGGGTGGTTCTTCCGGACCCAGGGTCGGGCCGGGCCTGGTCCCGGCTCCACGGCCGTCGGGAGAGTGGGTGCCATGACCGACAACGCCCCGTCCGACAACGCCATGACCCGGGATCCCGCCGACCCCCGGGAATTCGCCGACCGCACCGTCCTGATCACCGGCGGCACCAGCGGCATGGGCCTCGCCACCGCCCGCCGCCTCCTCGCCGCCGGCGCCCGGGTGGTCATCACCGGCCGTGACGACGCCCGGCTCGCCCGCGCCGCCGAACGGCTCGACGGCGGTGACCGGCTGCTCGCCGTCCGCGCCGACGTCGCCGCCCGGGCCGACCTCGCCCGGCTCGCCGCCACCGTCCGGGAGCGCCACGGCGCGCTCGACGGCGTCTTCGCCAACGCGGGCGTCGGCGTCTTCCAGCCCGCCGCCGACGTCACCGAGGACGACTTCGACCACACCGTCGACGTCAACTTCAAGGGCGTGTTCTTCACCGTCCAGCACGCCCTGCCCCTGCTGGAGGCGGCCGGCGGCGGCTCCATCGTGCTCAACGCCTCCTGGACCCCGCACCGCGGCCTGCCCGACGCCCCCGTCTACGCCGCGACCAAGGCGGCCGTCCTCAGCCTCGCCCGCACCCTCGGCAGCGGCCTCGCCGCGCGCGGCATCCGGGTCAACTCCGTCAGCCCCGGCTACATCGCCACCGAGATGTTCCACGCGGTGATCCCCGACCCGGCCGCTCACGAGCCGATCCGCGCGCGCATCCCGCTCGGCCGCCTGGGCCGGGCCGAGGACGTCGCCGAAACCGTCGCCTTCCTGCTCTCCGACCGGTCCTCCTACATCACGTCCCAGGACATCGTCATCGACGGCGGCCTGGTGCCCGCCGTCCAGGCCGTCGCGGGCTGACGTCCGGTTGATCCCCGGCTGCCCCCGGCCGCGCCCCGCTACCGCCTGCCCCCGGCCGCGCCCCGCTATCGCCTGCCCCCGGCCGCGCCCCGCTATCGCCTGCCCCCGGCCGCGCCCCGGTGCCGGCCGTGCCTGGTCCTGGCAGGGCCAGGCACGGCCGGCCGCCTCCGGGTGAGAATCATCCCCATGAACCTGACCAGTGCCCTGAGCGAGTTCCTCCGCACCCGCCGCGCCCAGCTGCGGCCCGAGGACGTCGACCTGCCCGACTACGGCGGACGCCGCCGGGTCGCGGGGCTGCGTCGCGAGGAGCTCGCCCACCTCGCTGGGGTCAGCGTCGACTACTACACCCGCCTCGAACAGGGCCGCGTCGGCAACCCCTCCGAAGCCGTCCTCGACGCCGTCGCCCGCGCCCTGCAACTCGCCCCCGACGAGTCCGGCCACCTCCACCGCCTCGCCCGCCCCACCCGCCGCGCGCCCCGCCGCCGCACCGCCCCGCAGCAGCCCCGCCCCTCCCTGCTGCGCCTGCTCGACCAGCTCGACCACGTCCCGGCGCTGGTGATGGGCCACCGGATGGACGTCCTGGCCTGGAACCGTGCGGCCGTCGCGCTGTTCGGCGACTACGGCGCCCTGCCGGTCGAGGACCGCAACATCGCCCGCGGCACCTTCCTCGACCCGGCCTCGCGCGAGCTCTACGGCGACTGGACGGCCTGCGCCCGCGAGAACGTCGCCTTCCTCCACCTGGAGGCGGGCCGCCGCCCCCACGACCCCCTCCTCGCCGAACTCGTCGGCCAACTCTGCGTCCACAGCGAGGAGTTCCGTCACCTCTGGGCCGAACACCCGGTCGCCGACAAGACCTCCGGCCGCAAGCTCTTCCACCACCCCATCGCCGGCCCCCTCGATCTCGCCTACGACACGCTCCGCCCCGCCGACGACCCCGACCAGGCCCTCGTCACCTACACCGCCGACCCGCACACCCCGTCGGACGACGCCCTGCGCCTCCTGCTCTCCTGGTCGGCGTCGGCGAGCCGCTGAGCGGCCCGCTCCAACGGCCGTCTGCCCGGACGGCACGAGATCCTGGGCACAAAAAGGCCGGTCGTAGGCCCTCGCGGGGGTCGAGGGCCTACGACCGGGGTTCAGGGGGCGGGCGTTAGTCGAGGTCGTCGCCGAAGTCGGGGCGGATGCCCTTGGCGAACTGGATCTCGTCGTTGCTGGTACCGGCCGCGACCATCGGCCAGACCATGGCGTCCTGGTGGACGATGAAGTCGATGACGACCGGGCGGTCGTTGATCTCCATGGCCTGCTTGATGACGGCGTCCAGGTCCTCGGGGCGCTCGCAGCGCAGGCCGACGCAGCCCATCGCCTCGGACAGGAGCACGAAGTCGGGGATCCGGGTGCCCTGGGCCGGGGGCGCGATGCCGTCGTGGTCGGGGCCGGCGTGCAGCACGGTGTTGGAGTAGCGCTGGTTGTAGAACAGCGTCTGCCACTGGCGGACCATGCCGAGCGAGCCGTTGTTGATGACCGCGACCTTGATCGGGATGTCGTTCAGGGCGCAGGTGGCCAGTTCCTGGTTGGTCATCTGGAAGCAGCCGTCGCCGTCGATCGCCCAGACCGGGGTGTCCGGTCGGCCGGCCTTGGCGCCCATCGCGGCCGGGACGGCGTAGCCCATGGTGCCCGCGCCGCCCGAGTTGAGCCAGGTGCCCGGCTTCTCGAACCGGATGAACTGCGAGCTCCACATCTGGTGCTGGCCGACGCCGGCGGCGTAGATCGCCTCCGGGCCGACCAGTCGGCCGATCCGTTCGATGACCTGCTGCGGGGAGAGCCGGCCGGCCGGGGCCGGTTCGTAGCCCAGCGGGTAGGTCTTCTTCCACTCGTCGAGCTTCTCCCACCACTGCGAGTAGTCGCCCTTGTGCCCGGCGTCGAACTCGGCCTGGACGGCCACGATCAGATCGGCCAGCACCTCGCGGGCGTCGCCGACGATCGGCACGTCGGCGGGGCGGTTCTTGCCGATCTCGGCCGGGTCGATGTCCGCGTGGACGACCTTGGCGTGCGGGGCGAAGCTGTCCAGCTTGCCGGTGACGCGGTCGTCGAAGCGGGCGCCGAGGGTGAAGAGCAGGTCGGTCTTCTGGAGTGCGGTGACGGCCGGGACGGAGCCGTGCATGCCGGGCATGCCCAGGTGCTGCGGGTGGCTGTCGGGGAAGGCGCCGAGCGCCATCAGGGTGGTGACCACGGGGGCGCCGGTCAGCTCGGCGAGGATCCGCAGCTCGGCGGTGGCCTGTGCCTTGATCACGCCGCCGCCGACGTACAGCACCGGGCGTTTGGCGCCCACCAGCATCTTCGCGGCCTCGCGGATCTGCTTGGCGTGCGGCTTGGTGATCGGCCGGTAGCCGGGCAGCGAGGGCTCGTCCTGCCGATGCCTTGTCAGGCCCTGGAGTGCGTCCTTGGTGATGTCGACGAGGACGGGGCCGGGGCGTCCGGTGGCGGCGATGTGGAACGCCTCGGCGATCACCCGGGGGATCTCGTCGGGGTTGGTGACCAGGTAGTTGTGCTTGGTGATCGGCATGGTGATGCCGCAGATGTCCGCCTCCTGGAAGGCGTCCCTTCCGATCAGGGTCGAGGGGACCTGGCCGGTGATCGCGACGATTGGCACGGAGTCCATGTAGGCGTCGGCGATCGGGGTCACCAGGTTGGTCGCGCCCGGGCCGGAGGTGGCCATGCAGACCCCGACCCGGCCGGTGGCCTGGGCGTAGCCGGTGGCGGCGTGGCCGGCGCCCTGCTCGTGCCGGACCAGGATGTGGCGCACCTTGGCCGAGTCCATCAGCGGGTCGTACGCGGGAAGGATGGCCCCGCCCGGGATGCCGAAGACGGTGTCCACTCCGACCTCTTCGAGTGAACGGATCAATGCCTGGGCGCCGGTCATCGCGGACTCCACGGGCCCGGTCCGTGCGTCGGGGGTGAACGGCGCTGGGGTCGATCCGGTGGTCTCGGTGCTGTGGGTGGTCACGGGGGACTCGCTCAACTGGGTCATCTGGCAATCTCTCGGTTTCGTCGACGTGGTGGTCCGGCGGGGAGTGCCGGGTGGTGTCCGTGGCCGGGGCCGCTGCGGTGCGCGGCGCCGTTGGGCGGCCAGGGACGTGTCGGGGAAACCGGGGCAGCAGGGTCTGTCTCCGCGCCGGTCGTCGGTCGTCGCGTGCTGAGGGGTGTTTCAGCGCTCGGTGCGACGCCGTGCCGTCAGGAAGCGGTGGCCGGAAGGGAGTTGCCCGGCCCGCAAGGAGTGTCTCGCGTCTCAGCCCTTGTTCGTGGGCGAGTGGTGGGTGAAGAGCAGGAAGACCAGGGCGATGGCGGCGATGGCCGCGCCGAGGCCGTACACGGTCGCGGCGCCGGCGCCGAGGGTGGCGCCGCCGATGATGGTGCCGAGGCCGATTCCGAGGTAGATGGAGGAGGAGTTGAGGGAGACCACCAGCGGGGCCTCCTGGGGGGCGACCTCGATCAGGCGGTGTTGCTGCGGGGGTGTCTGGCACCAACTGCTGGCGCCCCAGAGGAGGACCAGCAGGCCGACGACGGGCTTGAGGTCGGAGTCGGAGGCGGCGAGCCAGGCGAGGGACCCGAGGGCGACGACCATGGCGGTGTAGCCGACGATCAGGACCTTGGTGGAGCCCCAGCGGTCGGTGGTGTAGCCCGCGGCGAGGTTGCCGATGACGGCGCCGAGGCCGTACAGGAAGAGCATCCACAGGATGGAGCGCTCGGGCACCTTGACGGCTTCCAGCATGGGCACGCTGTAGGCGTACGCGGTGTAGCTGGCGCCCATGCCGAGGACGGTGAGCGGCAGGACGGCGAGGACGGCCGGCCGGCGCAGGACGGCGAGGCGGGTGCGTAGCGGCACCCGGACGTTGCCGGGGAGCCACGGCATGATCAGGCGCAGTATCACGGCGACGAGCAGGCAGAGTCCGGCGACGAGGCCGAGGGCGGTGCGCCAACCCAGCCAGTGGCTGGCGGCGTTGCCGAGCGGCACGCCGAGTGCGGTGGCGATGGTGAGGCCGCCGATGACCACGGCGAGGGCTCGGGCCCGCAGTTCGGGGCGGACGAGGGAGGCGCTGACGGCTCCGGCGTTGGGGGTGTAGGCGGCGGCGCCGGCGGCGGCGATGATGCGGCTGATGATCAGCACGGCCATGTTGGGGGCCAGTGCCGAGCCTAGGTTGGCGATGCCGAGCGTGAACAGTGCGGTGATCAGCAGGGTTCGGCGGGGAAGCCGGGCGAGGAGGGTGGCCAGGACGGGGGAGAGGACGGCGTAGGCAGCGGCGAAGACGGTGATCGACTGGCCGGCCGTGGCCGGGGAGACGTGCAGGTCCTGGGCCATGGAGGGGAGGAAGCCGGCCACGACGAAGGCGTCCGTGCCGACGGCGAACGTCCCTAAGGCGAGGACGAGGGTGGAGGACAGGCCGCCCTGGGGTGGTGAGCCGGGTTCGGCCGGAGCTTTCCGGTCGGCCGGAATCGAGACACTGGACATCCAGATTCTCCTTGCGGGTCGGTGCGCGTGCTGTGGTGTCGCCGCGCGGTGAGGCGGTCGGACCGTCGGGCGGTGCGGTCAGCCGGTCATGCGGGCGTAGTGGCGTCGGGTGCGGTCGGCGGCCCCGCCCGGCGCGGCGGCCATGAGGTCGGCCACCGTCTGCCCGGCGAGTTCGCGGCGCCAGGCCAGTTCGGCCTTGCGCATCGCGGTGGCGATCCCGCACGGCTGTCGGAACTCCCGTGCGATGGCGCCACCGCCGTCCGCGCGCTGGCGGATCTCGGTGCAGCGGAACACGTCGTCGGGGCCCTCGATGGCGGCGACCACGTCCATCAGGGTGATCTTCTCCGGCCGTCGGCCCAGCCGGAAGCCGCCCTTGGAGCCCGGCGTCGAGCTCAGGATGCCGGCCCGGACCAGTGCCTGTAGGCGCTTGGTCAGGTAGGCCGGCGGCAGGTCGAACCAGGCCGCCAGCCGTGCCGTCGGAACCGGTTGCTCACTGTCGAGCCATGCCAGGGTGAGGCAGCAGTGCAGGCCCCACTCGACTCCTTCACCCATTCGCATAACCAGGACAATACACGTCCAGGTTCTGCGACGCAGGCCGGACGCGCCGGAGGTCCGGAATATGTCAAGTCGCGGCCCGACGAGGGCGTTGCGGCCCTGCCGGACCTCCGGTACAACGGTTAGCAGCCGACCGGTCAGGCCCGCGAATCGGGCCTGAGGACCACCCGTCTGCCGTGCAGCTCGCCGCGTTCCATTCGGCCGTGGACCTCGGCGGCGGCGCTCAGCGGAAGGGTCTCGACCACCAGGGGGCGCAGCCGTCCGGCCGCGAGCAGGCGGTTGATGCCGACGGCGGCCTCGGCCAGTTCGGTGCTGGTCGCATGCGAGATCACGAAGCCGGCGATCGAGCAGTCCTTCATGTAGAGCGGCCCGACCGGGAGGATCGGCCGCGAGCGGGCGCCGGCCAGCAGGACGATCCGTCCGCGCGGGGCGAGCAGGTCGACGGCGGTGGCCAGGTCGTTCTCCCCGGACGTGTCGAGGTGGAGGTCGACGCCGCCGGGGCAGGCCTGGGCGAGCCGTTCGGCGAGGTCCGGATCGCGGTAGTCCAGGGCCTCGGCCGCACCCAGGGCGAGGCACTGTTCCAGGTCCCGGGCGGAGGCGGTGGCGACGACCCGGGCCCCGGCGTCGACGGCGAGGGTGACCAGCGCGGAGCCGACGTTCCCGGCCGCGCCGGCCACCAGGACGGTCTCACCGGCCCGCAGGCGGCCGTGTGTGAACAGGCCGAGGTAGGCGGTCGCGGCCGGATGGACGACGGCGACGGCCTCCTCGGGGAGGACGCCCTCAGGGAGGTGGTAGAGGCGGTCGGCGGGGACGACGACCTGCTCGGAGGCGGCGCCCTGGCGCCCGCCGTGGCCGAGGCTGTTGGTCCACACCCGGTCGCCGACGGCGAAGCCGGGGGCGGCCGGCCCGGCCGCGGCGACGGTGCCGACCAGGTCGCGGCCGATCACGAACGGGAACGCGACCGGGGTGCGGAAGAGGCCGGAGCGGACGAAGGTGTCCACCGGATTGACGGTGGTGGCCGTGACGTCGACCAGGATGTCGGTCGGCCCAGGACGGAGGGAGGGAAGTTCGCCGTAGCGGATGTTCTCGGGCGGCCCGAGGGCCTCGATGAAGGCTGCTCGCATGCTCGGAGAGTCTTCCACCGGTCAACGCCGGGGTGCCGCACGGAAGCCGTTTGTTCGTCAACTCGCGCGCGGTCGGCCCGCCCCTGATGGCCCCGGCACACCCCACCGGGCGGCTCCGGGGGCGATCGCGCCTGCTCGCGCGCTCTGTCCGGTGGTCCGGCCATAGGCCGCGCGTGCAGCCGTGTGCCCGGTGCACCTGGGCCCGGCCTGAGCCCTCTGCATACCGTCGACCCATCTGAAGATGCGTCTGCCATGTAGAGGTTGGGGATCTCGATGAGCGACTTCGCCCTGCACATCAGGGACACGCGAACACCCGGGCGCACGCCGGGCGTTGGCAGTTCCCACGACATCGTCCTCTCGGAGCTGTGCCCGGCGCTGTTCGCGTCGCTGCCCCGGGCGGACCAGCGCCGCAAGGGTGTGGAGTACCTGCGCGGACTGCTGGGCGCGGAGGGCCGCAAGTCGGTGCGCAACATCGCGCGGCTGATCGGCGGGCAGGCCACGGAGCAGAACCTGCACCACTTCATCAGCAGCTCCACCTGGGAGTGGGACCCGGTGCGCGCCGCGCTGGCGCACTACGTGACGTCCGTCGCGCCGCCGCAGGCCTGGGTGGTGCAGCAGACGGTCATCCCGAAGGCCGGGGAGCACTCGGTGGGCGTGGATCGCCGGTTCATCTCCTCGCTCGGCCAGGTGCTCAACGCGCAGCAGGCGGTGGGCGTCTGGGCGGCGTCCGAGGAGGTGAGCATGCCGGTGAACTGGCGGCTGCACCTGTCCCGGGCGTGGCTGGACGACGTGCCGCGGCGCAGCCAGGCGTCCATCCCGGCGAGTGTGGACACCCGGACGCTGGGCGACTGCTCGGTCGAGGCGGTGCTGGAGCTGACCTCGGACTGGCGGCTGCCCACGCTGCCGGTGGTGATGGACGTCCGGGAGCTGGACGGGATGAAGGCGCTGCGGCGGCTGCGCGCGGCGGGGGTGCCGTTCCTCGTGCGGATCAACAGCACGCTGCCGCTCCGCCCGGCCGAGGGGGCCGGGCACGGCGCGGAGGCGATGCCGGCCCACCGGATCATCGGGGCGTGCCGGGACCGCAGGCGGATGGTGACCTGGACCGACCACGGCCAGGACGCCGGGCTGCGTACCGCGCTGGTCGGTGCCGTCCGGGTGCGGACGGTGACCGGGGCGGCCCGCTCCCTGGGAGTGAGCCGCAGGCCGGACGGCCCGGACCGCGACCTGCTGCTGCTCGGCGCGGGCAGCTCCGGCCGGCGCTGGCCGCAGGAGCTGTGGCTGGCCGACGTCCCGGACGCCACGCCGGCCCAGCTGTTCCGGCTGAGCCTGCGGATCGGCCGGGTCGAGCGGGACTTCGACGAGATCGCGGACCGCACCGGCATCCGCGACTACACCGGCCGTTCCTTCAACGGCTGGCACCGCCATGTCACCCTCGCCTCGGCCGCACACGCGGTCGTGGCCCTCTCCCACACCGGCGGCCGCTCGCTCCGCCGCGTGAGCTAGGGGCACTCTTCCGGATCACGCCCGCGCCCCGACAGGCACTAGGTCCCTTGGTCGACTCCCGCCGACGGGCCGTCCTTGACGAGGAGGTCGCGGACGCGCGAGAGCCGTAGGGCGAGCTGGACTTCGAGCGCTTGGCCGGGGTCCTGCCAGTCGGGGCCGAGCAGTTCCGCGACGCGTTCCAGGCGGCGGGCGACGGTGTTCGGGTGGACGTGCAGCTTCTGGGCGGCCCGGGTGGGGCTGGCTCCGGTCTCGAAGTAGGCGTCCAGGGTGCGGCCGAGGTCGGTGAACCGCTGCCGGTCGTACTCGAGCACCGGACCGATGACCGAGTCGACGAAGGAACGGACGTCCCGGTTGTCGGCGAGCAGGACACCGAGGAAGCCCAGCTCCCGGGGGGAGGCCGAGCGGCCGGTGGCGTCGAGGGCGATCATCGCCTCCAGGCAGCGCAGCGCCTCCTGGTGGCAGTGGTAGACCGAGGCGGCGTCCGCGACCGGCCCGGCCGCCGCCACCGTGACCGGTTCGCTCAGCAGCGGGGCGAGTTCGTTCAGGACGGCCCGGGCCGTCGTGCCGGCGTCGGTGCCGGGCAGCAGCAGCACGGCGTTGCCGCCGTGCCCGACCCGCAGCCCGTTCAGTCGCTGGGCCAGGCCCGTGGCCAGGGCGCAGGCCCGGCCGACCGCTCGGGCCTCGGGACGGACGACCACCACCACGTGCGGCGTGGCCAGGTTGATGCCGAGCCGGCGGGCGCGCTCCTCCAACTGCTGCGGCGGGCGCTGGGCGCTGGTGAGCAGGTCCTCCATCAGCTCGCCGTGGGCGCGGCCCTGCACGACGGTGGTGTCGCCGGTGCGCAGCAGCTGCACCGCCACCGCCTGGGCGGCCAGGTGCAGCAGTTCGTCGATGCCGGCCGCGGGGAGGTCCTCGGGGCGGAACACCAGGGTGCCGAGTATCTCGCCTCCGGCGGTGACCGGGGCCGCCCAGAGGCCGTCCGCGGTGTGGACCGGGCGTTTGGCGGCGTGCACCTCCGCGGCGGCGGGTCCGGTCTCGGGCATCCGGCCGGTGGTGGTCAGGACGGTGCCGTCCGCCGCGTGGATCCGCAGCGCGCCACCCAGGTTCCGGCTCACGGCTTCGGCGAGACCGTGGAGTTCGCAGTCGGTCAGCGCCCGTTCGATCAGCTCGTGATGGATGCGCCGGTGCTCGCTGAGCTCCCGCAGCGACTCGGTGGTGCGTCCGTGCTCCTCGCGCAGGGTCTGCGCGGTGGCCTTGGCGTCGTCGAGGACGAGGGCGCGCTGGACGGCCAGGCCGGCGAGCTCGCCGAGCAGGTTCGTGGTGGAGATCTCCTCCGGGGTGTAGTGCCGCACATTGCGGTCGGCGACGTAGAGCGCGCCGAAGGGGTGTGGGCCGTAGCTCAGCGGGACGGCCATGATCGCGCGCAGCGCCTCGGCCCGGACCACCTCGTCGATGTCGGTGCTGTGCTGGATCCGGTTGTCGTCGAGGTAGTCCGGGGTCCAGACCGGCGCGAGGTTGGCGACGGCGGCGTGGCCGAGTCCGGAGCCGCCGGTCAGCTGGAGGCCGACGTTGAGCGTGGAGGTGTGGCCGTCCGACGCCCGGATGTAGGACAGGCCGTCCTCCGGTCCGGGGAAGCTGACGTACGCCATGTCCGAGCCGAGGAGCAGTCGCGAGCGCCGGGTGACGACCTTGAGCACCCCGTCGAGGGTGTCGGGGACGAGGAGGTCCCGGGCGGTGTCGAGCAGCGCGGACAGGCCCGCCTCGCGTTGCTGGCGCCCGCGGCGCTGGGCGCAGATGTCCAGTCCGAGCCGGACGGCCCGCTCCAGTGCGGCCGTCTCGGCCTCGCGGGCGCCGCCGCGGGCGGCCTCGGCAAGCAGTGACTCGATGCGCGCCGGTGGTGCCTCCGCCACCAGCAAGGTCAGTACCGTCAGCGCGTCAGGCCGCTTACGGACCCCCTGTTGGGCCATGCCCTACCCCCACCCGTGCACATCAGCCTTTTTGCCTGGCACATGCCAGGTAATGCAAAGTGTTTATCATGTCACTTTGGGTGGGGCTCGGATGATTCCACGGTTTGGACGGTGGAGGGGGCACCGCCGAGTGGCCCCGATGTGTTGCCGGGTCACCTTCCCGCCGCCCGTGCCGGTTGAGGAGGATGACGTGGTGGCCACCGGGGAGGTGGTCCGGGCGACAACGCCCAGCTGGCGCGGCGGGGGGCACAGGCGGACGACATGAAGGCGCTACAGGACTACCGCCGTTCGCTGGAACGGAGCAGGGCCGCGCTGGAGCACCCGCACCGGCCCGCGACCTTCCGGCTCTGCGGCCGTGAATGGGACCTGCTGCCAGGGATTTTCGCCCCGGTCTACTCGCCCACCAGCGAGATCTCCATGCGCCTGCTCGGTCTGGACGACCCGCGGGCCGCCGGGCGCTCCGGCTCGCTGCTGGAGATCGGCTGCGGCACCGGCGTCATCGCGGTGGCCGCAGCACTGGCCGGGCATGCACGGGTGGTGGCCGGCGACATCAACGAGGCCGCCGTCCGCAACACCGAGATGAACGCCCACCGGCACGGCGTCGCCGACCGCGTCCACAGCGTGCACAGCGACCTGTTCGCCGCGCTCGCGCCCGAGGAGCGCTTCGACACCGTCTTCTGGCACTCCAACTACGTGCTCGCGCCGGAGGACTACCGCTACCGGACGATGCACGAGCGCGGCTACGTCGACCCGGGCTACGCCGCCCACCGCCGCTTCCTCGTCGAGGCTCCGGGCCGGCTGGCTCCGGGCGGCTCGGTGCTGCTGCACTTCAGCGAGCGCGGCGACCTGACGGCGCTCCTCCGGATCGCCGAGGAATGCGGGCGCACCCTGCGGGTGGTGCGCAGCGGCGTCTTCCCGGAGGGCGAGGAGGAGGTCGCGCACATGTTGATCGAGGTGACCGTGGCGCGCGGCCGGTCCGGCGGCGAGACGGCACCTGGTACCGGCTTCTGACGTCCGAGCCCGGCGGCCCGATCTGCCACGCCGACTTCGGCACATGCCACGAGGTGCCGGCGCACGGTGGTCCGCCCACCCCGGGGGATGCGTGGGCCACCGGAGTCCGGCCGTGCTGTACGGCGTCCAGATGGGGCGCGCGCCCGAGCCGTTCCATGGCCGGATCTCGCCGGTCCGCCACCTCGGGACGGACCTCGTCGAGGGCCCGCCGTCACCGTTCTCGGTCGCGCCGGGGCGACATCTGACGGAGTGTGCCGCCACCTGATGGAGTATCCGCCACCTGACGAAGTGCGGGGGCGGGCGTTGGCGACACCTGGTGGCACGCCACAAGATCTGGAAGAGCCTCAGCCGTTCGGCGGCCGGCGGACCGCTGCCGGACCGGGACCCGGCCCGCGGGCCGGCCGCTCCTCCCTGACCCGTGCCATCCACAGCCTCGCCACGACGCCCTTCCGTGCGCGCCGCCGAGCCGGCGCACCTTCGCCCCGGGAGACCCCCATGGTCACCGCCCTGTCCGCGCTCCTGTCCCGGCCCGCACTCCATCAGCCCGACTGGGCCGACCACGAGCACCTTCCCGACATCAAGGACCGGCTGGCCGGTCTGCCGCCGCTGGTCGGCCCGGCCGACGTCCGGCGGCTGCGCTCCGTGCTCGCCGACGTCGCGGCCGGGCGGGCCCAGGTCGTACAGATCGGCGACTGCGCCGAGGACCCGGCGGAGTGCACCGCGGGCGACGTCGCCCGCAAGACCGGCCTGCTGGACGTCCTGGCCGGCATCGTCACGATGGCCACCCACCGGCCGGTGGTCCGGGTCGGCCGGATGGCCGGCCAGTTCGCCAAGCCCCGCTCCAAGCCGACCGAGTTCGTCGGGGGCCTGGAGATCCCGGTCTTCCGCGGCCACCTGGTCAACAGCCCCGAACCCGACCCGGAGCTGCGCCGCCCCGACCCGCGGCGGCTGCTCGGCTGCTACTGGGCGGCGGCCGAGGCGATGACCCACCTCGGCTGGTCGGATCCGGACCGTCGCTCGCCGCTCAGCCCGCCGGTGTGGACCAGCCACGAGGCGCTGCTGCTCGACTACGAAATTCCAATGATCCGTCAGATCGGTTACACCGAAAGCCTCTTGACGTCCACACACTGGCCGTGGATCGGCGAGCGGACCCGCGACGTGGCCGGCGCCCACGTCACGATGCTCGCGTCCGTGGCCAACCCGGTCGCGTGCAAGGTGGGACCCGGCATGGCACCCGAGGAACTGCTGGAGCTGTGCGCGCGGCTCGACCCGCACCGCGAGCCCGGGCGGCTGACCCTGATCGCCCGGATGGGCGCCGAGGTCGTCGCCGACCGGCTGCCCGCGCTGGTCAGGGCCGTCCGGGAGGCCGGCCACCCGGTCATCTGGCTCACCGACCCGATGCACGGCAATACCGTCACCACGCCCGGTGGGCTGAAGACCCGCTTCGTGGAGACCGTCGTCCGGGAGATCCAGCACTTCCAGTACGCCGTCCGCTCCGAGGGCGGCGTGGCCGGCGGCCTGCACCTGGAGACCACGCCCGACGACGTCACCGAGTGCGCCCACGACGCCTCCGGGGTGGCGCACGTCGGCGACAAGTACACCAGCTTCTGCGATCCCCGGCTCAACCCCGGCCAGGCCATCACCGTGGTCTCCGCCTGGGAGGGCTGACCCGCCGGGCCCGGAACGGCGCCACACACCACCACACCGAGAGCAACCGAGAGCAACCGAGCAACCGAGAGCAACCGAGAGCAACGGGCCGGCCACGCGTCGGCCCCGAGGGAGGTCCGGCAGTGACGAACACGATCGCCCTGGTCACCGGGGCAGCAGGCGGCATCGGCGCGGCCGTGGTCCGCGCCCTGGCCGAACAGGGCACCGCGGTGGCCGCGGCGGACCGCGACGAGGAGGGCCTGCGCAAGACCGTGGCCGCCCTCGCCGAGGAGGGCCTGCGGGCCGAGGCCTACCCGGTGGACGTCAGCGACCACCGCGCCGTCGACCTGCTCGTCGACCGGGTGGAGCGCGAACTCGGGCCGGTGGACCAACTGGTGAACGCCGCCGGGGTGCTGCGCCTCGGCGAGGTCCGGGACTTCTCCGTCGAGGACTGGACGGCCACCTTCGCGGTCAACGTCAACGGCGTCTTCCACGTGTCCCGCGCGGTGGTCGACCGGATGATCCCGCGCGGGCGCGGCGCCATCGTCACCGTCGCCTCCAACGCCGCCCGCACCCCGCGCACCGAGATGGCCGCCTACGCCGCTTCCAAGGCCGCCGCGACGATGTTCACCAAGAGCCTCGGCCTGGAGGTCGCCAGGTACGGCATCCGCTGCAACCTCGTCGCCCCCGGATCCACCGACACCCCGATGCTCACCTCGATGTGGCACGACGAGTCCGGCCCGCAGGGCACCCTGCACGGTCGCGCGGACGCTTTCCGGGTCGGCATCCCGCTCAACAAGCTGGCCAGCCCTGCCGACATCGCCGCCGCCGTGCTCTTCCTGCTCTCCGACGCGGCCGGCCACATCACCCTGCACGACCTCACCGTCGACGGCGGCGCCGGCCTCGGCGCCTGACCGGCCCGCCCAACTCATCATTCCCCCAGGAGAGTCCACCGCATGGCAGGCATTCCGACCATCGAGCCCTATCCGATGCCGACCGCGGGCGAGCTGCCCGACAACACCGTGTCGTGGACCGTCCGCCCGGACCGCGCGGTGCTGCTCGTGCACGACATGCAGCGCTACTTCCTGCGCCCCTTCCCGGCGGACGAGGCACCCGGCCGGGAGCTGCTGCACAACGCCGCCCTGCTGCGCCGCCAGGCCGCCGAGCTCGGCGTGCCGGTCGCCTACACCGCCCAGCCGGGCGGCATGACCACCGAACAGCGCGGGCTGTTGCTGGACTTCTGGGGCCCAGGGATGCGGATGGACCCGGTCGACCGCGAGGTCGTCGAGTCGCTCGCCCCGGCCCCCGGCGACTGGCTGCTCACCAAGTGGCGCTACAGCGCCTTCTTCCGCTCCGACCTGCTCCAGCGGATGCGCGAGGAGGGCCGCGACCAGCTGATCCTGTGCGGCGTGTACGCCCACGTGGGCGTACTGATGACGGCCGTCGACGCCTTCACCAACGACATCCGGCCGTTCCTGGTCGCCGACGCCGTCGCGGACTTCTCCGCCGCCCACCACCGGCTCGCCCTGGAGTACGCCGCCGCGCGCTGCGCGATGCTGATCACCGCCAAGGAGACCTTCGCATGACCGACCGGACGACGGACCGGGCGAGCGAGCGGACGACGGGCCGGGCGAGCGGCCGGACGACGGACCGGACGGCCGAGGAACTGCTGCGCCGGGTGCTCGCGGAGCGGCCGCCCGCCTTCGCCCTCCTGCACCGGCCCGAGACCACCGGCCCGGGCACGCTGGACGTCCTGTTCGGCGAGGTCGCCACCGCGGACACGCTGGACGGTGTCCCGCTGGGCCCCGAGCCCGGCCGCCCGGGCCCGGAGGTCCTGGTCCTGGTCCCGTACCGGCAGATCGCCGAGCGCGGCTTCGAGGCCCAGGACGACGGTGCCCCGCTGCTCGCCATGACGGTGACCGAGCACGCCACCGTCGACCTCGGCGAAGCGCTGGCGCTGATCCCGGACCGGCCCACCGAGCTGACCGGCGCCCGCTTCGACCTCGGCGACGAGGAGTACGCCGACATCGTCCGCCGGGTGGTCGCCGAGGAGATCGGGCAGGGCGTCGGCGCCAACTTCGTCGTCCGCCGCACCTTCCTGGCCGAGATCAGTGACTACACCCTGCGCGCCGCGCTGGCCTTCTTCCGCCGGCTGACCGAGCGCGAGGCGGGCGCCTACTGGATCTTCGTCGTGCACACCGGGGAGCGGACCTTCGTCGGCGCCAGCCCCGAGCGGCACATCAGCCTGGCCGACGGCGTCGCCGTGATGAACCCGATCAGCGGCACCTACCGCTACCCGCCCTCCGGCCCCACCCTGGCCGGCGTGATGGACTTCCTCGCCGACCGCAAGGAGGCCGACGAGCTCTACATGGTGGTCGACGAGGAGCTCAAGATGATGGCCCGGATCTGCGAGGGCGGCGGCCGGGTGGTCGGCCCGTACCTCAAGGAGATGGCCCGGCTCGCGCACACCGAGTACCTCATCGAGGGCCGAACCGACCGCGACCCGCGCGAGATCCTCCGCGAGACGATGTTCGCCCCGACCGTCACCGGCAGCCCGCTGGAGAGCGCCGCCCGGGTCATCCGCCGTTACGAGACCGCCGGGCGCGGCTACTACAGCGGCGTGGCCGCGCTGATCGGCCGGGACGAGCGCGGCGGGCGCACGATGGACTCCGCGATCCTGATCCGCACCGCCGACATCGACACCGCCGGCCGGATCCGGATCGGGGTCGGCGCCACCCTGGTGCGCCACTCCGACCCGGCCTCCGAGGTCGCCGAGACCAGGGCCAAGGCGGCCGGGCTGCTGGCCGCGCTGGAAGCCGGAGGCCCGCGCACCTTCGCCGGCCACCCCCGGGTACGGGCCGCGCTGGAGCGGCGCAACACCGTCATCTCGGATTTCTGGCTGGCCGAGGACGCGGACCGCGGCCGGCGGCTCGCCGAATTCGCCGGGCGCCGGGTGCTCGTGATCGACGCCGAGGACACCTTCACCGCCATGATCGGCCACCAACTCCAGTCACTCGGGCTTGAGGTGACGATCCGTCGGTTCGACGAGCACTACGCCTTCGACGGCTTCGACCTGGTCGTGATGGGCCCGGGGCCGGGCGACCCGCGGCAGGCCGACCACCCCAAGATCGCCAGTCTGCGCGCCGCGGTGGCCGAGTTGCTCGCCCGGCGGCGCCCGTTCGTCGCGGTCTGCCTCAGTCACCAGGTGCTGTCGACCCTGCTCGGCCTGCCGCTGCGCCGCCGGGACGTCCCCAACCAGGGTGTCCAGCGCGAGATCGACCTGTTCGGCGCTCGTGAGCGGGTGGGCTTCTACAACACCTTCGCCGCCGTCAGCCCGCACGACACGGTCGACGTGGACGGCGTCGGCACCATCGAGGCCGTCCGCGACCGGGAGACCGGCGAGGTGCACGCCCTGCGCGGCCCGCACTTCGCGTCCATGCAGTTCCACGCCGAGTCGGTGCTCACCCAGGACGGCCCCCGGATCGTCGGCGGCCTGATCGCCGAGGTCCTCCGTGCCGGGGCGATCCTTGCCGGGTAGTCTCCGGGAGACCGCACGGGAGAGGGGCCGACAGGATGGGCGATGACCGCGCCACCGGCGAATGGGGAGCGGAACTGCTCGACGTCGGGGCCTACCTGGCCCGCACCGGTGTTTCCGGTCCGCTGCCCCCCGAACCCGGGACGCTGCGCCGGCTGCACCGCGCCCACCTGCTGGCCCTCCCGTTCGAGAACCTCGACATCCCGCTCGGCCGCGGCGTCCCGCTCGACCTGGACCGCGTCCAGGCCAAGCTGGTCGCCGGCGGCCGCGGCGGCTACTGCTTCGAACAGAACCTGCTCTTCGCCGCGGTGCTGGAACGCCTGGGCTTCCAGGTCACCAGGCTCGCCGCCCGCGCCCTGCTGAACGCCGGCCGACCGCTGCCACGCACCCACCTGGTGCTGCTGGTGACGGTCGGCCAGGCGCGTTTCCTCGCCGACGTCGGCTTCGGCGACAAGGGGCCGCTGGAGCCGCTGCCGCTGACCGACGGCGCCCTGGCCGAGCCCGACGGCTGGACTCACCGGCTCCGCCGGGTCGGCTCGGAGCCGGACTGCTGGGTGCTCGAACTCCTTTGTCCCGACGGGTGGTTGCCGCTCTACCGGTTCGAGACGGGCCTGCCGCTGCACCAGGTCGACTGCGTGGTGATGAACCACTACACCTCCACCCACGAGCGCTCCCCGTTCACCGGCCGGGCCTACCTGTCCAAGATCACGTCGCAGCGCCGGCTCTCCCTCGACGGCCGGCGGCTGGTCGTCGGCCGCGCCGACGGCACGACGGAGGCCGCGGACCTCACCGACGAGCGGTACGCCACCGTCCTCGCGGAGGACTTCGGTGTCCGGCTCGGGCCCGGGGACCTGCGGTCCGTCCTGCGCAGCCTGCCGGCCATCGGCTCCTCCTGACACGCGTCGGCCCCGGCGGGTCTCACGACACCGCCGGGGCCGACGCCTTCCTCGGCTCAGGCCTCCTCGGCCGCGGCCAGCTCCCTGGCCAGCTCCAGCCGCTTCACCTTGGTCGTGGCGGTGTGCGGCAGTTCGTCCAGCCGGCGCTGCACCGGCGGGGCCAGCGTGGGCAGGCCGGCCACCGCGCGGTTCCAGCGGGCGAGGTCGAGCGGCTGGTCGTCCCGGGTGCAGACCACGGGCACCGGGGCCTTGTCCCCGCCGGGCACGATGATCACCTCCAGCAGCTCGGGCAGCCGGGTGAACAGCTTGTCCTCCAGGTCCAGGGTGCTGTTGATCCCCGGGATCTCGTCGACCTCGCGGTCCAGCAGATGCAGGCAGCCCCACCGGGTGCGGTAGCCGAGGTCGCCCATCCGCCACCAGCCGTCCCGCGAGAACTGGCCCTCGAAGCGCTCCCGTTCGCCGAAGTAGGTGACGATCTGCCCGCCGCTGCGCACCTCGATGTGGCCGGGGGAGTCCTTGGCCACCGGCCGGCCGTCCCGGCTGACCACCCGGACCTCGGTCATCCCGGGGAAGGTCCGCCCGACGCAGCGGCCGTCGGCGCCGCTGCGGCGGTGCCGGGTGTAGGTGCGGGCGGCGATGGCGCCGGTCTCGCTCTGCCCGTACGTCTGGGCGAAGAACGGCAGGCTGCGCTCGGACGCGCCCAGCAGGGTGTCGACCGTGCGCGGGTGGATGGCGTCGAAGGTGTTGCTGAAGCAGCGGACCTTGGCCAGCGGCTTCGCCGGGTGGTCCGCCAGGACCTCCCAGCTCAGCAGGGTGTTGGGGTGGGACTCGATCACCCCCGGGGGGATCCGGGCGAACAGCTTCGCGACGTGCTCCGGCTCGTCGTCCCGCAGGATGATCATGGGATGGCCGCGCAGCGCGAACAGCGCGGCCCCGCTGATCATCCGCGAGTGGACGAAGGAGACGTGCACGGCGATCGGCTCGTGCCGCCCGACCGGGGCGAGCAGCACCGACTGCGGGCGGCAGCGGGCCTGGATCGTGATGCCGGTCTGGACGGCGAGCTTGGGCAGGCCGGTGGTGCCCGAGGTGTGGGTGATCAGGGCCGGCCGGTCCTGCGGCATGGTCACCGGCGCCACCCGCTCGACCCCGGCCAGCCCGGCCAGCGCGGTCGCGCCCGGGAACTCCCCGGTGGCCACCAGCACCCGCTCGGTCAGGTCGAACACCTCGGACGGGAGTGCCTGCTCCAGCTTCGCCGCGTCGGTGAGCAGCGTCGGCCGGGACAGTCGCCCCAGCAGACGGGCGACGGTGGCGCCGTCCAGCTTCGGGGACAGCAGCACCGGTACCCCGCCGACCCGGGCGACGCTGTAGGCGAGCAGGGAGATGTCGAAGCTGTCCGACTTGTGGATCACCACGTGCGAGCCGGGGCGGACCTGGGAAGCCCACAACCGGGCGGCGAAGTCGTCGACCAGGTCGGCGAGTTCGGTCAGGGTGACCCGCCGGCCCAGCTCCGGGGCGATGTCGAGGTCGTGGTCGAGGTAGACCGGGCTCGCCGGGTGACGGGCGGCCGCGCGGTCCCAGACCGTGCCCAGCCGGATGCCTCGATTGCCGACGCGTTGCAGGAACATGCTCCTCTTCCCCTTCGGTTGGTCGCGGATCGCTCGGGCGCCCGGTGCCGGGGCGCCGGACGCCGGGCCGGCCTCACGGCTCGCGCAGGGCCCGGTCGACGAGGGGGCCGGCCGCTCCGGTGTACGTGGTCGGATCGCACAGCCGAGAGAGCTCGACCCTGCCGAACATGCCGTCGAGAGCGGGCAGTTCGGCGAGCACCTGCTCCAGCGGCCGACCGTCGCGGTCGGCTGCGCCGGACGCCTCGGTGAGCAGCTGCTTGGCCGCCGCCTTGCCGAGCCGGGGTGCCAGGACGGCGACGATCCGCTCCGAGACGATCTGACTACCCGTCAGTTCGAGGTTGGTGCGCATCCGTTCGGGCTTGACCTCCAGCCCCTCGGCGAGCTCCACCGCGGTGTGTGCGGCGCCCCCGGTCAGCCGCAGCGCCTCGCGCAGCAGCTGCCACTCGGCGTGCCAGGCGCCCCCCGAGCGCTCGTCCTCGGCCAGCAGGCACTGGGTGAGCCCGGCGGCGATCACCGGCACCTGCAGCGCGGCGCTGCGGATCAGGGTGGCCAGCACCGGGTTGCGCTTGTGCGGCATCGCGGAGGAGCTGCCGCGCCCGGCCGCGGTGGGCTCGGCCACCTCGCCGACCTCCGTCCTGGTCAGCGACTGCACGTCGATCGCGATCTTGCCGAGGGCGCCGGCGGTGAAGGCCAGCGCGCCCGCGAGGTCGGCGATCGGGGTGCGCAGCGCGTGCCAGGGCAGCACCGGGCGGGCCAGCCCGGTCTCGGCGGCGAAGGCGGTGAGCAGTCGGTCCAGGTAGTCGCCCGGGTCCGGCGCCGCCCCGTTCGCCCCGCCCGCGGCCGCGCCGTCGATCCGGGCGTACTCCAGGTACCCGGCGAGGGTGCCGGCGGCGCCGCCGAGCGAGACCGGCAGACCGTGCTCGGCGACCCGTCCGAGCCGCTGCTCGGAGTCCAGGACGAGCTGGCGCCAGCCGGCTGCCTTGAGGCCGAAGGTGGTCGGTACGGCTTGCAGGGCGAGCGTGCGGCCGGGGAGGACGGTGTCCCGGTGCCGTTCGGCGAGGACGGCCAGGGCCCGCGCGGTGCGGGCGAGGTCGGCGCGGATGATCCGCAGGGCCTGGGCGGCCACCAGCATCGCACCGGTGTCCAGGACGTCCTGGCTGGTGGAGCCGCGGTGGACGTACTCGGCGGCGGCCCGGTCCTCGGCCGCCACCACCCCGGTCAGCGCCCGGACCAGCCCGACCACCGGGTTGGCGGTCTCCCGGGACTCGACCGCGAGGGCCCGCAGGTCCAGCAGCTCGGCGCGGGCCAGGCGGGTGATGGTGTCGGCGGCGGTCCTCGGCAGGGTGCCCAGCCCGGCCTGGGCCCGGGCCAGCGCCGCCTCGGCGTCCAGCATGGCCTGTAGCCAGGCCCGGTCGCAGACGGCGGCCTCGACCGGCGTCCCGGCGCGGACCGGCGAGAGCAGCCCGGCGTCGGTCAGGATGTCGGCCGCGTCGTGCGGGTCGTGCGGGCCGCCGGGTTCGTCCGGCGCGGCCGGCTCGTCAGGGTCGGTCATATCAGCACTCCGGTCAGGTCGGTGACGGCCGCGTCCGGCCGGACGCCGAAGGGCAGCTGGGTGGTGGGCGGCAGGGCGAGCAGCGAGCGGGCGATCGCGTCCGAGTCGCCGAGCGTCACCGAGTCCACGCCGGGCCGGATTCCGGCCGCCGTCACCCAGTGCACCGACTCGGTCGGCACCCCGTAGGCGTAGCGCCGCGGGTGCGCGCGGCCCCGGGTGTCCAGCAGCCGGTACGGCCGTTTGGTGACGGCCAGGCCGCCGGTCTCGTAGTCGGTGCCGCCCGTGCCCGGGATCCGGTACGCGGTGGCCTGTTCGGTGCTCAGTAGGTGCTGCAGCAGCGGGTCGGTGGTGCGGCGCAGGTCGGGTTCGGGCAGCCGGGCCTCGATCAGGACGGTGGCGCGCACCGGCGGCTGGGGCACCGCCCGGGAGGTGAGCACGTAGGCGGCCGCCTCGGTGTCGATCCGGATCTCGGTGCCCGGGCCGGTGAGTTCGACCACCCCGGCCTCGATCAGGGCGATCAGCTCCTCGATCCGGGAGACCGGCGGGCCGATCGACAGGAAGGCGTTGAGCGGGGTGTACCAGCCCTCCAGGTCGTCCCGGTGCGAGTTCCCCTCCAGCCCGCCGTGGTCCACCGCGAGGCGGATCTCGTTGCGCAGGTCGCGCAGGATGTCCAGGGCGGCCTTGAGCGGGCCGCTGAGGTTGCCGGCGCGGGCCGCCTCGACGTCCTCGGCCAGGTACCCGAGCAGCCAGTCGCGGAAGTCCTCCGGCCCGCTGAACTCCCGGTCCCCGTAAGGGCGGAAGAGCCGCTCCCAGTCCCACCGCTCCGACTCGGGGATGCCGTACTCGTCGAGCAGGGCCGCGAAGCCGCCGCCGTGGGCGACCGTCAGGTACCGCTGGACGAAGGGCTCCCGCTCGGCGCCGCGGCCCTTCGCGTCGAGCAGCGTGCCGTAGTAGACGCTCTCCACCTCGCGCGCGATCAGCGGCCACAGGTCGGTGCGGAACTGCACCGGCTCGCCGGCCGCGGACTGCTCGCGCAGCCCGGCGATGTACTCGGCGGTCAGCAACCGGGGGAAGTAACGGCCGTACGCGCCCTTCTCGTTCTCGCCGCGGGCGTGGTACGGGATGCCGCGGCGCGAACTGGCGAACAGTTTCGGCTCCCGGCCCGACGGCCGGTACACCAGCCGTCCGTCCGCGCGGACGAAGGCGCCGCCCCGGCCGACCGTGAACAGGGCCATGTGGTCGAAGAAGTTCAGCCCGAGGCCGCGCAACAGTACGTGCTGGCCCGGCAGGATGCCGCTCAGGTCGAGATCCGCCGGGTTGGCCGGGGTGATGTAGGTGAGGTGGTGGATCCGGGACAGGCTCGCCGTCCGCTCCTCGTGCGGGGTCGGCCGGGCCGCGACGTGGCCCTGGGCGAGCACGATGGCGTCCAGGTGGTTGAGCCGGCTGCCGTTCTCCAGGCGGATGCCCTGCGGGCCGCCGGGGACACCGTGGGTGTCCGCCATCGCCACCGCCCGCGAGCGGTGCACCTGGACGGTGACGTGCGCGGGCGCGCCGTCCACCACCCGGCGGAAGCTCGCGTTCAGGTAGCGCCCGTAGAACGCCCGGGTGGGGTAGCTGTCGGCTCGCAGGGTGCGGGCCTCGGCCACGCACTCCTCGTCCTGCCCGGAGGCGGCGCCGGCCTCGGCGACCTCCACCGCCCACTCCCACAGGCTCGGACCGGGCTCGATCGGGCCGTCGATCCGGGAGCTGTCGTCGGTGTACACGGTGATCTGCGAGGCGACGGTGTTCATCAGCAGGTGCCGTGACTGGTCCTGGCGCCAGACGGCGCCGGCGCCGGGCGCGGCCGGGTCGACCATGTGCACCGTGATGGAGCCGTGCGAGGGCGCCGCGCGCTCGTTGGCGCAGAGCCGCTCCAGAACGGACAGGCCGCGCGGGCCGGCCCCGATGACGCAGACCTCCAGTGCCGCCTTGCTGCCCACTCCGCTCATGCGCCCGCCCCGCTTCGCTCGGCAGGGGCATTCGCCCGCGCGCACCTCTCGATGACGAGATGGCTTCGCTCACTCATGGCTTCACGTCCTCCACGTCTTCCACGTCCGCCCGGGTGCCCTGCGGGGCGTCGGCGAGCAGCAGGCGGGCGAGTTCCAGGCGCTTGATCTTGGTGGTGGCGGTCCTCGGCAGCTCGTCCAGCCGTCGGTGGACCGGCTCGGCCATCGGCGGCAGCGACGCCGTGGCGCGCCGCCAGGCCGCCAGGTCCAGTGGTTCGTCGTCCTTGGTGCACACCACCGGCACGGCCCGGCCGTCCGGGCCGGGGATGATGATGACCTCGGCGAGGCCGGGCAACTGGCCGAACAGGGTGTCCTCGGCCGCGAGGGTGCTGCCGAAGCCCTCGATCAGGTCGACCTCGCGGTCCAGCAGGTGCACGCAGCCCCACTTGGTGCGGTAGCCGACGTCGCCCATCCGCCACCAGCCGTCCGCCGACACCTGGGCGTCGTAGCGGTCCTGCTCGCCGAGATAGGTGACGATGCGTCCGTCGCTGCGCACCTCGATGAAGCCCGGGTTCCGCTCGGACGGCGGGTTGCCGTTCCGGCTGACGACCCGGACGTCGGTCATCCCGGGGAACGGCATGCCGACGCAGCGGCCGTCGTCGTCCAGGGTGCGGCGTCGGGTGAAGCCGCGGACGATGGCCGGGCCGACCTCGCTCTGCCCGTACAACTGGCCGAAGAGCGGCGAGCGGCGCCGGGTGGCGCGCAGCAACCGGTGCACGGTCCGCGGGTGGATCGCGTCGAAGGTGCTGCTGAACAGCTTGACGTTGGACAGTGGGCCGCGCGGGTCCTGCGCCAACTCCTCCCACTCCATGAAGGAGTTGGGGTGCGCCTCCAGGATGCCCGGCTTCAGCCGCGCGAACAGGTCGCCGACGTGCTTCGGGTCCGACTCGCGCAGCACGACCAGCGGGAAGCCGCGGTAGAGCGAGATCGCCAGCGCGGTGATCAGCCGGGAGTGGACGAAGGAGACGTGGATGGCGATGGTCTCCCGGCCCGGGATCAGCGGGGCGATGACGGAGGCCTGCGGGCGGTAGCGGGACTGCAGGCTGAACCCGGTGTGCACGGCCAGCTTGGGCGTCCCGGTGGTGCCCGAGGTGTGGGTGATCAGCGTCGGGTGGTCGGCCGGCATGATGACGGGTTTGACCCTCTCCACCCCGGCCAGCGCCCGCAGTTCGACGGCGTCCCGGTACGAGCCGGAGGTCAGCACCACCCGGTCGGCGAGGTCGAAGACCGTCTCGGGCAGCACGTTCTCCAGCTTCTCCTGGTCGGTCACCAGGAACGGCCGGTCGGTACGGCGGACCAGCTCGGCGACGGTCGCGCCGTCCAGAGCCGGCGACAGCAGGACCGGGACCGCCCCGATCCGCGCCGCCGCGCACGCGAGCAGCGTGATGTCGAAGCCGTCGGCCTTGTACACCACCACCCGCCGGCTCGGCCGCACGCCCGCCGCCCAGAGCCGGGACGCCAGGTCGTCCACCAGGTCCGACACCTCGGCGACAGTCGCCCTGCGGCCCAACTCCGGTGCCGCGTCGAGGTCGTGGTCGAGGATGAGGACGTTCGCGCCGTGTCTGGCCGCGGCGCGTTCGAAGAGCATCCCGAGCTGAATTCCCCGGTTTCCGATACGTTGAAGAAGCACCTGTACGCCTCCCGGGCCGCGGCTGTGCGCCGTCGGCGCCTGACGTGAATGGAATGGACACCACCCGCGGTGAAAGGGACACCGTCCGAGGTGAATTGGCGTGCCCGGGCGTCCGAATGGCCGCGTGCCCGGGTACGAGCCCGGGAATTCCGGGCGAATCGCGGAAAGGCCGGATACCGCCCGGCGTCACGCCTCTTCGATGACGGCCTTGATGCGCTGCAGGGTGGCGGCCAGATCGCCGGAGATCTTGTCGCCCCACTCCGCGAAGAAGCGCTGCTTCTCGGCCGCGTCCATCTCCGCGGTGATGCCCTTGATGCCCTGGGTGGCCGAGTCCATGCGGAAGTGGTGGGTCAGCAGGCTGCCGCCGCCCTCGGCGGCTTCGATGTCGAAGCCCCAGATGCTCTCCTGCTTCTGGCCGTCCGAGTTGTGTATCGCCCACCGGAAGGTCCGGCCCGGCTCCGCGGTGACCACCTCGGACTGGGTCGTCCACCGGCCGCGGACCACCGGTGCCCAGGCGACGATGTCGTCGCCGCGGAGGTTGTCGCCGCGGAACACGGACCCGACGGCGGCCGGCTCGCCGACCGTCCATTCACCGCCCAGGCATTCCGGGCTCCATTCGCCGCTGCGCGGCAGGTCGCTGACCACCGCGTAGACCTCGACCGGTGTCGCGGAAATTCGAATGTCGGCGTCGGCGGAGAATATCGGCTGCTTCTCGTTGATGGTTTCGCCCATGCCGGGGATCGTCCCAGCCCGGCCCCGGCGGGGGTCAAGGGCGGGCCGGCGGGTCCGTCAACTCCGTGATTCCGTGTCAACTCCGGCCCGGTGCCGCGGCGAACGGCCGCGAACCGACCGGCATCGCGTACCACGAACCGGCCGGCACCGCGGGCCGCGAACCGGCCGTCCCCTCGAACCGCTACGAACCGGCCCGGATCTCGCGGGCGAAGTGCAGGGCGACGATCGACATCCGGGCCGCGTGATAAAAGCGGTGCGCGCCGTGGTTGGTCACCCCCGAGTCGAGCTCGATCCGGGCGCACCCCGCCCGCCGGGCCCGCTCCTCCAGCTCCGCCATCAGCCGCCCGCCGACCCCCGCCGACCGCACCGCGCGGTCGGTCACCAGGTCGTCGACGAACAGCAGCCGGCCGCGGCTGGTCGCCAGCACCCGGTGGGTCGCCACCCCGACGCACCGCCCGCGACCGTCGTACGCGGCGGTGAAGGCCAGCCCCTGCGCGTGCGCCTCGGCGGCGAAGGCGGCGAACCCCTCGGCGGTCAGGGCCGGCCTCAACTGCCGTATCAGCGGCCCGACATCGGCCGCCATGGCGGCGCTCCCCGGTGCGACGTCAACCATCGTCAGTTCCATCCCTCGATCTTCGCAGGGAATCCCGGTCCTCGGTCCGGGCGGGGATGTGAGTCCGGGCCCGTGGTCAGCCCGTGGTCAGCCCGCGCAGGCCGGGCAGAGGCCGCGGTAGGTGACGGCGGCGTCGGTGACGGTGAAGCCGAAGCGCTGGTCGGTGGGCAGGGCGGTGAGGGGGTCGTCGGTGGGGTGGACGTCGCGGATGGTGCCGCAGTGGGTGCAGACGAGGTGCTGGTGCGGGTGGTGGGCGTTGGGGTCGTAGCGCTTGGCCCGGCCGTCGGTGGAGACCTCGATGACCTCGCCGAGGGTGACCAGTTCGCCGAGGGTGTTGTAGACGGTGGCCCGGGAGATCTCGGGCAGGCGTTCGGCGGCTCGGGCGTGGACCTCGTCGGCGGTGAGGTGAACGTGCTCGCCGTCCAGGACCTCCGCCACGACACGCCGCTGGGAGGTGAGGCGCCAGCCGCGTCCGCGCAGTCGCTCCAGCAGGTCACTCATATCGGTTCACCTATTCAGGTCAATGGGAAGACCGGATTTTACCAAGTGATTGCGGCTTCTCTCCGGTTCCCGATCGGATATGGGTTTGGTGTCAATCTTGACGTGGATCGAGTCCATCGTAGGATCGGCTCCGGCGATAGCCTGGGTAGCAGGAAGTAGCAGTCAAGACACCGTGATCCGCCTTGTAGGGAAGGATTTCCATGTCTGAGAACCACGATCCCATCGTTACCGAACCCGAGCCGCAGGCGGAGGGCACGGGTGGCTGCCCGGTGGCCCACGGGCGCGCGCCGCACCCCACCCAGGGCGGCGGAAACCGCCAGTGGTGGCCGGAGCGGCTCAATCTGAAGATCCTCGCGAAGAATCCGGCCGTGGCGAACCCGCTCGGCGCGGACTTCGACTACGCCGCGGCGTTCGGATCCCTCGACCTTCCGACCGTGAAGCGGGACATCGAGACGGCCCTCACCACCTCGCACGCGTGGTGGCCGGCCGACTACGGGCACTACGGCCCCTTCATCATCCGGATGGCGTGGCACAGCGCGGGCACCTACCGGATCAGCGACGGCCGCGGCGGCGCCGGCGCCGGGCAGCAGCGCTTCGCCCCGCTGAACAGCTGGCCCGACAACGCCAGCCTGGACAAGGCCCGCCGCCTGCTGTGGCCGGTGAAGAAGAAGTACGGCCGCAACCTCTCCTGGGCCGACCTGATGATCCTGGCCGGGAACGTCGCCCTGGAGTCGATGGGCTTCGAGACCTTCGGCTTCGGCGGCGGTCGCGTGGACGAGTGGGAGCCGGACGAGGACGTCTACTGGGGCCCGGAGACCACCTGGCTCGGCGACGAGCGCTACACCGGTGACCGCCAGCTGGAGCGCCCGCTCGCCGCCGTCCAGATGGGCCTGATCTACGTCAACCCCGAGGGCCCCAACGGCACCCCGGACCCGCTCGCCGCCGCCCGCGACATCCGCGAGACCTTCTACCGGATGGCGATGAACGACGAGGAGACCGTCGCGCTGATCGCCGGCGGCCACACCTTCGGCAAGACCCACGGCGCGGGCCCGGCGGACAACGTCGGCCCCGACCCCGAGGACGCCCCGATCGAGCAGCAGGGCCTCGGCTGGAAGAGCACCTTCCGCACCGGCAAGGGCGGGGACGCGATCACCAGCGGCCTGGAGGGCGCCTGGACGGCCACCCCGGTGACCTGGGACAACAGCTTCTTCGAGACGCTGTTCGGCTACGAGTGGGAGCTGACCAAGAGCCCGGCCGGCGCCTTCCAGTGGAAGCCGAAGGGCGGCGCCGGAGCGGGCACCGTCCCGGACGCCCACGACCCGTCCAAGCGGCACGCCCCGACGATGCTGACCACCGACCTCTCGCTGCGCCTGGACCCGGTCTACGAGCCGATCTCCCGGCGCTTCCTGGAGCACCCCGAGGAGCTCGCGGACGCCTTCGCCCGCGCCTGGTTCAAGCTGACCCACCGCGACATGGGCCCGGTCGCCCGCTACGTCGGCGCGGAGGTCCCGGCCGAGCAACTGGTGTGGCAGGACCCGCTGCCCGCGGTCGACTACCGGCAGATCGACGCAGCGGACGTCGCCGCCCTGCGGGAGCGGATCGCCGCCTCCGGGCTGTCGGTCTCCGAGCTGGTGTCCACCGCGTGGGCGGCGGCCTCCTCCTTCCGCGGCAGCGACAAGCGCGGCGGCGCCAACGGCGGCCGGATCCGGCTCCAGCCGCAGATCGGCTGGGAGGTCAACGAGCCGGACCGGCTCGCCTCGGTGCTGCGCACCCTGGAGGGCGTGCAGCAGGAGTTCAACGCCCGGTCCGGCGCCAAGCAGGTCTCGCTGGCGGACGTGGTGGTGCTGGCCGGCGGCGTCGGCGTGGAGAAGGCCGCCCGGGTGGCCGGCCACGACGTGGTGGTGCCGTTCACACCGGGCCGGGTGGACGCGACGCAGGAGCTCACCGACGTCGACTCCTTCGCGGCGATGGAGCCGACCTCGGACGGCTTCCGCAACTACGTGGGCAAGGGCAGCCGGCTGGGCGCCGAGTACCTGCTGCTCGACAAGGCGAACCTGCTGACCCTGAGCGCGCCCGAACTGACCGTCCTGGTCGGCGGCCTGCGGGTGCTGGGCGCCAACTACCAGCAGTCTCCGCACGGCGTCCTCACCGAGACCCCCGAGGCCCTGACGAACGACTTCTTCGTCAACCTGCTGGACCTGGGCACGGAGTGGAAGGCCACCTCGGAGGACGGGCACACCTTCGAGGGCCGGGACGCGGCCACCGGCGCGCTCAAGTGGACCGGCACCCGGGCCGACCTGGTCTTCGGCTCCAACTCCGAACTGCGCGCCGTCGCCGAGGTCTACGCGAGCGACGACGCGAAGGAGAAGTTCGTGGCCGACTTCGTCGCGGCGTGGGTCAAGGTGATGAACCTGGACCGGTTCGACGTCGCCTGATCCCGCGCCCGCCCGATCCCGTGATCCCGGGTTCCCGGGCGGCCGACGGGAGTTGGCGTCAGCCGTCCGGAGGGCGGTGAGGATCCGCCATCGGCCCGGAGGTGTACGCCTCCGGGCCGATGGCGGACCGCTACCGGGGTTGCGCCGCCGTGCCGACGTTGACCAGCCCGGTCTCGTAGGCGGCGACCACCTCGATCCCCTCCGATTCGAGGATCAGCCGGAACCCGGTGCGGACCAGGGCCTGGTCGTCGGCCACCACCACGCGCAGCGCCCGCTCGCTCATGAACTCTCCAGGGGGATAAGGGCCTTGACGCGGTAGCCGCCGCGCGGCCGGGGGCCGGTGTGCAGGGTGCCGCCGTAGACGGCGAGGCGTTCGCGCAGGCCGATCAGGCCTCCACCGCGGCCATCGCCTCGCGGGCCTTGTCCGGGGCGGTGTCCAGGATCTTGCGGGCGGCCCCGGCCTGGATCGTCATCATGCTCACGTTGTGCGTCACCACGTCGTGCAACTCCCGAACGATCCACGCCCGTTCGAGCTCCACCGCGTGCTCCAGCGCGGCCAGCCGCCCGCGCTCCAGGGCGGACAGCCGTTCGCGCTCCTCGTCCACCCGGCGGCGCCACATCCGTAGTTCGTAGGCGACCGCGAACACCGGGACCAGGACCAGCAGCGCGATCACCGCGTTGGGGAAGTGCGGCAGCTTGGCGTCGTCGAAGAGCACCACCAGCGTCGCGGCGGCCGCCGGCAGGATCGGCAGCAGTGCCGCCGGGCGGCGCCCGTAGGCGGCGGCGCTGTAGGCGGCGATGATGACGGCCACGCCGGCCGCGTACGCGATGTCCTCCGACTGGTGGCGCACCAGCAGCGCGGCCGGCATCACCGCCCACAGCACCGCCAGCGGCAGGCGGCGGCGCAGCACCAGCGGCAGCGGCACGAGCGGCACCAGCAGCATCAGCCCGTACCAGTCGGTGCCGTGACCCTTGCTCGCGGTGGTGGCGTAGCGGGCGCAGGCGAAGGCGAGGAACAGGGCCGGGGCCAGGTCGAAGGCCTGGCCGCGCCGGGTCGGCCGGACGGGGGAGCGGAGTCGCCCTGGGCAGCGTCCCCGGCGCGCCGCCCGTCCGTACCTTCGTGCCGTCCACCAGGCGGGAACGTACGAGGAGCGGGGGACGAGCAGCGAACCGGTGATCGAACTGAGCGGTGTGAGCCGCCACTACGAGGGCGCGCGGGCGGCCCTCGCCGAGGACTGCGCCACCGCACGGTCCGGATGCGGGACGGCCGGATCGCCTCGGACTCGGCGGTGGCGGCATGACCGCGCTGGGCAGGGCGGTGCGCGCGGGTGTCCGCCGGAGCCGCACGCAGTCCGTCGCGATCGGGCTGGCCGCCCTGGTGGCCACCACCTGCTCCGTCCTCGGCGGCTCGGCCCTCGACGTGTTCGGCACGCCGGTGCTGGCGCTGCTCGGGTTCGGCGGCGTGCTGATCGCGCTGCTCGGGGCGCTGCTGCCCGCCGTCCGGGCGGCTCGGGCGCGGACGATCGAGGCGCTGCGGGCCGAGTGAGGGGCCGGGCGGCGGGTCAGGCGCCCTCGCCGGGCCGGTGACCCTCCGCCTTGGGCTCCTCCGCCGTGTCCTGTTCCGCCGCGTTCCGCGCGGCCGGGTCCTGCTCCGCCGGGTCCTGCTCCGCCTTGTGCTCGGCGGTCCGGACCTGCTCGGCGAAGGCCTGCGCGTCGATCCGCTCGACCGTGGCCCCGTGCCGGGAGGCCAGGTCGTCGGCCCGGTCGGGGGAGGACTCCCGGAGCTCCAGGACGAGCAGCGCGCCGCCGTCCGGGACGCGCGGCGAGAGCATGATCAGCCCGGCGCCGCCCTCCGTCGCCCGGCCCTCCTCGGCGGCGTTGCCGAGCGCCGCACCGGCCGCGAAGCCGAGCAGGACGCCGATCGGCCCGCCGACCAGGCCCACCAGGCCGCCGAGGACGCCGGAGCTGACGGTGGTCACGCCCGCGCCCCGGGTGAAGGTGTCCTGGATCTCCAACAGGCCGTCGGCGCTGCGCTCCAGCGCCGCCAGCTGCCGCAGGCCCGGCAGGTGCTGAGCCTCGTCGAAGGCCGTCCGCCACGTGGCGGCGTCCGGGAAGGTCAGCAGGACGACGTTGTGCTGCTCGCTCATCGCGCTCCGATCGGGCCGGGGGCGGGGGTTGCCGGATTCCATCGTGACCTTCGGTGCCCGGCCCGGCCACAGGAGCGACGGGCGGTGCGGACTGCCCGGGGCCCGGCCGTTCAAACGTGGGGCCTGGTTCAGGCCCCCGTCACTGCCCGGATTCCGGACAGGTGTAGGGCGACGGGAGGTTCGACGGCTGGCCGGGGGAGCGGGCGCGGCCTGCGGAAGCAGGACGGGCGGGGAGGCCTCGTCCCTATTTCGACCCTGGCCGAAATTGTGCCCGGTGCGCGGCACACCCCTGGTGCGGCGGGTGGGGCGGTGCCAGGATCCCGACCCGGCACGACCGTGCCAGACCCGAATGTCTGAAGGAGGCACCATGCAGCCCACGGCAGAGCAGGTCCGCGCGCTCAAGGACGAGGACTTCCGGCTCACCCTCGGCCAGGGCCACCAGGTCCACCCGGCCGGCGACCTGTCGGACGAGGTCTACGTGACCGCCGCGGTGCAGGCCAGCACCTGTGGCGGTTGGAGCAGCTGCGCCCACGTCTGCAGCTTCTGAGTCCGCCGTCCGCGGCGCGGACCCCGGTCGCACCGCCGGAGCCCGCGTCGCGGACGCACGATACGGCCGGTGAGCGCGCGCCCCGGCCGCATCGCCGGGGCGCGTACGCCCGGTACCGCGACCGTCGAGCGCACAGCACCGAAACCGTCGTGCACGAACCGAGCATGGAGAGACCGCCCGTGGTTGACGCGTCCGAAATCCGTCGGGCCGCCGCCCGAGCCGTCCCGCTCGCCGCCCGCGGTCCGCTGCCCGACCCGGACGCCCAGCGCGCCGAACGGACTGAACGGGCCGACCGTGCCGGGCGGATCCTCGACCGCTGGCGCGCCCAGCCGCCCTTCGACCGGGACGACTGGTTCGAGCGCCGCCTCGCCGCCGACCGCCTCGACCCGGACGGGCTGCGCGCCCTGCTCGCCGAACACCCGGCCGACCTCGCGGACCGCCTCGGCACCCCCGACTGGGCCGAACGCCTCGCCGCCGCCTTCGAGGCCGGGCACACCCTCGACCTCCCCGAGGAGCACGCCTTCGCCCGGCTCGTCGCCCCGCTGCTCGCCGACGCCCGCGACCGCCTGCGCACCGGCCTCGCCGAACTCGGCCCCGCCACCCCGGGCGCGGCTTCCCCCGGTCCCGCCACCCTCGGCACCCCCGACCAGCTCGCCGACCTCGTCCTGCCCGCACTCACCGCGACCGCGCACACCGCGGCCGTCCGCACCGTCATCACCGAACTCCACGTCGCCCGCCTCTCCGGCGAGTTGACCGGAGACACCCCCGAACAGCGCTACCGGAACTTCCTCGACCGGCTCACCGAACCCGGCCGCGCCGTCCGACTCCTCGCCGAATACCCGGTGCTGGCGTACCGGCTGGCCACCGCCGCCGAACAGTGGACCGCCACCTGCCTCACCCTGTACCGCCGCCTCGCCGCCGACCTCCCCGCCCTCGCCCGCACCTTCGCCGACGGCCGCCCGCTCGGCCGCCTCACCGAACTCGCCACCGGCCTCGGCGACCCGCACCGGGGCGGCGCCAGCGTCAGCGCCCTGCGCTTCGAACACGGCACCCGCATCGTCTACAAGCCGCGCCCGCTCGGCGCCGAGACGCACTTCCAGCACCTCCTGCGCTGGCTCAACCCCATGCTCCGGCTGCCGCTGCACGACCTCGCCCACCTGGCCCGCGACGGCTACGGCTGGGTCGCCCACGTCGCCGCCGAACCAGCCAGCGACGACGCCGAGTTGAGCGACTTCTACCACCGCGCCGGCACCCTCGCCGCGCTGCTCCACACCCTCGACGCGGTCGACTGCCACGCCCAGAACCTGATCGCCGTCCGCGACCAGCCGGTCCTGATCGACCTGGAAGCGCTGTTCCACCCCGACCTGCCCGAACCCGCCAAGGACCTCTCCGAGTCCGAACGGCTCGCCCGCCACCAGGCCCGACACTCGGTGCTGCGCTCCGGCCTGCTGCCCGAGCGCATGTGGGACGAGGGCAACGGCGGCACCGACCTCTCCGCCCTCGGCTGGGATCCGGGCAGCCTCCCGCCGCGCCCCGCCCCCGTCCTGGTCGACCAGGGCACCGACCGGCTCCGCCTGGAGTACCACCGGATGCCCGTCGCGGCGCCCGGCAGCCGTCCCGTCCCGCCCGGGCGGCCGCTGCGCCTGGCCGACCACGTCGGCGAGCTCGAAGCCGGCTTCACCGAGGCCTACCGGCTGCTCGCCGCCCACAAGGGCGAACTCCGGGAACTCATCCGGGCGTTCGCCGCCGACGAGACCAGGATGCTCCGCCGCGACACCTTCGAGTACCGCAGCCTGCTCGCCACCGCCTGCCACCCCGACCTGCTCCGCGACGGCCTCGACCAGGACCGCCACCTCGACCGGCTCTGGGCGCTCCCCGCCTGGGAGGACCACGCGCTCGCCTACGTCGACCACGAGCGCGCCGACCTCTGGCGCGGGGACGTCCCGGTCTTCACCATCCGCCCCGACAGCGTCGACGCCCGCTCCTCCACCGGCGTCCTGATCCCCGGTGTCACCGACCGGCCCGCACTCGACCTCGCCCTCGCCAAGGCGGACGCCCTCGGCGAACCGGACCTGGCCCGCCAACTCCAGCTGCTGCGCCTGTCGGTGACCACCGCGGACGGCGCCCGCGAGCCGCGCCGCCACCCGGTCACGTCCCCTCCCGCGCCACCCGGGAGGCCGGCCGAAGGCCCGGACCTGGCCGCCCGCGCCCTCGCCAAGGCCGTCGACGCCGGCGAACAGCTCCTCCGGGAGGCCTACCGGGGGAGCGCGGACCTCGCCTGGGCCGGCCCCAACTGGGCCCCGCCCGGCCGCTGGGCACCCGCCGAACTCGGCCCCGACCTCTACAGCGGGACGGCCGGCGTCGCCCTCTTCCTCCATCAGCTCGCCACCGTCACCGGCGATCGCGAGCACCGAAGCACCGCCCGGGCAGCCGAACTGACGTTACGTCACCAAATTCGCCGGCGCGCCGACCGCCTCGGCGGCGGCCTCGCCGGAGTCGGCGGCATCCTCTACGCCCTCGCCCACCTCGCCGCCCACCACCCCGACGCCGAACTCGACGCCCTGGCCGCCCAGGTGGTGCGCCGCAGCGCCGCCACCGCCGCCGACGACGCCCAGCACGACCTCCTCGCCGGCAACGCGGGCACCATCGGCGGACTGCTCGCCTGGGCGGCCGTCCGCCCCGGCCCCGCCGTCACCGACGCCCTCGCCGCCTGCGCCGAACGCCTCGTCCGGGCCGCCGCCCCGCACCCCGAAGGCGGCGCCGGCTGGCTGCCCGCCTCCCTCGCCGGCACCGTCAAGCGCCCGCTGGCCGGTTTCGCGCACGGCGGCTCCGGCATCGCCTGGGCGCTCGCCCGTGCCGGCCGGCATCTCGGTGACCCCCGGCTGCCCCAACTCGCCCTCGCCGCCGTCGAGTACGAACGCACCCTGTTCGACCCGGCCGCCGCCAACTGGCGCGACGTCCGCGAGGACGACGGCCCTGACGCGCCCCACTACCCGGCCCTCTGGTGCCACGGCGCCTCGGGCATCGCGCTCGCCCGCACCGAACTCGCCGAACTCCTCCCCGAAGCCCGCGAGTTGCTCCTCGCCGAACGCGACACCGCCCTGACCACCGTCCTCCGCGAGGGCTTCGGCCACAACTTCTCGCTCTGCCACGGCGACTTCGGCAACCTCGAACCCCTCCTGCTCGCCGGCGACCGCTGGCGCACCGCCGCCCTGCGGCAGGCCCACGCCACCCTCGACGACCTCGACACCCGCGGCTGGACCTGCGGCCTCCCGCACGGCGTCCACAGCCCCTCCCTGATGGTCGGCCTCGCCGGCACCGGCCACGGGCTGCTCCGCCTCGCCGCCCCCAGCACCCCCTCCCTCCTCGCGCTCCACCCGCCGACCCCCTGAGACGGCCGGCGAGGTCGGCGAGGCCAGCGAGGCCGGGCAGCGCGGGCTCGGCCGGGATGTTCCTGTGATCGTCGGACCGCGTGCCCGGAGCGTGCCGCAACCGGCCCCCGAATCGAACATCGCGGACCCTCCCGGTGATCGATTGCCACCAACTCGCCGCCGCCGACACGGAATCGCCCGGATCGAGTGAGACCGGCCGGGACACGCCGGACGGCCCGGCGGACCGCTGCCAGGATCGGGGTCCGCACCGCAGCCGGCCCTTCGCAGCGTGCCTTCCGGCACCGCTGCCGACCCCACACGCCCACTCGGCGGTGAGGGCTGCCCGCGCGCGGATCCGCTGCGGCCACAGGCCGCCGTACCAGGGAGCAGGGAGCACTGTGTCCGAACAGATCGTGAAGCCCGAGAGGCCCCACACCCCGCCCGACCGCACCCCCTCCGACCACGACCAGCCCGACCAGCACGACCAGGACCACGACCAGCACGACGAGGAGCTGCGCCTGCGCTTCCCCGGCGACCGCCGCGCCGAGGCCGGCGCGTCGATGTCGGCGAACGCGATGCTGCGCCGCCTCCCGCACCTGGTGCGCCGCGCGGTGGCGCTGGCGTGGGCGGCGGACCGGACGTCCACCGTGTTGCTGCTGGTGTGCCAGGCGCTGGCGGGCGTGTTCGGGGCGTTGGCGCTGTACGCGACGACCGGCGCCCTGGGCGCGCTGCTGGTGGCGGGCCCGGTGGGGGAGCACCTGCGGACCGCCGCGCCGTCGCTGCTCCTGCTGACCGTCTCGGCCGCGCTGCGCGCGGTGCTGGGGGTCGCGGTGGTGGGGCTGTCCGGCCGGGTGTCGCCGAGGGTCACCCGGGAGGCGGAGCTGGCGCTGATCGCCGCCGGGTGCGCGGCCGAGCTGCGGGCGTACGACGAGCCCGCGTACAACGAGCAGTGGGAGGCGGCCGATCGGGGTGCCTCGACCACGCCGGACCTGCTCTCCAACGCCCAGGACGTGATCGCCTCGACGGTCTCGCTGGCCGCTGCGGCGGGTGTCCTGGCGACGCTCCATCCGTGGCTGGTGCCGCTGCTGCTGCTGGGTTCGGTGCCGACCGGGGTGGCGGCCGTCCGGACGGCCCGGATCCACTACCTGGCGGCCGTGGTCACCAACGAGGACCGTGGCGCGCTGCGCGTCTACCGCTGGTTCCTGATCGACAAGACCCGTGCGGACCAGGTCCGTTCGGACCAGGTCACGCCGTTCCTGATGGCCGAGTACCGCCGCGCCGGGGAGAAGATCGTCGAGGCGACGGACCGGGCGACCAGGGAGGCGGCGAAGGTCTCCCTGCTGGCCTCGCTGGGCACGGGGGCGGGCAGCGCGCTGGTCTGGGGCACGCTGCTGTACCTGGTGGCGAGCGGCCGGATCGACCTGGCGGCGGCGGGTACGGCGACGTTCGCGCTGCGGACGGCCTCGTCCGGGCTGCAGGGCCTGGTCGGCAACGGCGCCCGGCTCTACCGGATGGGCCTGTACCTGGACGACTACTTCACCTTCCTGGACGAGGCCGGCGGTCACCGGATCCGGCGCGGCGGGATCGTGCCGGACGCGCCGCGACTGGTGGAGGTCGTGGACCTCGGGCACGCCTACCCCGGCGAGCAGCAGGAGCCGGCGCTGCGCGGGGTCAGCATGACGCTGCGGGCCGGGGAGGTGGTGGCGGTGATCGGGCAGAACGGCAGCGGCAAGTCGACGCTGCTGAAGCTGCTGTCGGGCCTCTACCTGCCGCAGTCCGGCCGGATCTGCTGGGACGGCGTGCCGGTGGAGGAACTGGACGCGGACGGCATGTGGTCGCGGGTGGCCCGGGTGCCGCAGGAGTTCGCGCGCTGGCCGCTGGGGGCGGCCGAGAACGTCCACCTGGGGCACCTCACCGAGCAGGTGATGGCGGACGTGGAGCGGGCGGCCGCGCGGACGGGCTTCGACGAGATCGTGGCCCGGCTGCGGTCGGGCTGGCGCACGCTGCTGGCCCAGGGCTGGTGGGGCGGCGCCGAGTTGTCGGGCGGCGGCTGGCAGCGGGCGGCGGTGGCCCGGGCGCTGTACCGGACGGTGCGCAGCCCGGGGCTGCTGATCCTGGACGAGCCGACCTCGGACCTGGACCCGCGCGCCGAGCACCGCATCCTGCACGCGCTGCGCGCCCTCGCCCCGGGGCGGATCACGCTGCTGGTGACGCACAACATCGCCAACGCGGCGGTGGCGGACCGGGTGATCGTGATGGACCGGGGCCGGATCGTGCAGACCGGCACCTGGGCGGAGCTGGCGGCGCGCCCGGACGGGCTGTTCCGTGAGCTGCTGGACCTCCAGCGGGACCGGACGGTCCCGGCGCAGCGGGTTTAGGGCGTGTCTGACAATTCCCGCCGGGCGCGCGACGCCGGGCATCCCGCCCGGACGCACCGCCGAAACGCCCAAGTACGACCCAGTACGAGGACGCTTCGCCGGCACGCCCGGCCGGGCGCCCAACGCCGCGCGCTGATCCGCCGCGAATTGTCAGACACGCCCTGACGTCCTCGGCCGTCGAGGCCGGTGCTGACCGTCCTCCGTACCGTCGTCGTCACGGCGGTACGGAGGACGGGCGGCTCCCGCCGGACGCGCGGGGTCTCGTTGACGGCCCTGCGCCGGTGCGTCGGTGCGCCGGTGCGCCAGTGGGGCAGCGCGTCAGTGGGTCGTGCGTGCCGCGTCGCGCAGCCGGCGCCAGGTGCGGCTGACGGACGCCAGCCCGGCCCGCCCGGCGGCGGTCCCGCCGCCTTCCCAGGCCCGGGCCGCCTCGGCGAACGTCTCCGCGCGCTCCGCGTTCTCCGCCGCCGCCCGGGCCGCCTGTGCCTGCGCAGCCCGGGCGGTGAGCCGCACGTCCTCCGGTTCGATCATGTCGAGCCTCGCCCGGACGTGGTCGAGCAGCGCGGCGCAGGAGTCGTCGATCGCGGCCTCGCCCAGCGGGCGCGCCGGGAGGTCCAGCCCGTCCGTCAACCGCTGCTCCAGGGCGGCCCGCAGGTCCGGCACGGAGATGTCGCGGATCGTGAGGGAGAGGTGGGCGGAGAGGCCGGCGGCGCCGACCGCGCGGTGCGCGAAGCCGCGCGGGACGTAGAGCACGCTGCCGGGTTCGAGGACGCCGTGCAGGAGCCGCGGGGAGTGCTCGTCGTCGGGGAGTTCTCCCGGCGACCAGTGCGCCACGGTCGGCGCGTCGTGGACGTACCAGGTCTTGCGTCCGGCCGCCTGGAGGACGAACACGTCGGCGTCGTCACGGTGCACCGCGAGACCCTGGCCGCCGGCGGGCGTGACGAAGAAGAACGCCTCGACGCGCCGGTCGAGTTCTTCGGACAGCCGCGCCACCAGCTCGCCCGTCGGGCGGTGCCACTGGTCGACGCAGCGCAGCAGCAGCGTCGCCCCGGCGCCCAGGAGCGCGAGGACCTTCGCACGGTCGGCGAAGCCGTGGTACGTGGTGCCGTTGACCACGCGTGACGTGGTGTAGGCCTCGGGCGGGACGGTCACCTTGGTGGAGCGGACCATCTCCAGGTAGGGGGTGCGCAGCAGCCCCGTGTCGAAGGCGGCGTCCAACGCGTCCAGGTCGAACGGCGGGGCGAGTTCCTCCGGCGTGAAGACCGCGGGCTTGCGCTGCCACTGGTGGCCGGTGAAGCTCCGGACATCGCCGACCCAGTCGGCCAGCGTGGGCGATTCCATGGTGTGTCCCGTGGTGTCAGGGTGTTCGGGGCTCGTGGGTCAGGCCCTGGCCGCGGCGTCGAACCGCACGGAGAGCAGGGAACGCAGGGGGACGTGCGTCTCCTGCCGCGGGCCGCGAATGGCGAGCCGGTGGTCGAAGGCGACGTTCAGCAGGCGTTCGGCCAGGGGTACGACCAGGTGCTTGGCCCAGCAGCGGGCTCCGTCGAAGCCGAACGGCATGAACCCGGGCGTCTTCTCTGGGTCCGCCATCCCGGCCCACCGTTCGGGCCGGAACTCCAGCGGGTCGGACCAGTGCTCCGGGTCGCGGTGCATCAGGAGCGGGAAGAGCGCGACGCGGTCCTCGGGCCGGATCTCGGGGTGCAGTCCGGTGTAGGCGTGGCCGTCGTTGCGGAACAGCATCCACGCGGGCGGGAGCAACCGCAGGGTCTCCCACAGGACCTCGGTGAGGTCGGCGCGGGCGCCCTCCCGCTCCCGGTCCGGCCCCATGAGCCACAGGGCGTTGCCGGCCAGCGCGGCGACCCCGTCGCAGAGGGTGGCCGTCGATCGCCGGTACAGCGCGATGGCCTGCCTCCGCTCCCGGGCGCCGGAAGCGTCGCGGATCTGCGCGGCCAGCGCGGTGCTCCTGCCCTCGGCAGCGGATCCCGGCCAGACGGTGACGGCGCGGTCGACGATCCGGGAGAGCCTGTCGGAGCGGGTGACGCCGCGTTTCGACAGGAGGGAGACCGGCAGGGGGTCGGACGCGAAGAGCCATCGGCGCAGGTAGGAGGTGGCCGCGTAGGGCCAGGCGCCGGACAGCCCGCGTGCCGGGGGCTGCGGGGTCCTGATGCCCGCCATGACGTCCTGGCCCAGCGCGCGGATCGTCCGGGTCGCGCTGTCGTGGTGGATGTCCGCTCCCGCGGCGGGCTTGTAGACCGAGCGCTCCGCCGACCGCACGGGGCGCGCCGCGACGATTTCGGCCATCAGCTCGCAGTCGGAGACGCCGACCGTGCGGGCGTCGATCCGGAATACCTTTTCTTCCCTGGTCAGCAGGTCCTGGATCTTCGGGGCGTAAACGATGGAATGGCTGCGCCCGGCTGTCGGCGCCATTTCCTCCACGAGAATCCCGCCTCCAATGAAATGGCGATGAAATGAGTTCTCCGCAGCCGGTGGAGAACTCCGGACAGGGAGCGGGTGGGGCACTCCGCCGCGCCGGCGGGGACCACGGCATGCCCGGGGCCCCCGCCGCCGACGGTGCATCAGATGACGTGCAGGACCCACGCGTGGTTGGCGAGGTCCTCGTCACGCTTGAACTTCTTCACGATCGCCTTGATCATCTTCATGGGTATTCTCCCTTTCCGAGATTGCGGGCACAACGGAACAAGCGCCCGCGGCTTGGCGGAAATCCGACATTCCGGCCTGGAAGTCGAACTGGCTTTCATCTAACTCCGGACCTCAAGCGAAAGCTAGGTCCCTGACGGTCTTTTGACAAAGGATTCCCTGTTCCTCTGGTCGAGTGTGCGTCGCATTAGATGGCCGATCGTTATAACTTCCCGAGGCGCGCGGTGGGGGACCATATCGGTATGGAACTGAGGATTGAGGCCACCGACCTGCCGGGGCGTGAGTGTGCCGCCGCGCCGGGCTTCCCGGGCTACCGGGACCTGCACGTCGCCGTCCAACGCCGGGGTCGCCCGGCCGAGTTGCTCGACCTGTTCCCCGGTGACGCGCCGCGCGCCCACTGGTCGCTGGAGTGCGAGGCGAGGCCGACACCAGGAGGAGTGGACCTCACCGGCCGGTACGTGCAGGGCGGTCCCGGCGCCCGGTTCGTCTACCTGAACTGGGTGACCGGGAACGGCGACGGCCGGGCGCTGTTCCGCCGGGCCAAGCTGCTGCTGGCGGCGGTCGACCGGGAGGTCGCCGAGGCGGCGGTGGAGCGCGGCGTCCTGGTGGCCCGGCTGCGCCTGACGGACGCCAAGGGCCACCCGTTGTGCGCCGCCGTCCGCCCGCCCGTGGTGACCTGGTCGGCGGAGGGCTGAGTACGCGGCGTCCGAACGCGCGAGGAGGGCCCCGCCGCACGCGGGGCCCTCCTCAACGTTCGGTATGCGCAGGTCAGTTGTACGTGGTGGTGACGGTCACGCCGCCGAAGCCCTGCTGGGCGTAGAGGCTGAAGTACACCCAGCCGGACGGCGGGTTGGTGATGGTGAGGGTCTCGCCGTTGCCGGCGTTGGTGGACTTGGCCAGGTTCGACCCGGTGGTGGCCCACGCACCCCCGTTGTAGTAGAGGTCGGCGTTGCCGGTGCCGCCGCTGGTGGTGATGGTCAGCTGCTTCACGCCGGCGGGCAGGTTGAGGAAGCTGTAGCTGTAGTTGCCGGTGGTGGCGGCGACGCCGTCGCGGCGGCAGTTCTTGTCGTACTGCCGGGTGTCGCCGGCGGTGCAGAGCGGGGCCTGGCTGGTGGGCAGGCTGCCGCAGTTGTCGGCGCCGCAGGCCTTGAGCCAGGTGGCGAAGTCGGCGTCATACGAGGTGCCGATGGTGGTCTTGAGGAGGGCGCGGGCGCCGTTCCAGTCGCCGACGCGGTACTTGGCGAGGAGTGCGTCGACGTCCTGCGGGTGCGACTGGAGCATGTAGCGCACCGCCAGGTAGCCCCAGTTGTAGACCTTGGTGGAGTCGGAGTTGTCGTAGGTGTTGTCGAAGAGGGTGCTCAGCGCGTAGGTGCCCTTGGCGGCCTGCGCGACGGCGTCGTCGTAGTGGACGCCCCGGTAGCTGTACGAGACGTACTCGGCGAGGCCCTCGACCCACCAGACGGTCGGGGTGGTCATGCCGGCGGCGAAGTCGCCGTAGAAGTCGTAGCGGCCGTCGAGGTAGTGGGTGTACTCGTGGTTGAGGTTCCAGATCTGGAAGGCGGGGCGCAGCCAGGAGGCCTCGTGCGCGATGAAGCGGGCCTGGTTGCCGGCCTTGGCCGGGTCGCCCTCCTCGTACATGCCGCCGTTGTCGACGGCGATGCCGTACATCTCCCAGGCGTAGAGGCTGTACTCGTAGTAGTCGTCGAAGACGACGACCTCAAGACTGGTGTTGTTGTCGTTGGCGACCGGGCCCTTGTCCTTGACCACCTGGTGGAAGAACTGGTCCTCGTTGATCAGGCTGGTGCAGGTGTCGGCGAGCTGCTGCGCGGTCATGTCCTGGGCGCGGATGCGCAGGTTGGCGTTGCAGGTGTGGTCGACGGTGAGCACGAGCGGGACGAGCCGGGCGGGCAGGTCGCAGGTGCCGTAGTAGCTGCAGTTGCCGGTGTCCTTCTTCTCCGCGAACCAGACCAGGTTCATGGTGAGCGGACCGGTGGCGCCGACCAGCGGGTAGCGGTTGATCAGGTCCTTGACGATCGGCCGGCCCTGGGCCTTGGTGGCGTCGTTGGCGACCAGGTTGCCGATCTGGATGCCGATCGAGGTGACCAGGTCGGAGCCGTTCAGCTGGGAGCTGTTGCGGGTGACGAAGGACGCCATGGCGGTGGCGAAGGAGGGGTCGGCCTGGAGGGCGGCGGTGAAGGCCGGGAGGTCGAAGCCGCGCTCGATGACGGTCTTGGTGTTGCCGACGGCGTCGGCCATCGAGCCGGTCCAGGAGCCGGTGTAGTCGTTGAGCAGGCCCTTGACGACGCCGGTGTAGCGGGCGTTCTCCTGGGCGCTGTCGATCAGGGTGACGGCCTCGGCGAGGGTCGCGCCGTTCGCCTCGGTGACGTCCTTGCTGTGCGGGGCGGCGAAGAAGCCGTCCAGGGCGCCGCGGATGGCGGTCTGGAGGGTGGTGCCGTACGGGCCGACCACGTCCGAGTGGTTCCACTGCACGTAGTAGCCGGCGCGGAGGTAGACCACCAGCTGGCCGGCCGAGGTGGAGTCGTCGCCGGGGTAGGCGGCGGACACGTCGCGCAGGGCGTTGGCGACGGTGGCCATCTGCGCCTCGTTGAACGCGCCCTTGGCGTCGTTGCCGGTCAGGTTGTACAGGGTGTTGATGCAGCCGAGGTCGGCGGCCTTGACCTGCTGGACGAGCGCGGCACCGGTGTTGCCGGTGAAGGCGGACACGTTGCAGGCGGCGGCGGGGGCGGCGGAGAGCTGCTTGGCGGCCTTGGCGGCGTGCGCACCGGTGGCGCTGCCCGCCGCCGGGGCGGTCGCCTTGGCCTGCTGGTCCGCGGCCAGCGGGCGGGCGTCCTTCGGAGTGTCGGGGGACTTGGGCACCGGGACGGAGCGCGGCGCCGCCGCCTTGCCGGCCTGGGCCTGGGCCTTGAGGGTGGTGGTGGAGTCGGCCGTCGCGGCGTGTGCCTGCGGGGCGAACAGGCCGAGAGCGAGGAAGAACGCGGCGCCGAGCGCGGGCAGTTTCCGCGCCTGGGCCGTGGTTATCCGGAAGGGACGCATCTGTGGGGGCCTCCGGGGCCGTTGAGGGTTGCCGTGCGGTTGGGGGCACACGGGTTTCTGATGTGTGACATGTAAAATGGCACAGCGATTGCGGCCGGGGGAAGGCTTGGGAACGGATTCGCGTCGGGCGAGATCGAACCGTTGCCGGATCAACACGCCGTCAGGCCGGCGACGGGGGTGCGATCCGGAGCAAAAGCGGTGAAACCCTCAGGCGGCGGCAGTCCGCGCCAACGGCGTCAACGCCGCGAACTCCAGCGGCGCCGACGGATCCACCGACAGCTCCGCCGGAGCCGGCTCGGCGCCGGAGCGGACCAGCAGGTCGCCGATCGCCGCCACCATCGCCCCGTTGTCCGTGCAGAGCCTCAGCGGCGGCACCCGCAGCGTGATCCCGGCCGCCGCACAGCGCTCCTCGGCCAGCGACCGAACCCGGGAGTTGGCCGCGACCCCGCCGACCACCACCAGGGTGCCGATCCCGTGATCGGTGCAGGCCCGCACCGCCTTGCGGGTCAGCACGTCGGCGATCGCCTCCTGCAACCCGGCCGCCGCGTCCGGGACGTACGGGTCGGAACCGCCCGAGCGCTGCGCCTCCACCCAGCGGGCGGCGGCCGTCTTGAGTCCGGAGAACGAGAACGCGTACGGGTCGTCCCGCGGTCCGGTCAGCGGCCGCGGCAGGCGGACGGCCGTCGGGTCGCCGTCCCGGGCGGCCCGGTCGATCGCCGGCCCGCCGGGGTAGGGGAGGCCGAGGATCCGGGCGACCTTGTCGAAGCACTCGCCGGCCGCGTCGTCCAGGGTGTCGCCGAGGTGGACGATCGGATCGCGGGCGAGGTCGCGCACCAGCAGCAGCGAGGTGTGCCCGCCCGAGACGATCAGCACCACGCAGGGGTTCGGCAGCGGCCCGCCGTCCAGCGTCGCGGCGGCGACGTGTCCGGCCAGGTGGTGCACCCCGTACAGCGGGACGCCGAGCGAGAACGCGTAGCCCTTGGCCGCGGCCACCCCGACCTGGAGCGCCCCGGCCAGCCCCGGACCGGTCGTCACCGCGACGGCGCCGACGTCATCGAGCGTCAGCCCGGCCCGCGCCAGCGCCTCGCCGACCACCGGCGCCATCGCGTGGACGTGCGCCCGGGCGGCGATCTCCGGCACCACCCCGCCGAAGCGGGCGTGCTCGTCCATCGACGACGCTACCGCCTGCCCGAGCAGTACGCCGTCCCGGACCAGACCCGCGCCGGTCTCGTCGCAGGAGGACTCGATCCCCAGCACCACCGGTGACCCTGTCACAGTCACTCACCCTCATCACTCATTACATGCACTCGCGACCATTGTGCCCGACGAGACGTGAGGAATAAGCAGGAGCCCATGCTTCGTTCCTGCAACTCATACGCAATAGTGTTGTCCCGGCACGATCATCACTGTTCATCGAAAGGGGCTGTGTCCCAGCATGGGCACCTACTCGCTTCCCGACCTGCCGTACGACTACTCCGCGCTTGAGCGGGCGATGTCCCCCGAGATCCTCGAACTGCACCACTCCAAGCACCACGCCGCCTACGTCAAGGGTGCGAACGACACCCTGGACCAGCTGGCCGAGGCGCGCGACAAGGAGCAGTTCGGCGGCCTGGTCGGCCTGCAGAAGACCTTCGCCTTCCACCTGTCCGGCCACGTGCTGCACTCGCTGTTCTGGCAGAACCTCTCCCCGGAGGGCGGCGACCGCCCCGAGGGCGAGCTGGCCGACGCCATCACCGAGCACTTCGGCAGCTTCGAGGCCTTCCGCAAGCAGCTCACCACCGCCACCACCGGCGTGCAGGGCTCCGGCTGGGGCATCCTCTCCTGGGAGCCGCTGGCCAAGCGCCTGATCGTCGAGCAGGTCTACGACCACCACGGCAACGTCGGCCAGGGCACCACCCCGCTGCTCGCCTTCGACGCCTGGGAGCACGCCTACTACCTGCAGTACCGCAACGTCCGCCCCGACTACGTCGAGAAGCTCTGGGACGTCGTCAACTGGCAGGACGTCTCGTCCCGCTTCGCGGCCGCCAAGACCGCCTGACCCGCACTAGGTGAACGGCCCCGGACCGGTCGGGCGGTCCGGGGCCTTCCTCGGGTCAGGAGAGCTGCAACAGCGCCTTCCGGTGCCGCCAGGCGAGCCGCAGGAGCGCCGCGCCGGCGGGCTGCATCGGCTCCGCACCGGTGAGGCGATCCACCTGCTCGGCTGTGAACGGGATGCCGGTCGAGCGCCCCGTCGCGTCGTCCAGCCCGACGCGGTGGCCCTCGTCGTTGGTCGAGACGATGCGCCGGAACGTCTCGTCGAACAGCTCGGCGTCGAACACGGCCACGGTGAGCATGTCGGTGACGAAGGTCAGCGGATCCATCCCGAGGCCCAGCCAGAACACCCGCAGGCGGCCGGCCTCATGTGCTGCGGTGAGCGACCTGTTGAGCGGCCAGGCGGCGTAGTCGATCGGCGCCCTGTCGCTCCCGTAGTCCTCGGCGTCACCGAGCAGTTCCTCGCTCAGCTCCCGCAGGATCGCCCGCCAGAGGTCGAAGTCGTTCCCCTCGTTCCACGGCGCGTCGTGCGAAGCCTGGAACATCCCGACCGGCATCACCTGGAAGAGACCCCCGCCGCTGGCGACCTTCTCGGGATCACGCCAGTGCAGCACGAACTCCGCTTCGCCGGTCCTGCGATCGTGCCGGATGGTCAGCGTACTGATGGCCGCCATGACCGGTCGGCGCGCGAGGTCGGTCGGATCGCCGATGGCAGCGCGGAAGGGCGTGGCGGCCCCGCCCGCCAGGACCGCCGCCGCGTACTCGTGCGCAACGGCCTCACAGATGTCGATCACGTCGAAGTACCGGCCGCGGCCGAAGGCCAGCGTCGGACCGCCCGCAGACGTCCCGACATCCAGCAGGCGGTAGCAGCTTCGATCCTCGAACAGCCTGGGCCTGGCAAGCTCCCGCACCGCGTCGGCGTAGCGGCGGTAGGCCGTTCCGCCCCTCCGGCGCGGGCGGATGCGGTCGAGCTCCGGCTCACCGCCGTCCAGGTCGGCCTCCGGCGCGTCCGGCTGCCAGCGCAGCCGGACGCGTTCCAGCGGCACCGGCTGCTCCGGAATCCAGTGCCGCCGAGCCAGCAGCGGAGTCCCCGGGACCAGCCGTTCGGGATCGCTCTCGGCAAGGAGCCGATTGGTCAACTCGAAGCGGTGGTCGTTGAGGAAGCTGCGTACCCATCGCCACTGCTCCCGGCTGTCGGACGGGCCCGGTCGGTCGTCTGCCACGGTTCACCCTAGCGCTGCGGCTCGTTCGTCGAGTTCCCCGGCACCGGCCACGTCACGGAGGCGGTAGAGGCGGGCCCGGAGGTCGCGGACGGCGTCCTGCACCTTGACCGAGCGGATGCCGTCCGCGCAGTCGAGGAAGTCGTTCCAGGACGCGAGGGCACCGTCGACGTCGTCCTGCCGGAGACGGACGGTGCCGAGGTCGGCGAGGACGATCGCACGGGTGCGGCGGCGGTCGAGGCCGTGGATGTCGAGCGCGTGGTGGAGGTGTTCCTGCGCGCTGGTGTGGTCGCCGAGTCGGGCGAGGATCATGCCGGACTCGTGAGCCCACCGGCCGATGCTGTAGTGCGAGGCCCACGACTCGCCGGGCGTGCCGGTGGCCCGTTCGATCGCGCTCTGGGACGCGGCGAGCGAGCTGGTCGCGGTGCGCCGGTCGCCGTCGAGGGCTGCGGCGTTGGCGAGGGTGGCCTGGTAGTAGGCCAGGGATCGGGAGTCATCGAGGTGTTTGGCCTGGTCGACGCACTCTTCCGCTATCCGTACGGCGGTGGGCCTGAACCCCAGGTCGATGGCCTGGACGGCCAGACCGCGCAGGGCGGTGGCGGCCAACTCGGCGTCGCCGGCCTCGGAAGCGAGCCGGAAGGAATGCGCGTAGTACTGCTGGGCAGCGTCCTGGTTCCCCTCGTCCTGGGCCATCCACCCGGCCAGGTGGACGAGTTGGGAGGTCGCCGCGAACAGCTCCCGGCCGACGGCTTCACTCCAAGTCCCGTCCAGCCAGGGGGCGACGTCGTCGTGGAGGTAGCGGACGGCCAAATGGCGGGCATGGCCGCCACCGAGTTCGGCGGCCGTGTCGCCCAGCGACTTCGTCATCTGGCGGATCGCTGCGACCTCGCCCCGGCCGACCTTCACTGTGCTGCCAGTCTTTCCCTGTACCCGCCGCAGGACGGCATCAAGGTCGGACAGGCCCAACGCCGCAAGCGCGTACGCGCTGGAGGCGGACACGAATCCCCGGCGATCCACCACGTCCCTCCGGCTCAGCTCGACAGCCGATCCACGGTAACGCCAATTCCACTCTCTACATGCCCAGTTGTCGGCTTGTTGACCACCTGGAACATCCGATCGGTTCCAGGCAGGCAGCCCCGGACTGGCGGTCCGGGGCCGTGCTGAATGAGACGGGCAATCCACTCCGCTACGGCAGGGGCCACGTATTCGTCGGGTCGTCCAGCCAGGCCTGATGGCCTCCGGGGCCGATGGTGAGGCCGAGGCGGCTCGGCCCGGGGCGGTCGTTGTCCAGCCACCAGCGGTGGGCGGCCTCGACTTCGTCCCACAGGCGGCGCGGGCCGTGCTGCCACACCGTGTACCGCTCGGTGTTCTCGGTGCCGTCCCAGTCGACGGCGGCCCAGGAGCCGCCGTCGGTCGTGGCCACCCAGAGGCGGGTCTCGACGTCATCGAGATCGGGGTCGTGGTGCCAGGCGTACCAGAGGTCGCCGAGGCGGTGCCCGAGGGCGAACTGGGTCTCGAACTCCGAGTCGGCGACGGCCCAGGGGTCGAGCGTGGTCGTGGACTCGTCCGGTACGTGCTCGTCCATGACGACGTCCCGGAAGAGGCGGAGGTCGCGGCGCTGGGTGCGCATCAGCATGAAGGCGCTGTCGGGGGTGTAACGGCCGGTGGCAGTTCCGTCGTTGCCCACGGTGAGGCGGAGCAGGCCGCCGTGGCTCCAGTCGTCGCACCAGGGGGTGAGGATGACGCCGCCGGGCCTGGTCTGTTCGATCCAGGCGTACGGAACCCGTCTCACCGAACAGGTGGCCACCACACGGTCGAACGGTGTTTCGCCGCTCCAGCCGAGGCTTCCGTCCCCACAGACGACGGCGGGAGCGTAGCCGTTGGCCTTGAGGTTGGAACGGGCGAGTTCGGCCACGGTGGGGTCGATCTCGATCGTGGTCACGTTGGTGTCGCCCAGCCGGTGGGAGAGGAGTGCGGCGTTGAACCCGGTGCCCGCGCCGATCTCCAGGACTCGCATCCCCGGTGCGAGGCAGAGGAGTTCGAGCATCTGGAAGACGATCGACGGAGCGGAGGCCGAGGAGGACGGTGAGGCGTCGGCCAGATCCTCCGGCTCCTGCCCGTCGTTGATCTGCGTCACCACGGGTTCGTCCGCGTACGCGGCGGCGAACCAGCGATCGGGCTCGTGCCCGCGATCGCAGGGCGCGAGAACATCGTCGTCGCCGCTCAGCCAGATGCGGTCGGGGAGGAAACGGTGGCGCGGTGTTGCTTCGGCGGCCTTGCGCCAGTCGGGGGTCAGATCGCGGCCGAGGTGCCGGGAGACGGCAAGGAGCAGGCCGCGCACGCCGGCCTGCTCCAGGGCCTGGTGGTGAGTTGTCACTTGTTCTCGTCGCCGCCCTTGCCGTGCTTGCCGCCGGCCTTTCGCGACTGGTGATCCTGATTCTGCGGGGCCGTGCTGAAGTCCTTGTCGCCCGCGTGCTTGCCCTGCCCGCCGTCGTTGTCCCCGCTGCCGCCACCGGAGCTTCCGTCCTTGCCGGTTCCCCATCCCATGGGTACCCCCTACCTGTTCGCGATGGTTGTCGTGGTGCTGCTGGTCGTGCCGATCATCGGGGTCATCGTCGACCAGGCGGCCGAGCGGACTCGGCCCGTGGTCACGGATCCAGACTCCCGTTACTGACCGTCAATACCAATATCCAGTGGGTAATCTCGCCGTGGGATGGATTCACCGATGAGGGGCGCGTCTCGTGGGTACCGCACTCGAACCGATCAAGCTGGCCGACCTCGCCTGGCAGAGCGAGGAAGTGTGCCGTGCGCTGAGCCGCCGCGATATGGCAGCCATCTTCCGGTACGTTCAGCGCCATAGTGGGGCCAGTCAGGCCCGGTTGGCCGTGCAAGTGGGTATGACCCAAGGTCGTGTGAACGAGATCATCAATGGCCGTCGGCTCGTTACGAAGCTCGATGTCTTCGAACGCATCGCGGACGGGCTCAATCTCCCCGACGGTGCGAGGCGCCTCCTTGGCCTGGCGCCGAGCCCGAACGGTCGACGCTCGCCAGGATCAGCCTTCGACCTGGTGACTTTCCCCGAGATCGCGCGCGTCTACAGTGACCAGGCCTCTGCGACTGCCGAGATCCAACGGGCCGCCCGGTCGGCCACTGAACTGGACGTCCTCGCTGTGCGCGGTCTCGGGCTCCTGGCTCTGCGGGACTCCCTGCTGCGCCAATACCTGGACTGGAATGGGGATCCCGCCCCGCGACTGCGGGTGTTGCTCCTCGACCCGGACTCGCCGGCAGCTGAGCGGCGCGCCGCCGAGATCGGCGAATCCACCGAATCGCTCGCGGGCGGCATCCGGCTTGCAGAGGCCCGACTGCGAGAGCTGGCCGGGTACGGGCGGGTTGAGGTCTACCGGTACAGCGCGGTGCCGGTGTGGCGGATCATCAGGCTGGATCGGACTCTCTTCGTCGGAGCTTTCGACGCGGACTGGGAAGGACACGAGTCGGCGACCTATAAGGTTCTGGCCACCCCGCACGGCCCCCTGTACCGGGGCTGGCGCAGGCAGTTCGATGTGATGGTGGACGGCGCCGAGCGCGTGATCTGACGGAGGGGCGAGGATGGCGATCGAAGCGGAGCTCAAGGCGGTCGTGCGCGACCCGGAAGGCGTGCGCGAGCAACTGGAGGCCCGGCACGGTGCCGGCCGCGCCGAGGTCTACCGCGACACGTACTACGACGCGCCGGACGGCAGCCTGATGGGCACCGATCGCGAGTTGCGGATCCGTACCGTGCACAGCCCGGACGACACGCGCACGGTGCTCACGTACAAGGGGGCCCGGGTGGACGAGGCGTCCGGGTCGAAGCCGGAGTCCGAGACGAAGGTCGAGGACGCCGATGCCGCGCACGAGATCATGCGGGGCCTGGGCTTCACCCCTCGCATCGCGTTCGAGAAGCGGTGCCGCAACTACGGCTTCCAGCGCGACGGAAGGCGCCTGCTCGCCACGTTCGTTCGCGTTCCCGAGTTGGACGACGCCACGTTCATCGAGGTCGAGACGACGGCCGCCACGGAGGCCGACCTCGCGCCGGCCCTCGCCCTGGTGCGTGCGGTGCTGGACGAACTCGGCATCAAGGACGACGACTTGACCACTGAGCTGTACACCGACGCGGTCGCGGCGGCGCGACCTGCCTGACCGCACGGCTGAGCGGGCCCGCTGGCGGCCCATCCCGGTACTCATCCGCCGGGATGACGGCCTCCAGCCGCGTACCCCATCCGAGCACGATTTCCGCCAGCCAGGCGTCGGCGTCAAATGTGGTGGCGGCCCGTGCCGGGGGTGGTCATTCTGGGCGGATGGGTGATCGTGCGAACTTCGTCGTTGTCCGCGAGAGCGGTGAGTTCGAGCTGTACCTGTCGCGGTTCGGGGCGGTAGGAATCGACCTCGACCTCCTGGCCGGGCCGGCGGAGGTTCTCTCGATGGTCCGGCACCTGAGAGCGGTCGACTGGTGGCTGGACGATGTGCACTGCCAGGGTGCGGCACTGATCGACCTCGGGCGGAAGGTGTTGATGCTGTTCGCCTGGGAAGGGCCGAGCGCCGAGATGCGCCACCGGGCAGCCACGCTGGAACTGTTGCAGGAGGCGTGGGCGGGGTGGGACGTCCGGTGGATGTACGACGGCCCGGCCGAGCTGCGGACGTACCTGGGGCTGGACCCCGAACACGTCCGTGCCCGTGGGGGCGGGATTGCGGTGGGGCCGCTGCTCGAACCGGACGACGAGGAACTGGCTGACCCCGAGCCGATGGTCGCGGTGGTGACGGTCGGGACGGAGCACTGCTACGTGTTGGCGAACGTCAACGACCATCCGGTCCGGGAGGGGGCTGCGCTGCTCGACCGACTGGCGGGCGGCCCCGAGCACGGGGTCTGCCGGGCGTCGGCCGATGCCGGCATCCACGTCGATCCGCTGCGCCGGCGGGTGGGCTGGTGGGTGCTCGGGGCGGCGGCGGAGGCGTACGAGATGCCGCGGCGATGGCCCGGTTGGACGGTGGAGTTCTGGCAGGACCGCTGGGAGGAGCACGTACTGGCGGCGCCCGGACGCTTCTCGCCGCCGCCGGTCGACCGCGCGAGGGCGCTGGCGGACGTACGGGCAGCGGCCGAACGCTGTCGAGGGGCGTGAACCCGCCCGGCGCCCGCCGGGTCGGTCCGGCCGGCTCCACCCCTCTTGCCGAGCCGTCAGGCACCGATGTGCATACTTGCCGGACGATCAGCAGGACGTAGAGGTGATGACGCGGTGAAACTGGCTGAAGCGCTCGCGCAGCGCGCGGCTGCGGTGCGGCAGGTGGAGCAGTTGCGGGCGCGCGTCGTCGGCAGTGCGCGCTACCAGGAGGGCGAGGAACCGGCCGAGAGCGCGGCGGAGGTCCTGGCCCAGGCCGGAGAGGTGCTGGACGAGCTGGAGCGGCTGATCCGTCAGATCAACCGGACCAACTCCACCGCGCTCATCGAGGGCGGCGGCACACTGACCGACGCCCTCGCCCGCCGGGACGTCCTGCGGCTGCGCCACTCGGTGATCACCGCGGCCGCCGACGCCGCCTCCGGGCGCGACCAGCGGGGAGCCGTACGGCAGTTGCGGTCCGAACTCAGGATCCTCTCCGCCCTGCCGGTCGCCGAGCTCCATGCCCAGGCGGACGCCCTGGCGAAGGAGATCCGCGAGGTGGACACCCTGATCCAGCGCACCAACTGGGAGATCGACCTGATCGAGGACTGACCCCACAAGCTGGGTGGGGGAAGCAGGTAGTCGCCACGGAGGCGTGCACACACCGCGGGCCGGCGGTTCATCCGGCCCCTGGCGCGTGAAGAGCAACGCAGGGGTTCGATTCCTCACCGAACAATGCAGCTCAGCATCGCGTACAGGTGACAGAGCACACCGCACAGCTCACCACCACGTGCAGATCCGGGCGGCGAGGGCGGGAACGGGGCGCCCCACACCCGGTGCGAGGGCCGTGCACACCGGCACGGCCCTCGCACCTGTTCCTCCCCGGAGCCACCCGAGAAAGCGCCTCCCGTCAGGGCGTGCCGAACAAGCCGAAGAAGCTGTCCAGGATCTGCTGCGCGGCGAGCCCGGCCGGCATGGTGCCGGCGCGGACCCGGGCCTCCAACTCGACCGAGAGCCGCCGCACTTCGGGGTGTTCGTGCAGCCGCGCGTAGAGCTGGTCGTGGACCATCGTCCAGGTCCATTCGACCTGCTGGTCCCGCCGCTTCGCGGCCAGCGCGCCGGTGGCGTCGAGGACCTTGCGGTGTTGCTGCAGCCGCTCCCACAGCACGTCGAGTCCGGCGCCGTCCCGCCCGCTACAGGTCAGCACCGGGGGCGTCCACGCCGCGTCGGGAGCCTGCAACAGCCTTAGGGCGCCCGCGAGTTCGCGGGCCGCGGCGCGAGCATCCGTCTCGTGCGGCCCGTCCGCCTTGTTGACGGCGATGACGTCGGCCAGCTCCAGGACGCCCTTCTTGATGCCCTGCAACTGGTCGCCGGTGCGGGCCAGGCTGAGCAGTAGGAAGGTGTCGACCATCCCGGCGACGGCGGTCTCGGACTGGCCGACTCCCACCGTCTCGATCAGGACCACGTCGTAGCCGGCGGCCTCCATCACCACCATGGACTCCCGGGTGGCCTTGGCGACGCCGCCCAGCGTCCCGGAGGTGGGCGAGGGGCGGACGAAGGCGTGCGGGTCGACGGCGAGGCGTTCCATCCGGGTCTTGTCGCCGAGGATGGAGCCGCCGGTGCGGCTGGAGGTGGGGTCGACGGCGAGCACCGCGACCCGGTGGCCGAGCCCCGTGAGCATGGTGCCGAAGGAGTCGATGAAGGTCGACTTGCCGACACCGGGCACGCCGGTGATGCCCACCCGGACCGCGCCGCCCGCGTGCGGCAGCAGCCGTTGGAGCAACTGCTGCGCGAGCGCGCGGTGGTCGGGCCGGGTGGACTCGACGAGGGTGACGGCGCGCGCGATCCAGGCGCGCGAGCCGTCGAGGACACCCGTCACATAGCTGTCGAGGTCGATCGTCCGCGGAGGCATACGATCAAAATCTCACAGCTCGTGGCCGAGGTCGGCCGCCAGCGAGGTGAGCAGGTCGTAGGCGGCGTCCGGGATGACGGTGCCCGGCGGGAAGACCGCCGCCGCTCCCGCCTCGTACAGCGCGTCGAAGTCCTGCGGGGGGATCACCCCGCCGACCACGATGGTGATGTCCTCCCGGCCGGCCTCGGCGAGCGCGGTGCGCAGCGCGGGGACCAGGGTGAGGTGCCCGGCGGCGAGCGAGGAGACGCCGACGATGTGCACGTCCGCCTCGACGGCCTGGCGGGCGACCTCGTCGGGGGTCTGGAAGAGCGGGCCGACGTCCACGGTGAAGCCGAGGTCGGCGAAGGCGGTGGCGATCACCTTCTGGCCGCGGTCGTGGCCGTCCTGGCCCATCTTGGCGACCAGGATCCGCGGGCGCCGGCCTTCGGCCCGCTCGAACCGCTCGACCAGGTCGCGGGTGCGCTGGAGGGAGGCCGAGGGGCCCGCTTCGTCTCGGTACACACCGGAGATGGTACGGATCTGGCCGCTGTGCCGGCCGTACACCTTCTCCAGGGCGTCCGAGATCTCGCCGACGGTGGCCTTCGCCCGGGCCGCGTCGACGGCCAGGTGCAGCAGGTTGCCGTCGAGCGAGCCGCCGCGCTGCGGGCCGGCCTCGGCGGCCCGGGTGAGCGCGTTCAGCGCGTCCTGGCAGACCGCCTCGTCGCGCTCCTCGCGCAGCCGGCGCAGCTTCTCGATCTGGCGGGCGCGCACCGAGGAGTTGTCGACCTTGAGCACGTCGATCTGCTCGTCGCTGTCCACCCGGTACTTGTTGACGCCGATGACCGGCTGGCGGCCGGAGTCGATCCGGGCCTGGGTGCGGGCGGCGGCCTCCTCGACGCGCATCTTCGGGATGCCCGCGTCGATGGCCTTGGCCATGCCGCCGGCCGCCTCGACCTCCTGGATGTGCTGCCAGGCACGGCGCGCCAGGTCGTGGGTGAGCTTCTCGACGTAGGCGGAGCCGCCCCACGGGTCGATGACCCGGCAGGTGCCGGACTCCTGCTGGAGCAGCAGCTGGGTGTTGCGGGCGATCCGGGCGGAGAAGTCGGTGGGCAGGGCCAGCGCCTCGTCGAGCGCGTTGGTGTGCAGCGACTGGGTGTGGCCCTGGGTGGCGGCCATCGCCTCCACGCAGGTGCGGGTCACGTTGTTGAACACGTCCTGGGCGGTGAGCGACCAGCCGGAGGTCTGCGAATGGGTGCGCAGCGACAGCGACTTGGCGTTCTTCGGGTCGAACTGCTTGACCAGCTTCGCCCACAGCAGCCGGGCCGCGCGCAGCTTGGCGACCTCCATGAAGAAGTTCATGCCGATCGCCCAGAAGAACGACAGCCGCGGCGCGAACGCGTCGACGTCCAGGCCCACGTCCAGGCCCGCGCGCAGGTACTCCACCCCGTCGGCCAGGGTGTAGGCCAGCTCCAGGTCGGCGGTGGCCCCGGCCTCCTGGATGTGGTACCCAGAGATGGAGATGGAGTTGTACCGGGGCATCTTCTGCGAGGTGTACGCGAAGATGTCCGAGATGATCCGCATCGACGGCTGCGGCGGGTAGATGTAGGTGTTGCGGACCATGAACTCCTTGAGGATGTCGTTCTGGATGGTCCCCGCCAGCTTCTCGGGTGCCACCCCCTGCTCCTCGGCGGCCACGATGTACAGGGCCAGGACGGGCAGGACGGCGCCGTTCATGGTCATCGACACCGACATCTTGTCCAGCGGGATGCCGTCGAAGAGTTGGCGCATGTCGTAGATCGAGTCGATCGCCACGCCCGCCATGCCGACGTCGCCGGTGACGCGCGGGTGGTCGCTGTCGTAGCCGCGGTGGGTCGGCAGGTCGAAGGCGACCGAGAGGCCCTTCTGGCCGGCCGCCAGGTTGCGGCGGTAGAAGGCGTTGGACTCCTCGGCGGTGGAGAAGCCCGCGTACTGGCGGACGGTCCACGGCTGGTTGACGTACATGGTCGGGTACGGCCCGCGCAGGTACGGGGCGATGCCCGGGTAGGTCTCCAGGAAGTCCAGGCCGGCCAGGTCCGCCGTGGTGTACAGCGGCTTGACGCCGATGCCCTCGGGGGTGTCCCAGACCAGCTCGTCGACGTCCTTGCCGGTGGACTGCCGCCAGGCGGCCCGCCACTGGCCGTCGGTGACGTCCCCGGAGGGATCCCCGTTCAGCCCGATTCCGGTGAAGTCGGGGATCATCGTGCCACTCCGATCTGGTCGAGCAGGGAGGTGAGGACGGCGATGGCGTCCCCGCCCGCGTGGATGAACTCGTCTACTCCTGCCGGGGTTTCGCCGAGCCGACCGGCCAGCAGCACCCGTTGGGCTCCGGCCGCCCTCAGCGCGCCGGCGACGGCCTCGGCGTGCTCGCCGTACTGCGCGTCGCCGGAGCACAGGCAGGCGGCGGTGGCGCCGGAGGCGGTGAAGGCCTCGGCGAAGGCGGCCGGGTCGACGGACTCCAGCGAGGTCGTCGCGATGCCGCCGGCCTGGAACAGGTTGGCGGCGAAGGTGGTGCGCGCGGTGTGCGCGGAGGCGGTGCCGATCGAGGCCAGGAACAGCTTCGGCCGCTCGCCGGTGGCCGCGAGCTGCGCGTCCGAGCGGTCGCGCAGCGCCTCGTACGCCTCGGCGCGGCGCACCTGCGGCAGCCCGCCGCCCGGTGCGGCCGGGGCCGGCTCGCGGACCAGCGGCTGTTCGTCCAGGTGCGGGAACTCGCTGACGCCGGTGACGGGTTCACGCCGCTTGGCGAGCTTGACGGAACGCTCCGCCCAGGTCGCGGCGATCCGCTCGCGGACCGTCCCGTCGGTGAGCGCCGCCTGCTGGCCGCCGGCCCGCTCGATCTCCTGGAACCAGGCCCAGGCGGCCGCCGCCAGCTCCTCGCTCAGCTGCTCGACGTACCAGGAGCCGCCGGCCGGGTCGATCACCCGGGCGAGGTGGGACTCCTCCAGCAGGATCGACTGGGTGTTGCGGGCGATCCGGCGGGCGAAGGAGTCCGGCAGGCCGAGGGCGCTGTCGAAGGGCAGCACGGTGACGGCGTCGGCGCCGCCCACGCCGGCGGCGAGGCAGGCGACGGTGGTGCGCAGCATGTTCACCCACGGGTCGCGGGCGGTCATCATCACCCGGGAGGTGACGGCGTGCTGGCGCTGCGCCGAGGCCGCCGCGGAAGCCCCCGACACCTCGGCGACGCGGGACCAGAGGCGGCGCGCGGCACGGAACTTGGCGATGGTGAGGAACTGGTCGGCGTCGGCCGCGTAGCGGAATTCCAGCTGGCCGAGCGCGGCGTCCACCGACAGCCCGGCGGCGGTGAGCGCCCGCAGGTAGGCGACGCCGGTGGCGAGCGAGCAGCCCAGCTCCTGGGCGGGCGAGGCGCCGGCCTCGTGGTAGGGCAGGGCGTCCACGGTCAGCGCCCGGACGCCGGGGTACTCGGCGGCGCAGCGGGCGGCCAGCGCGGTGGCCTCGGCGAGCAGTGCGGTGGTGCGTCCGGTCTCGCCGGTACGGGCCTGGAGGCCCAGCGGGTCGGCGCCGAGGTTGCCGGCGGCGGCACCGGGGGAGACCTCGCGCTCCTCGTACAGGGCGAACAACTGCTCGGCGGCGGCGGTGAATTCGGGCCCGGCGTCGAGTGCCACGGCGGCCAGGTCGAGGTACACGCCGGCCAGCGTCTCGGGCAGGGCCGTGACGGGCAGGCCCGCGCCGCCGAGCTCCAGCCAGAGCGAGCCGACGCCGTTCTCCAGATCGGCCAGGACCGCCTCGTTGGTGCGTCGGCGGTCCGGGTCGGCGTGCCGCTGGCGGACGTCCCAGCCGGCGACGGCGGCGCCCTGCGGCCGGCCGCCACGGACGAACGGGGGGAAGCCGGGGTAGCCGGCTTCGGCCGGGGCGTCCTCGGCGGTGTACAGCGGGCGGGCGCGCAGCCCGTCCGGGAGTTCGGTGGTGAGCGCCCGCTCGGCGGCGGCGCCGTCCGCGGGGTGCGCGCCGGACTTGCGCAGCACGCCCTCGACGAGCTGCTGCCACTGCTCGCGGTGTGCGGCCGGGAATTCGGCGGCGAGGGGGAGCCCTTCGGGCAGGACGTTCATGACCGCAGGTTAGCGCTCGTTCGCAGGACCGCAGGAGGGGCGGTCCGTGTGACCTTTCCCTCGATTTGGCACGTTCTCAGCACTCCGGGCGGCGAGGAGTGCCGCGGACGGCGGCACCCGAGGTCAACGCCGGTGCCGGGGGCCACGATCGATCGCCAGGGACGGCCCGGAACAGGGGGATTGCGGAACCCCTCCACTCATCTATTAAGTTACTTCGAAGAAGGTGGGCGGGGACCGAACCCCCGTAGGTCCTCGCCCGCCTTCGCCGTCCCCTGCCGTCCCCCGAAGGAGAGCCCCCCGCCATGGGAAAGCGTCGCAAGCCCAGCCCCCCGAGCCGGGCCCGCATGGCGGTCCTCACCACGGCCATGGCCGGCGGCGCCGTCCTCGCCTCCGGCACCGCCCACGCCGAGCCCGCCCCCAACCTGGCCTCCGTCAAGGAACAGGTGGACAAGCTCAACGAGGAGGCGGAGCAGGCCGTCGAGCAGTTCAACGGCTTCCAGGAGAAGCAGCAGAAGCTCCAGGGCGACGCCAGCAAGATCCAGGAGAAGGTCGCCCGCGGGCAGGAGGCGATGAACGAGCTGCGCTCCCAGCTCGGCGCGGTGGCCGCCGACCAGTACCGCACCAACGGCATCGACCCGTCCTTCCAGCTGATGCTCGACTCCGACCCGGCCGCCTACCTGGAGCGCGCCTCGGTGCAGAACCACCTCGCCGACTCCCAGATATCCCTGCTCAAGCAGGCCCAGAACGAGCAGCGCAAGCTCGACCAGGACCGCGCCGAGGCCACGGCCACCCTGGCCCAGCTCGACTCCGTCGGCACCGAGCTGGGGGAGAAGAAGAAGCAGATCCAGGCCAAGCTCGCCCAGGCACAGGGCATGCTCAACAAGCTGAGCGCCGAGGACCGCGCCAAGATCAACGCCCAGCAGAACGCCGAGAAGGCCAAGGCCGAGGCCCAGGCGGCGGCCGCCGCCGACCGGGCCTCCCGCTCCTCGGAGCGCCAGAACATGAACACCCCGGCGCCGCCCGCCAGCGGTCGAGCCGCCGCCATCCTCCAGTTCGCCTACGCCCAGCTCGGCAAGCCCTACGGCTGGGGCGCGACCGGCCCCAGCAGCTTCGACTGCTCCGGCCTCACCGGCGGCGCCTACCGCTCGGCCAACGTCAAGCTGCCCCGGATGTCCCAGGACCAGTGGAACAGCGGCGCCCGCGTCCAGCGCGCCGACCTCCAGCCCGGCGACCTGGTCTTCTTCTACCCCGACATCCACCACGTGGGCATCTACATCGGCGACGGCAAGATGATCCACGCCCCGCGCACCGGCAAGAACGTCGAGGTCCTCCCGATCAGCGCCATGCCGTACGTGGGCGCCGTCCGGCCGTAGGAAGTCCGACACCGGCAGTCCGGCAGCCCGCTCCCGCCTCGGCGGGGGCGGGCCTTCGCGTTCTCCGGGTCCGCCCGGTCGGTCCTCCTCGTGCGGCGGAACGTGGAAACAGGACCATCTGGAAGTACTTGCCCCTACAGTCTCCCCACACCCCCAGGGTCGTCACGGAGAGGGAGCACCATGGCTGACACGCCCGCGCCCCGGAACATCGAGAGCTACGGCTACCAACAGGAACTCCGCCGGTCCCTGACCTTCACCGACCTGCTCGTCTACGGGCTGGTCTTCATGGTGCCGATCGCACCGTTCGGCATCTTCGGCGGCGTCTTCCAGGGCTCCGGCGGCATGGTCGCGCTGGCCTACGTCCTGGGCATGGTCGCGATGATGTTCACCGCCCTGTCCTACGCCCAGATGTCGCGGGCCTTCCCGATGGCCGGCTCGGTGTACACCTACGCCGGGCGGGGCATCGCGGCGCCGGTCGGCTTCCTGTCCGGCTGGATGATCCTGCTCGACTACGTGCTGGTGCCGGGGCTGCTGTACCTGGTCGCCGGTGTCGCCATGAACTCGCTGGTCCCGTCCGTCCCGGTGTGGCTCTGGCTGGTCGGCTTCGTGCTGCTCAACACCGTGGTCAACTACCTGGGCATCGAGACCACCTCCAGGGTCAACAAGGCGATGCTGATCGGCGAACTCGTCGTGCTGGCGCTGTTCGTGGTGGTCGGTGTGATCGCGCTCGCCTCCGGCAAGGGCCGGGGCTTCGACTTCACCCCGCTCTACAACGCGCACACCTTCTCGTGGAGCCTGGTCTTCGGCGCGGTCTCGATCGCGGTGCTCAGCTTCCTCGGCTTCGACGGGATCTCCACCCTCTCGGAGGAGAACCGGGACTCCACCAAGGCCGTCGGCCGGTCGATGGTCGCCGCGCTGCTGCTCGCGGGCACGCTGTTCATCGTGCAGACGTGGGTGGCCTCGCTGCTAATGCCGGACCCGGACGCCCTGATCCGGGACGGCGATCCGAACGGCACCGCCTTCTACGACGCGGCCCGCACCGCCGCCGGCAGCTGGCTCGCCACGCTGACCGCCGCCTCCACCGCCGTCGCCTGGGGCTTCGCCAACTCCCTGGTCGCCCAGGCCGCCACCTCGCGGCTGCTGTACGCGATGGCCCGGGACCGCCAGCTGCCCGCCTTCCTGGCCCGGATCCACCCCGAGCGCCGGGTGCCGGTCAACGCCACCCTGCTGACCGCCGCGATCTCGCTGCTGCTCGGCCTCTACATGGCCTCGCGTGACGACGGCATCACCCTGCTGAGCACCCTGGTCAACTTCGGCGCGCTGACCACCTTCCTGGTCCTGCACGTCGCCGTCATCGTCCACTACCTGATCCGCCGACGCAGCAAGGACTACTGGCGCCACCTGATCGCGCCGGTCCTCGGCTTCGCGATCCTCGCCTACGTGGTCGTGAACGCCAACATAGCGGCCCAGCGGCTCGGTTTCGTCTGGCTGGCCGTCGGCGCGGTCGTGCTGGCCGGGCTGGTGGCCACCGGCCGCAAGCCCCGACTGGCCGTCATCGAGGCCGAATCGGCCGTCGAGCCCGGATCGGCCGTCGAGCCCGGATCCTGCACCGAGCCCGGATCCGGCACCGAGCCCGGATCCGGCACCGAGCCCGATCCCGCCACCGGGCCCGAATCCACCGTCGATGCGCCCACCACCCGCGAGGAGAACCCGTGAGCCTGCCCGAGACCGTCCAGCTGGCCCCCGCCCCGGCCGACTACGCCTACACCTTCGGCGGACGCGCACCGCTCGTCACCGTGCGGCCCGGCACCATCGTCGAACTGACCACCGAGGACTGCTTCGGCGGCAAGGTGCGCGGCACCGGCGACCTGCCCAGCCAGGTCTGCGTCTTCCCCTACCTCAACCCGGTCACCGGGCCGATCGCGGTGGCGGGCGCGGAGCCCGGCGACGTCCTCGCGGTGCACTTCGTGGAGATCACCCCGGCCCGGGAGTACGGAGTCTCCAGCACCTTCCCGCACTTCGGCGCGCTGACCGCGACCCACAGCACGGCGATGCTGCACCCGCCGCTGGAGGAGCGGGTCTGGGTCTACGACCTGGACCTCAAGGCGGGCTTCTGCCGATTCCGGGCCCGGAACAGCGACTTCACGGTGGACCTCCCGCTCGACCCGATGCACGGCACCGTCGGGGTCGCCCCGGCGGCCGGCGAGGTGCTGGCCTCGATCACGCCGGGCGCGCACGGCGGCAACCTGGACACCCCCGAGATGCGGGCCGGCACCACCGCCTACTTCGGGGTCAACGTCCCGGGCGGGCTGCTCGCCATCGGCGACGGCCACGCCCGTCAGGGGGAGGGGGAGGTGTGCGGGACGGCGGTGGAGGCGGCCATGCGCACCACCGTGATCGTCGACCTGGTCAAGGGCGGCGGACCGGCCTGGCCGCGGCTGGAGGACGACCGCTTCCTGATCAGCACCGGCTCCGCCCGCCCCCTGGAGGACGCGTTCCGGATCAGCCAGCACGACCTGGTCGGCTGGACCGGGCACCTGCTCGGCCTGGACCAGCTCGACGCCTACCAACTGGTCAGCCAGGCCGGGCTGGCGCCGGCCGCCAACGTCTGCGACACCAACTACACGATGGTCGCCAAGCTGCCGAAGAGCCTGCTCGGGCGGGTCCGCGCCTACGACGGCCTGCACGACCGCCTGCGCGAAACCGCCGAGGCGTACCTGCGGCACCGCTAGGGTCCGCCCGGCATCGTGACCGGGGGACGGCGGACGCCCTACGGGTGCGGCGCGCAGGCCAGCAGGTACGGCAGCAGCGGGAGCGCCGACACCACCATCCAGAAGGCCAGTTGGCGCCTTCGTCGGCCGTGCCCCGGTCGGGCCAGCCGGCGGACCCGGGCCAGCACCCCGGTGGCGGACGCCGCCAGCGACCCGCCGGGCGCGATGCCGTACGCCGTGCCCGGCACGACGCCGTGCGCGGCGCCCGTCGGGGCTCCGGACGTCGCCAGGGCGCAGAGCGCGGAGGCCAGTTCGCTGCGCGACACCCGCGCCAGCGCGGCGTCGTCGGCCGCCATCTCCAGCAGCAGTCCCACCTCCGCCCGCCCGTGCCGGGCCAGCGGCAGCGGGCCGAACAGCAGGGCGAAGGTGTCCGCCGGCAGCCGGAACAGGTGGTGGCGGCCGCGGATGTGTCCGTGCTCGTGCGCCACCGCCGCGGCCAACTGCCGGTCGTCCAGCAGCCGCAGGGCCCCGCGCGACAGGACCACCCGGGAGCTGCGGCCGGGCAGGCAGTAGACGGTCGGGTGGGCGTGCTCCAGGATCAGGGCGCCCCAGCGCCCGTCCCGGACGGCGACCACGTCCAGCATCGCCCGGTGCCGCCGGCGCGCCCGTCCGGCCCGGACGCCGACGGCCGCCACCAGCGTGGCGATCGCGGCCCCGGCGGCGGCCAGCAGCCACCAGTCGTGGGTGTGCGGGGCGACGGGCCCGGGCGGCTCCGGGTGCGGGAACAGCCCGACCAGCCCGGCCGGCTCGTGGGCGAACGGCTCCACCGCGTGGTGCGCCGCCAGCAGCAACGCGACCAGGAAGGAGGCCATCAGGGCCAGCCAGAGCGCGGCGCCCGCCGCCGGGCGCGCCTGCAACCGGGCCGAGCCGGCCAGCCGGCGCGGCAGCAGGACCCCGGTCACGGCCAGGTGGAGGCCGAGCAACGCGAGGGTCACCCGGCGTCCCGGGCCTTCACCTGCTCCAGCGCCGCCAGCAGCGCGGAGGCCTCGTCGCTGCTCATCCCGTCGACGAAGTGCAGCAGCGCACCCGCCCGGTCCGGCGTGGTCTCCAGCGCCTGGCGCATCAGCCGCGCGGTGTACGCCTCCCGGGTGCAGGTCGGTTCGTACGCCCAGGCCCGGCCCACCTTGTCCCGGCGCAGCCAGCCCTTGGTGTGCAGGATGTCGGCCACCGTGGTGACGGTGGTGTACGCGACCGGCCGCTGGCGCTGGAGGTCGTCCACCACCTCGCGCACGGTGGCGGCCCGGCCCCAGGACCACAGCCGGTCCATGATCTCGGCCTCCAGGTCGCCGAACCCGCGCAGCACCGCCGTTCTCTCCCTCGCCGACCGCCGGCGCCCTTCGCCCGCTAGAACCCGCCCATGGTACGGCGCTCTCGCGCGTGGGTCGCCCGCGCACGCCGAAGCCCGCCCTCCGGAACGGGGGGGGCGGGCACCGGCGTGCGCCAGGGGTCAGGACAGCCGCCGCCCCATCGGGATGCGGGAGCGGGTCAGCAGGGCGGCGAGCAGCCCCGCCAGCACCGGGAGCACCAGGACGACCAGCAGCAGCTGGCCCCAGGGGGCGGTGATCAGGGCCGGGTGGCCGCCGAACCCGCTCGCCCGGGACTTCAGCAGGCCTACCGCGGGGACGAAGCCGTTGACCGCCCCGAGCAGCGCCCCGAGCAGGGCGATCATCGCGCACTGCAGTCCCGCCATGGTGCGGCGGATCCGCGGTGGTGCGCCGACGGCGGCCAGGGTGGCCTGGTCCTGGCGGGAGTCGGCGGCGGCCAGGCCGGTGGCGATGCCGGCGGCGCCGAGGACGACCAGTCCGGCGAAGCCGCTGAGGGCCAGGGTGAGGGCGTCGCCGCGGGACTGGAAGCCGCGCTCGACCTCCAGCTGGGCGGCCCGGTCGAGCCGGACGACGGCGGCCTCGGTGCGCTGCTGGGCCTTGCGGTCGGGCGGGGTGGCGGGCACCCAGATCGAGCCGGTGGGCTTCGCGGTGAGCCCGGGCAGGAGCTTGGGCAGCGCCGAGGGCAGGATCAGGCCCTGGGCGAAGCGGGCGGCGGCCGGGTTCTCGACCAGGACGGCGTCGGCCGGGATTTCCTGAAGGTCGGGCTTGGGGACCTCGCCGGGCTGGAGCGGCGCGCCGGAGCTGCCGCGCAGCTGGAGCACCGCCCGGCCGTCGCCGGCGAGGAAGGCGCGGTCGAAGACCAGGATCTTCCCGGCGGCCAGGGCCTGTTCGGCGGCCGGGTCGTGGATGCCGAACTGGGTGCGGAGCATGGCGGCGTCCCCGGAGGCCAGGTGCGGCGGGCCGGACGCGGTGCGCCAGTTCACGGTGCCCTTGAGCTGGACGGTGCTGGAGCAGTTGGCACAGAACTGGTACACCGCTTCGCCGAGGTCGGCGCGCGGCCCCAGGTCGGTCAGCTGCTTGCCCACCTCGGCGCGCAGGCCGTCGAGTTGCGGTCCGTCGACGGTGGAGAGGAGCTGCACGGCGCCGTACGGGGCCTGCGGCCGGTAGTCGCGGCGGTTCTCGGCGTCGGTGCTGGTGCTGTAGACGCCGATGGCGACGGCCCCGGCCACGGCGGCCATCACGGCGGCGACGGCCGGCGCGGTACGCGAGCGGTGCCGGGCGGAGTCGCGCAGGGCGAGTCGGGGGCCGAGCGGCAGCCGCCTGGCGAGCCGGCCGAGCAGGGCGACGAGTGCGGGGGTGCAGGCGAGCAGGCCGAGTTCGGCGATGACGGAGCCGCCGAGCACGGTCAGCGTGCGGGTGTCGTAGGTGCTGACGACGGGCACGCCGCCGTGTTGCAGCGCGCTCGCGCCGTACAGGGCCAGGGCGGCGCCGGCGGCGAGCAGCAGCACACCGAGCACGGTGACCCAGCGGTTCGGGGCCTGGACGGTGTCCCGGTCGGTGAGTCCGGCGGTGACGCTGCGGCGGGCGGCTTGCCGGGCGGGCAGCGCGGCCGCGAGGAGCGCCGTGAGCAGGCCGATCCCGCCGATCGCGAGCAGGTCCAGTGGCGGCAGGGCGAAGTGTCCGAAGCGGGCGCCGCCGGCCCGTTCGATCCACGGGCGCAGCCCGGCGACGAGGCCGCCGCCGAGGACCACGCCGACCACGGCCCCGGCCGCGCCGAGGACGAGGGCGCCGCCGAGCACCACCGCGCCGACGTGCGTCCGCCGGCCGCCGGCGGCGCCGAGCAGCGCGAGCTGGCGGCGGGAGCGGCGGGCGCCGACCGCGAAGGCGGGGCCGGCGAGCAGGGCGACCTCCAGCAGGCCCATGCCGGTGACGGTGGCCACCACGACCTTGGTGTTGTCGTCGGCGGAGGGGCCGAAGGAGCGGTAGGCGTCCCGGTAGTAGGGGACGGCGGCGCGCGGCGGCGGGGCGAGCGCGACCGAGCGGGCGGTGAGGGTGTAGCCGTGGGCGTTGAACTCCTGGACCTTGGCCCAGTCGAGGGTGGCCCCGGCGGGGAGCCGGACCAGCCAGGCGCCGCGTTCGGGCTCCGGCGGTGCCGCGGCCGGGCTGCCGGGAGGCGTGGCGGCGGCGAGCTGGCTCAGCAACGCGCCCGACTGGGCGACGAGTTCGACCCGGCGGAGGTCGTCCGGGTGCTCGACGACGCCGGTGATGGTGAAGGTGGTCCGCTCCAGGCCCGGAAAGGTGGTGGTGCCGCCGACGGCCAGCCCGGCGTTGTCGAGGAAGGCCCGGGTGGCGGCCAGTTCGCGCGGGCCGCCCGGGGCGTGGCCGTCGACCAGGTTGAGCCGGCCGTGCCAGAGCGGGTCGGTGAGGTCGGCCTCGGTGGTGAGGGTGCGGACCAGGCCTTCGGGGGAGGTCGCGCCGGTCTCCGGGCCCTGCCGGGCGGAGGTGAGCACGCTGCCCGGCGGCAGCAGCCCGGTGACCAGGGTGACCGGGTCGGTGCCGGCGGCCTTCTGCTGCTCGGCCGTGGGCGGTTGTCCGGGGCGGGGCTGGGCCGCGAAGGCGCCGTCCTCGGCGACCGGGGCCTGCTCGACGGCCCGGCCGGGGGCGAGCGAGGTGACGAGGGCGTCCGCCCCGCCCAGCACCCGTTCGACCCGTTCGGCCGGGGTGAGCTGCCCGCTGCGGTGGACGACGTCGGCGCCGGTGACGCCGAGGACGGGCAGCGCGATCATGGCGACGATCAGGGCGCTGCGGCCCTTGGCGCGCAGCGCGTCGCGGCGGGCGATGCGCAGGGCGACCTTCCAGGCGCCGAGTCTCATCGGGCCACCTCGCCGTAGCCGTCGGCCCCGTGGCCGAAGTCGCCGACCGCGTGCCCGGTGCCGGTGGCCGAGTGCCCGGCCCCGTCGGCCGCGTGGCCGTAGCCGTCGGCCGGGGCGCTGAGCGGCTCGGCGGTCAGCCGGCGCTTGCCGGTGCGCCGCCCGTGGCTCTCGGAGGCGACCGCGCCGTCCTTCAGATGGACCACCCGGTCCGCCCAACTGGCGTGCGCGGCCTCGTGGGTGACCATCATCGCGGCGGCCCCGGCGTCGCAGCGGGCGCGCAGCACGGCGAGCACGGCCTCGCCGGTGGCGGAGTCGAGGGCGCCGGTCGGTTCGTCGGCGAGGACGAGGCGGCGCTCGCCGATCAGCGCGCGGGCGATGGCGACGCGCTGCTGCTGGCCGCCGGACATGTCGTCGGGGAAGCGGTCGGCGAGTTCCCCGATGCCGAGCTCCTCCAGGGCGGCGAGCGCCTCGCGGCGGGCGGTGCGTCCGGAGACTCCGTCGAGTTCGCGGGGCAGCGAGATGTTCTCGGCGGCGGTGAGGGCGGGGATCAGGTTGTAGTCCTGGAAGACGTACCCGATGGAGCGCCGCCGAAGGTCGGCGAGCCGGCCGCGGCTGAGGCCGCCGAGGGCCACGCCCTCGACCAGGATCTCGCCCTCGCTGGGCGCGTCGAGTCCGCCGGCCAGGGTCAGCAGGGTGGACTTCCCGGAGCCGGACGGGCCCATGACGGCGACGAACTCGCCGGGGTGGACGGCCAGTTCGACGCCGCGCAGGGCGTGTACCTCGGCGGCGCCCCGGCCGTGCACCCGGGTGACGTTGGCCAGGTGCAGGACGGGTGCGGATCGGGTCGGATCGCTGTGGGACACACTTCCCCCTCGTGAGCTGTTGAGCTGCATATGTCGGTGAACTATATATGCCGGACGGGGGTGCACGTCGAGGGGTGGGTTTGGTCAAGCTTCTACAAAGCTGTCGAAGTTCGGTCGAAACGCCGCTATCCGGGTGAAGGGGAGGGTTTATGCTTGACGAGATTTGAAAGGCACCTCGTTCGGTGAGGCGTCTTCACGGACACAGGCCACTGACCCGACGACGTCGAGAGACGCCCAGGTTCAGGACAGGTCTTCCCGAGTTAAGGGTTGACCCCAAGTGGCTTCCGGCCGATCGGGCTGGACACGCCGTGGAGTGCCAAAGCTCTGACGAGTTGGGGTGTGCCGGTCCCGTGGGGCCGGTCCGCTCCTTGCCGTGTCGCGATGCGGTGCACAGACGGTGCGCCCCCGACCGGGAGGAGGCGAGAGACATGGACTGCGATAGTCCGGGCCATAGTCGCCCCTGCCCCCGCATGCTCTCGATCACCTCTGGCACGCGGTAACAACCTTCCCTGCGCGCGTTCACCTGACGCTGCGTCATGCGCTCAACCGCGCCCCGACGCACGACGTCTGACGCTCCGTCATGCCCTCACGGCCGCCGCCGCTCAGCGCCGCCGTGCGGTCCGACGCCGTGCGCTCTCGCAGGGAGGATCGCTGCTGCGTGCCCCCTGTCGCCCCCTCAAGGAAGGGGGCAGGGAGGCCCTGCCATGACCAACGTGATGCTGGACCCGAAGGCCCCCACCACCACCCGCACCGCCGTGCTCGACGACGCCCACGTCGGCGACATCAGGGGTGCGCTCGGTACCATCCGGCTCGACGACACCACGCCGCGCCACGGCCTGTCCGCGCGGCTCAAGACCCTGCTCGCCATCGTGGGCCCCGGCCTGATCGTGATGGTCGGCGACAACGACGCGGGCGCCTTCTCGACGTACGGGCAGGCGGGGCAGAACTACGGCACGCAGTTGCTGTGGACGCTGCTGATGCTGGTCCCGGTGCTGTACGTGAACCAGGAGATGGTGCTGCGCCTGGGCGCTGTCACCGGTGTCGGCCACGCCCGGCTGATCCTGGAGCGCTTCGGGAAGTTCTGGGGCGCGTTCAGCGTCATCGACCTGTTCCTGCTGAACGCGCTGACGCTGGTCACCGAGTTCATCGGTGTCACCCTGGCCGCCGGGTACCTCGGGCTGCCGAAGGTCGCCTCGGTGGTGCTGGCCGCCGTGATCATCATCGCCTCGGCGTTCACCGGCTCGTTCCGGCGTTTCGAGCGCGTCGCGGTCACGCTGTGCGTGGGTTCGCTGCTGCTGGTGCCGATCTACTTCATGGTCCACCCGAAGACCTCGCAGATGGCGCACGACTTCGTGGTGCCCAGCATGCCGGGCGGCTCGGGCCAGCTGGCGGCCGTGATGCTGGTGATCGTCTCCATCGTGGGCACCACCGTCGCCCCGTGGCAGCTGTTCTTCCAGCAGTCGTACGTCATCGACAAGCGGATCACGCCGCGGTTCATGAAGTACGAGAAGGTCGACCTGTGGATCGGGATCGTCATCGTCATCATCGGCGCCGCCGCGATGATGGGCTTCACCGCCGCGGCCTTCGCCGGCACCGACGGCTTCGGCCAGTTCTCCGACGCGGCCGCCGTCGCCAAGGGCCTTGAGGACAAGGCCGGGCACGTGGTGGGCGTGCTGTTCGCCATCGCGCTGCTGGACGCCTCGATCATCGGCGCCTTCGCGGTGTCGCTGTCGACCGCCTACGCGATCGGCGACGTGTTCGGCATCAGGCACTCGCTGCACCGGGGCGTCAAGGGCGCCAGGGGCTTCTACGCGATCTACGCGGGTCTGGTGGTCGCGGCGGCCGTGATCACGCTGCTGTCCACCGGCTACACCCAGGGCCTGATGACGCAGTTCGTCCAGGTGCTGGCGGGTGTGCTGCTGCCCTCGGCGACGGTGTTCCTGCTGCTGCTCTGCAACGACAAGGCCGTGCTGGGGCCGTGGGTCAACGGGCCCAAGACCAACGCCTTCACCTCCGCCGTGGTCGGGGTCCTGGTGATGCTGTCGCTGATCCTGACCGCCGCCGTGGTCTGGCCCGACATCAGCTCGCAGGCCATCCTGTGGATCATGGCCGGCTGCGGCGTGGCGGGCGTGCTGGTCGCCGGGTACTTCTTCACCTTCGGCCGCACCGTCACCAAGGAGGACCCGATCGACCGCACCGGCCGCGAGGAGTGGCGGATGCCCCCGCTGGAGACCCTCGGCAAGCCGGTCATGTCCACCGCCCGCAAGGTCGGCATGGGCGCCCTGCGCGCCTACCTCCTGGTCGCGATGGTGATGGTCATCATCAAGATCGTCCAGACCGCGCTCAACCACTGAGCCGCAGACCGCAGCCCGGACGGACGGGTGGTGGGCAGCGGCCCGCCACCCGTCCGTCCGTCTCCCAGGTCTCGCAGCCCTTCCCGCTCTCCCAGCTCTGCCAGCTCTCCCAGTGAAGGAGGTGCCGTCGTGCACACCCTGACCACCGCCGACTTCCTCGTCCGGCTCGCCACCGGGGTCGCCTGCGGCGCGCTCATCGGCGTCGAACGCCAGTGGCGGGCCAGGATGGCCGGCCTGCGCACCAATGCCCTGGTCGCCGCCGGCGCCACCCTGTTCGTGTTGTACAGCGAGGCCGTCGGCGACGCCGCCAGCCCCACCCGGGTCGCCTCCTACGTCGTCTCCGGCATCGGCTTCCTCGGCGGTGGCGTCATCCTGCGCGACGGCGCCGGCGTCCGCGGCCTCAACACCGCCGCCACGCTGTGGTGTTCGGCCGCCGTCGGGGTGCTCGCCGCCGCCGGGAAGCTCGAATTCGCCGTCCTCGGCACGCTCGGCGTCCTCGCCGTCCACCTGATCCTGCGCCCGGCCGGCCGGATGCTCGACCGCGCCCCGCAGTCCGGCAGCGACCCCGACTCCACCGTCCGCGCCACCGTCCACCTGGAATGCGAGCGCAAGGCCGAGACCCACATCCGGGCCCTGCTGCTCCAGGCCCTGTCCGCCTCCGGCCTCGCCCCTACCGGCCTGCGCGCCCGCCGTACCGACAGCGGCGACGCCACCAGCCTGCGCGCCACCGTGGCCATCACCGGGCAGGTCGCCCCGGCCCTCGAACAGGTCGTCAGCCGGCTCTCCCTCGAACCCGGCGTCCGCGACCTGCACTGGCACCTCGACGACGAACCCGACGACCCGAGCCGCCCCGCGCTCGCCTAGTAGGCGGCCCGGGGGAGGTAGAACGGAGGCACCGTCACGAGGCCGACCAGGAGGTCCCGATGTTCACCCCCGACCCCAGGCACGGGCCGCTGGTGCCGATGCTGCTGGTGCTCACCGTCGTCACCGGACTGGTGGACGCGGTCAGCTACCTCCGGCTCGGCCACGTCTTCGTCGCCAACATGACCGGCAACGTGGTCTTCCTCGGCTTCGCCCTGGCCGGTGCCGCCGGACTCTCCGCCACCGCCTCACTGAGCGCCCTCGCCGCGTTCGTACTCGGCGCCCTGGTCGGGGGCCACCTCGCCCGGCGGCTGCCCGACCACCGCGGGCGGCTGCTGACCACGGCGATGGTCGGCCAGGTGGTGCTCGTCGCCGCGAGCATCGCCCTGGCCGCCGTGGCCGGCTACACCTCCGACCCGGCCCGCTACGGCCTCATCGGGTTGCTGGCCTTCGCGATGGGCGGCCAGAACGCGGTGGTCCGCTCCCTCAAGGTCCCCGACCTGACCACCACGGTGCTCACCATGACCATCACGGCCCTCGCCGCCGACCGCACCGGCCCCCGCCGTCTGGCCTCCGCCGTCTGGATGTTCGTCGGCGCCCTCGTCGGCGCCCTCCTCATCCGCCAGGCCGACGTCCCCGTCGCCCTGACCCTCGCCCTGACCCTCCTCGTCGCCGTCGCGGCCCTCACCCACCGGGCCGCCGGATCCCACCCCGCCCCGGCCTGGACCCACCCGCTCTGACCCGGCGCCGCGCCCCTCCGCTCGCCGGCCCCCGCTCGTCCTCAGGGGTCAGTCGTCCTGGCGGTGGCCGGCGCGGCCGCTCCAGAGGGGTTCGAGGTGGGCCCAGCCCTGGGTCCAGGCTTCGTCGGCGCGGCGGTCGAGGACGTGCAGGCGAAGGCGCAGGGCGAGGGTGAGCAGGGCCAGGAGGGCGAGAAGGGCGCCGGCGCCGGTGCAGACGGCGGAGACGGCGACGGAGGCTCGGTTGGTCGGGGGCGAGGAGAGGGCGCCGGCGGGGTCGACCCAGACGGGGACGACGGTGCCGGTGACGGCCGTGCGGGGGGCCTGGACGGTGCCGGTGTGCGGCTGCCCGTCGGGGTAGGTCCAGGCGGCCTCGGCGTCGACGCGGGTGCTGTAGCCGGCGCCGAAGCGTCCGCCGGTGCCGGTGCCGGTGCCGGAGCCGTGGTCGGGGAGGGTGAGCACCACGGCGTCGACCTTGTGGAGGCGCAGGCGGTCGCTGTCGGCCTGGGGTGCGGTGGCGTGGTAGGCGAGCAGGGCGCTGCCGGTGGCGAAGGCGAGGGCGAGCAGGGCCCCGAGGGTGCTCAGCAGCCAGGCGCGGGCGCGGGCCCGGTCGACGGGCCGGACCAGCGGTTCGTGCCGGGCACCGAAGGCCCGCCGCAGCCGGCGGCCGGTTCGCGGCGGGCGCGACGAGGGCCGGGCGGGGCGGGGTGTGCTGGACACGTCGACGGCTCCTCAGGGGGGTTGGGGCGGCGCGGTGGTGGGGTCGTGGGGCTTCGTCACCCAATTTCCACCCGGTGGCCGCCCGCGCACAAGAGTCGTGCGGGCTCGTACCACCGGGACCTGCGGACCGCGCCGCCGCGCGCCGGTCGCGTTCCGGGTCACGCCCGGGCGTGCGGCCGCCCGGCGCCCCTTCGCGCACCCGGGACGTTCGACCCTCGGCAGCGGCCGGGCGGGCGGGCAGGCTGGGGTCCGGCCGCATCCTTCGTGCCAGGGGACGGCTTGGCCCGGTTGACCGTGGGGGTGCCGGGCCGTGGTGCGGTGCAGGGGGTGAGCGTGGGGCTGCCTCCTGCCCGCCCGCACCCGGGTGACGGTGTCTCCGCCCGGGTTCTGGCCGCGTTCTGACCGGGTTCCCGGCGAGGGACCCGAACGCGAGCGCTACGTGATCACCGACGCGGGACGACGGAGTTCGAGACCTGGCTCCGGGGTCCGGACGCGCCCGAACCCAGCCTGCGGAGCGTGCTGTTCACCAAGGTGGTGCTGGCCCTGACGCTGGGCCGCGACGCCGAGGAGTACTGGACACCCAGCGCGCCGCGCCCACCTGCGCCGGATGCGCGAACGCACCGAACTGCGCCGCACCGGCGCCCTGGTGGACGCCCTGCCCCGCCGACCACGGCCTGTTCCACCTGGACGCCGACCTGCGCTGGATCGACCTCACCGCCGCCCGCCTGGACGCGCCGGCCCGGCCCGGCTCGGCCTGGGCGGCATGGAGCGGCATGGAGCGGCGCCGCTCCGGCGAACTGTCGGGTGGTCAGGCGCGGCGCGTGGCGCCGGCCCGGGGTCTGGCGGCCCGGCCGCAGGTGCTGTTCGCCGACGAGCCGACCGGCGCGCTCGACTCGCTGAAGCGGATCACCGGTCCTGAGGACGCCCGCAACGGCTGACGGCCCGTCGCCGTTCGGCATGGGCCGCCCGGGCGGTGGGCTCTCGGCGTCCGAGTGCCGCCGGGTACCCCGGCGCCCTCAGCGGGTGACGGGGTACCCGGTCGTTCCGGCCCGGACCACCGACGGCCGTTGCGGCAGCCAGCTGCCGAGGACCAGCGAGGACGGGTAGAACATCGGCTCCGGCAGCGCGTCCAGCGCGACCCGCTCCCAGCCGCCGCAGGAGTGCGGCTCGGTGACGACCGCCTCGGCCAGGCTCGGCGGCGCCAGCACGGCGGCGGTCAGCCGGGGCCGGCCGAGCTCGTGGTCGAGCAGGAGCGCGAGCACCCGCATCTGCTCGGCGGGCAGCACGATGCCGGTCTCCTCGGCGAGTTCGCGGGCCGCGGTCTGCTCGAAGGACTCGCCGGGATCGACCTTTCCGCCGGGCAGGCTCCAGGTCGGCGGCTCGCCGGCGGTGGTGCGCCGGCCGATCAGCACCCGGCCGTCCCCGGTGGGCACGATGATTCCTGCGCCGAGCAGCGGTGCGGTGGTCAATTCGCCATCTCCTTCGCGGGGGTCCTCGCCAGGATCGGGGATTACCAGTTGGAGCGCTCGTAGTCCTTCAGGAAGCAGCCGTACAGGTCCTCGCCGAGCTCGCCGCGGACGATCGGGTCGTACACCCGGGCCGCGCCGTCGACCAGGTCGAGCGGGGCGTGGAAGCCCTCGTCGGCCAGCCGCATCTTGTCCGGGTGCGGCCGCTCGTCGGTGATCCAGCCGGTGTCGACGGCGGTCATCAGGATGCCGTCGGTCTCGAACATCTCGTGCGCGCTGGTGCGGGTGAGCATGTTGAGCGCGGCCTTGGCCATGTTGGTGTGCGGGTGGCCGGCGCCCTTGTAGCCGCGCTGGAACACGCCCTCCATCGCCGAGACGTTGACGACGTACTTGCGGCGGGAGGCGGAGGCGGCCATCGCCGGGCGCAGCTGGCTGATCAGGATGAACGGCGCGGTGGAGTTGCAGAGTTGGACCTCCAGCAGCTCGACCGGGCCGACCTCCTGGACGGTCTGCACCCAGCTGTTGGTGGGCGCGAGGTCGGGCACCAGCCCGCCGGCGTCGATCGCGGTGCCGGCCTCGATCCGGGCGGGCGTGGCGGAGCCGGTGACGAGCGCGAGCGACGTGACGTCCTCGGCGGCCATCCGCTGCGCGTCGCCGCTCGCCTGGTGGGGGAGGGCGGGAAGGTCGACGCTGCCGCTGCCGAAGCGGCCGATGGTGGTGGCCTGCGGCAGCTCGCCGGCCGGCAGCGGCGCGGACTCGGCGGCGATCAGCTCGCGGTAGGACTCCGGCGGGCGGCGCACGGTCTGCGCGGCGTTGTTGATCAGGATGTCCAGCGGGCCGTCGGCGGCGACCTCGTCGGCGAGCGCCATGACCTGGGCCGGGTCGCGCAGGTCGATGCCGACGACCTTGAGGCGGTGGATCCACTCGGCGCTGTCCGGCATCGCGGTGAAGCGGCGGATGGCGTCGTTGGGGAAGCGCGTGGTGATGGTGGTGTGGGCGCCGTCGCGCAGCAGCATCAGTGCGATGTACATGCCGATCTTGGCCCGGCCGCCGGTGAGCAGCGCGCGCTTGCCGGTGAGGTCGGCGCGGGCGTCCCGGTGGGCCCGGTTCTTGACGGCGCAGTCCTGGCAGAGGTTGTGGTAGAACGCGTCGACCTCGACGTACCGCTGCTTGCACGTGTAGCAGGAGCGGGGCCGCTCCAGGATGCCGGCGATCTCGGTGCTGGTGACGGTGGTCAGGCCGAAGGCGCCGGCGGTCTCGTCGTCGATCCGGGTGGGTGCGCCGGTGGCGGTGCGCGCGGTGACCTCGCGGTCGTTGGCGGTCTTGCGGGCCCGGGTCTCCTGGCGGCGGCGCTGCTTGAGCGTCCGGAATATGCCGCCGACGGCCTGGCGGACGGTGATCGCGTCCGGGTGGTCGACGTGCAGCCGGTCGAGCTCGGCGAGCACGTCCAGGCAGAGCCGCAGCCGCTCGGGGTCGAGGCCGGGACCGTAGTCGATCTCCTCCCCGGTGTCCGTGCCGCTCTGGTCCTGCTTGATGTCCACGCCCGCCGTCATTGCCTGTCGCCGCTTCCCGCTCGCCTCGCCGTTACCGCGTGAATGCTACGGGAGCGGCCCTGGCCGGGGCGAAAACCGTCGGCCTTGGATGATCGTCCAAGTCTACGCGCGGAGCATTGATCATGGTTTGTACACAGTGCCAGCAATGGGGCTCGAACTGGCTTTTGATCCCACCGTCCCGGAGAATCGAATGCTGGGTGCCGGGCGCCCGAGTGCGCCCGGCGGCAGTGCCGCAACCGCACCCGAGGTGTAATTTCTCCCAGCCAGAGAGCCCCCTTCATGCGCTTCCTGAACGACCTCAAGCCCTCGTACGACTTGACGTACGACGACGTCTTCATGGTCCCCAGCCGTTCCGCCGTGGGCTCCCGGCAGGCGGTCGACCTCTCCTCGAACGACGGCACCGGCACCACGATCCCGCTGGTCGTCGCCAACATGACCGCCATCGCGGGCCGCCGGATGGCCGAGACCGTCGCCCGCCGCGGCGGCCTGGTCGCCATCCCGCAGGACATCCCCACCGAGGTCATCGCCGAGGTCGTCTCCTGGGTCAAGCAGCGCCACCTGGTGCACGACACCCCGATCACCCTCGCCCCGGGCGCCACCGTCGCCGAGGCGCTGTCGCTGCTGCCCAAGCGCGCGCACGGCGCCCTCGTGGTCGTCGAGGACGGCAAGCCGGTCGGCGTCGTCACCGACTCCGACTGCCAGGGCGTGGACCGCTTCACCAGCCTCGCCGACGTGATGTCCCGCGACCTGCTGCTCCTGGACGAGGACATCGACTCGCGCACCGCCTTCGACAAGCTCACCGAGGCGCACCGCAAGCTCGCCCCGGTCGTCGACGCCGAGGGCCGGCTCGTCGGCATCCTCACCCGCAAGGGCGCGCTGCGCGCCACCCTGTACACCCCGGCCGTGGACGCCGCCGGCAAGCTGCGGATCGCCGCCACCGTCGGCATCAACGGCGATGTGGCCGGCAAGGCCAAGGCCCTGATCGACGCCGGCGCCGACGTGCTGGTCGTGGACACCGCGCACGGCCACCAGGAATCGATGATCAGCGCGCTGCGCGCGGTGCGCGGCCTCGACCCGCGGATCCCGATCGTGGCCGGCAACGTGGTCTCCGCCGCCGGTGTCCGCGACCTGGTCGAGGCGGGCGCCGACATCCTCAAGGTCGGCGTCGGCCCCGGCGCCATGTGCACCACCCGGATGATGACCGGCGTCGGCCGCCCGCAGTTCTCCGCCGTGCTGGAGTGCGCCGCCGAGGCGCGCCGGCTCGGCAAGCACGTGTGGGCCGACGGCGGCGTCCGCCACCCGCGCGACGTCGCGATGGCACTGGCCGCCGGCGCCTCCAACGTGATGATCGGCTCCTGGTTCGCCGGCACCTACGAGTCCCCGGGCGACCTGCAGACCGCCGCTGACGGCCGCCAGTACAAGGAGAGCTTCGGCATGGCCTCGGCCCGTGCGGTCAGCAACCGCACCGCCCAGGACTCCTCGTACGACCGGGCCCGCAAGGCGCTGTTCGAGGAGGGCATCTCGCACTCCCGGATGTTCGTCGACCCGGCCCGCCCGGGCGTCGAGGACCTGATCGACTCGATCGTGGCCGGTGTGCGCAGCTCCTGCACCTACGCGGGCGCCAATACCCTGGAGGAGTTCCAGGAGAAGGCGATCGTCGGCATCCAGAGCGCGGCCGGCTACGCCGAGGGCAAGCCGCTGCACTCCAGCTGGGCCTGATCTGGCCGGGCCTGAGCGCCCGCTCCTTCACCGGCCGGCCGGTTCCTCGCCTCGGGGAGCCGGCCGGCCGCCGTTCGGGGGGCGTCCAGTGCCTTGTGGGGTGCGTCCGGCGCCGTGCCCGGTGCATGCGGTGCCGTGCCCGGTGCGTCCGGCGTGCCCGCCGTCGTGCCCGGGGCGTCCGCCGTGCGTGGTGAGCCGCCGGCCGCGTCCGGTGCGGGGTGCGGGCCGAGCGGGAGCAGTAGGGCGTGGCCGAGCAGGCCGGCCGAGCAGTCCAGGGCGGCGGCGAAGGCCCGCGCGGCGGTCGGCACCGCGCGCAGCTCCCAGAGCGCCTGGACGGCGGACCACGCCCCCTCGCGGGCGGCCTCCACCGACCAGACGCCAAGCAGGTGGGTGAGCGGCTCGGCGCGCTCCAGCAGGTCCGGGCCGGGCATCAGCTGCTCCCGGACGGCCGTCTCCACCTCCGCCAACAGGCCGTTGATCCGGTGGTAGTCCGCCGCGAGCCCGGCCGGCTCGCAGCCCCGACGCAGGCAGGTGTCCACGACGGCGAGCGGCAGGTCGTGCTGGATGTGGGCGTTCATCCCGGCCAACGCGAACTGCAGCGGGTGCACCCCCGGGTGGGCGCGCAGCGCGAACAGCGGACGCCAGCAGGCGGGCGGCTCCTGCCCGGCCGCGTCGGCGGCCACGGCCAGCAGGTAGCGCCCGGCGAACACCGTGTCCAGCTCGGCCATCGCCGCCGGATCGGCGAAGTACGAGCCGCCGAGCCGGCCGCGGACGGCCTCCGTGACGGTGAGGTAGAGCCGGTTGAAGACCGCCACCCCGTCCGCCGGGGGCAGGACCGCCCCGATCTCCCGCAGCCGACCGACCACCTCCTCGACCGTGACTGGCGCCGTGACCCGAGTCGTGACGGGTGTCGCGACAGGCGCCGTGACCGTGTTCGCGGCCAGCACCGCGACCGGCGTGCCGTCCGCCGCCATCGTCGTACCGGGCATGCGCCACCCTCCGATGTCGATCGTGCACTGATCGCATCATCGTGGCAGCGCGGACGGCAGCCCGGTGCGTGCGGCGCGCGGCGCGCGGCTGAGACCAGGTGATTCAGCCCAGCTCGTACTCCAGGACGTAGGTGTGGGTGCCGGCCTCGTCGACGGTCAGGCGGAACTCGCCGGTGAGCCCGGCCAGCTCGCCCGACCCGGTGCCCGGCACCACGCGTATGGTCGTCCCGCCGGTGTCCCACGCCGCGTGCTGGAGCACGAACGAGCCCTTACGCCCGTCCAGTTCGCCCGTCACGTGCTCCACCGCGACGTACGACGCCGGGCCGCCCGAGGGGCCCGCGACGGAGAGCATCCGCACCTCGCTGGTGCCGCTCAGCCCACCCGTGAAGTTCTTGGAGATCCGGACCCGCCCGAAGGCCGCACCCTCGCGCTCCTCCGTCTCCACCGGTTCGAAGCCGGTCAGCTCGAACGACCCGCTGGCCTTGTCCCCCATGGGGCTCTCCCTCCGACGATCGCTACCCGGCCGGCTCCTCACCGACCGTGTGCGAAGCCTTGCACACGGCTCTGACAATCGGCCGGGCCGTCACTGCTCCCGCCGGCCCGCCCGTCCCGCCTGCCCCCTGCCTGCCCGTCCGCCGTCCGCCCTCCGCCCGTCAGTGCTCCCAGCGGAGCGCCAGCAGCGCGGCGTCGTCCGTCAGCCCGGCGTCGCCGACCCAGCCGTCGACGTCCGCGAGCAGGTCCTCCAGCAGGTCCGCCGGGCTCCCCGCGGGCAGCCCCGGCAGCCGCTCCTCCAGCGGGTAGAACCGCCCCTCGGCGTTGCGGGCCTCGGTGATGCCGTCGGTGTACAGGAGCAGCAGGTCCCCCGGTAGCGGCTCGAAGTGGACCGTCGGATACCCGTCACCGGTCAGCCCCCGCAGCCCGAGCGGCGGCGCGGCGTACGGCGGCGTCAGCGCGCGCACCCGGCCCGCGCGGCGCAGCAGCGGGGGCGGGTGCCCGCAGTTGACCACGCCGGCCGGCCCCCGCTCCGCGGGCACGGTCAGCAGCAGCGCGGTGGCGAAGCGCCCCTCGTCCGGTCGGGCGGCGAGCGCCGCGTCCAGCCGCTCGGCCAGCCGCGCGAGATCTGGCTCCGTCCGGGCCGCCTCGCGGAACACCCCCAGCACGTCCGCCGCCGTCTCCACCGCCGGCAGCCCGTGCCCCTGCACGTCCCCGAGCAGGATCCGGGTGCCGTAGCGGGTGTCGACCACCGCGTACAGGTCCCCGCCGATGCGTGCCTCGGCCGCCGCCGCGACGTAGCGCACCGCAGTGCGCAGCCGCCCGATCCGCTCCGGCGGCGGGCGCAGCAGGGCCCGCTGTGCCGCCTCGGCGACCGTCCGGACGTGGAACAGCTCCCGCTCCCGGGCCGACACCAGGACGACGTTGGCGGCGCTGGCCAGGGTCGCCGCGAGCACCGTGATCAGCGCGGTGATGTGCACCTCGGCCGGCAGTTCGGTGTTGGTGGTCTCCAGCAGCCCGACCGCCACGACGGCGATGCCCCCGGCGGCCAGCGGCACCCGGGCGCTGCGGGTGGTCGCCCCGGCCAGGACCGGCGCGACGGCCAGTACGGGGGAGAGGGTCGTCCCCGGCCCCGTCACCAGGTCGGCCACCACGGCGGCGACCAGCAGCCCGAAGGCGCCGACCAGCAGCATCCGGGTGCGCCGCGGCAGGTGCAGCGGTGGCACACCGTCCGGGCCGTCTGCGCTCACACGTCCTCCCGGCTGCTCCCGGCGGATTGGCGACCTACCGTCCACTGTGCTCCGCACTCCCCGTGAGCGGCACCTCGGGGGACCGGGGCGGCTCGGGGACCTCGGCCGAGGCCGCCCCGAGCGGGCGGACTACGCTGGCCGGGAGATGAGACGCAAGAGCCGCCGCCCGGCCTCCCCCCTCCCGCAGCGCCACGGTGTGGACCCGGTGCACCTGCGGTTGCCGCCCGAGGGCCCCTGGCCGTCCGTCCGTGCCTACCTGGTCGAGCGGCTGCCGGCCGTGGCCGCCGCGCGGATCGACGCGGCGCTGAGCGGCCGCGAGATCGTCGGCGAGCACGGCCCGGTCGCCCCGGACGAGCCGTTCCGGCCCGGCGCGCACCTGTGGTTCTACCGGGACCTCCCCGAGGAGGTCCGCGTCCCGTTCGAACTGGAGGTGCTGCACCGCGACGAGCACCTGGTCGTCGTCGACAAGCCGCACTTCCTGGCGACCACCCCGCGCGGCCGGCACGTCGTCGAGACGGCGCTGTCCCGGTTGCGGCACAGTCTCGACCTGCCCGCCCTCAGCCCCGCGCACCGGCTCGACCGGCTCACCGCGGGCCTGGCCATGTTCGTGGTGCGGCCCGAGGAGCGCGGTGCCTACCAGACCCTGTTCAGCGACCGGCTGGTGCGCAAGGAGTACCAGGCGATCGCCCGGTACGACCCGGCGCTGGACCTGCCGCGCACCGTGCGCAGCCACATCCTCAAGGAGCGCGGGGTGATCGCGGCCCGGGAGCTCGACGCGCCGCCGAACAGCGAGAGCCGGATCGACCTCCTGGAACGCCGCGACGGCCTGGCCCGCTACCGGCTGCGGCCGCTGAGCGGGCGCACCCACCAGCTGCGGCTGCACATGTGCGGCCTCGGCGTGCCGATCCTCGGTGACCCGGTGTATCCGGTGGTGCTGCCCGAACCGGCCCCGGACGACTTCCGTCGCCCGCTCCAACTCCTCGCCTCGGTGGTCGAGTTCACCGACCCGCTGACCGGCCGGGAGCGCCGCTTCGACACCCGCCGCACCCTCGCCGCCTGGACGGACCCGCAAGCCTGGGCCGGCGGCCCAGGTCCGGCGACCCAGGCACCCTAGGCCCAACGGACGACCGGGTCCCGGTTCCGGCGGCCGATCCGCCGCCGCCCCCTGCGGGGCGAGGGTGGGGGCATGAACGCAGCGCAGCACACCGCCCCCGCCCCCGTCGCCGTGGTCACCGGAGCCTCCCGGGGGCTCGGCCTGGCGCTCGCCCGGGCCCTCGCCGCCGACGGCTGGCAGCTGGTGATCAGCGCCCGTGGCGCGGCCGGACTCGCCGCCGCCGAGGCGGCCCTGGCCGCCGTCACCAAGGTCGTCGCCCTCTCCGGTTCCGTCGTCGACGACGACCACCGTGCCCACCTGACCGCGGCCGCCGACGGGCTCGGCGGCGCGAGCCTGCTGGTCAACAACGCCGGTACGCTCAACGGCGCCACCGCGCCCGGCGCCGAGCCGCTGCCCCGGCTGGCCGACTTCCCGCTGTCGGACCTGCTGGAGACCTTCGAGGTCAACGCGCTCGCCCCGATCGCCCTCACCCAGCTCCTCCTGCCTCAGCTGCGCGCCCGCGCCGGGAGCGTGCTCAACATCAGTTCGGACGCCGCCGTCGTGCCCTACCTCGGCTGGGGCGGCTACGGCGCCAGCAAGGCGGCGCTCGACCATGCCACCGCCGTACTCGCCCGCGAGGAGCCGGAGTTGCGGGTGTGGGCGGTGGACCCGGGAAGCATGCGCACCGGGATGTTGCAGGAGGCCAGCCCCGGTGAGGACATCTCCGGCGAGCCGCTGCCCGAGGAGGTGGTGCCGGTCCTGCTCGGACTGCTGCATGACCGGGCCGCCTCCGGCCGCTACCGCGCCGAGGACCTGAGGGCCGCGGCCCGGGGTGGGCGATGACCGGACTCGTGGACCTCGGCCTCGACGTCGCCGTGCCGCCCGAACTCTCCGCCCGGGCACCGGCGGAGGCGCGCGGCGGGGCGCGGGACGGCGTGCGGATGCTGGTCGGCCGGCGCGACCGGGGGAGCGTCGAGCACCACCGCTTCACCGAGCTGCCCGAGGTGCTGCGCGCGGGTGACCTGCTGGTGGTCAACAACTCGGCCACCCTGCCGGCCGCGCTGCCCGGCCGGCTGCCCGACGGTACGGCGGTCGCGCTGCACCTGTCCTCCGCCCAGCCCGACCAACGCGGCTCCCACCTGGTGGAGTTGCGGCGGGTGGTGCCGGGGGCGGCGGCCGCCTACTACCCGCCGGCCGACTCCCCGGCCCGCCCCGGTCTGCGGGTGGCGCTGCCCGCCGGCGGCGCGGCCGAGCTGGTCGCACCGTTCACCGCCCGGCTCTGGTACGCCGAACTGGCGCTGCCGGCAAGGATGTTGCCGTACCTGGAGGTGCACGGCAAGGCGATCCGATACGGCTACGTGGACCGCGACTGGCCGATCGAGGCCTACCAGACGGTCTTCGCGGCCGTCCCCGGCAGCAGTGAGATGCCCAGCGCCGCAAGGCCGTTCAGCGCGGAGGTGGTGGCCCGGCTGGCGGGTCGCGGGGTGCTGGTCGCGCCGGTCACGCTGCACACCGGGGTGGCCTCGCCGGAGGCGCACGAGGCGCCGTACGCCGAGGGGTTCCACGTCCCGGCGGCCACCGCCCGCCTGGTCGGCCATGTGCGGGCCGGCGGTGGGCGGGTGATCGCCGTCGGCACCACGGTGGTGCGCGCCCTGGAGTCGGCCGCCGCGTCGGACGGCACCGTCCAGGAGGCGGACGGCTGGACGGAGTTGGTGATCACTCCGGAGCGCGGGGTGCGCGCGGTCGACGGCCTGCTCACCGGCTGGCACGAGCCCCGCGCCTCGCACCTGCTGATGCTGGCCGCCGTCGCCGGGCGGCCCCTGCTCGCCGAGTGCTACCGGGCCGCCGTCCAGCACCGTTACCTCTGGCACGAGTTCGGCGACGTGAACCTGCTCCTGCCGGACTGAGCCCGCGCCCCGCGCTGCCCGGTCGCGGGCCGGATCGCTCGGTCGCGGGCCGGATCACTCGGACGGGCTGCCCGGGGGCAGTTCCAGCTCGAACCAGACCACCTTGCCGTCCCCGGTGCGGCGGCTGCCCCAGCGGTGCGCGAGCTCGTTGACCAGGTGGATGCCGCGCCCGCCCTCGTCCTCGGCGCGGGCGCGCCGGATCCGGGGCGTCTCGCTCTCCTGGTCGGCGACCTCGACGGTGAGCGCCCGGTTGCAGAACAGCCGCAGCTGGGTGGGGGATCCGGCGTGCACCAGGGCGTTGGTGATCAGCTCGCTGGTGAGCAGTTCGGCCCAGTCGGCGAGCGGTTCGAGGCCCCAGGCGGCCAGCGTCTCGCGGGTGAAGCGGCGCGAGTGGGCGACCATCGCGCGGTCGCCGGTGAGCGGCAGGCTGGCGATCCGGTCCGCGCCGACCGGCCGGACCTGCGCCATGATGACGGCGATGTCGTCCTCGCTGGTGGGGCCGGTGAGTTCGGCCAGGACGGCGTCGCAGGTCTGCTCCAGCGAGCGGCGCCGGTCGGCGACCGTCCGGCAGAGCAACTGCAGTCCCTCGTCGATGTCGTGGCCCCGGCGCTCGACCAGCCCGTCGGTGTAGAGCGTCAGGATGGCCTCCTCGGGGAGGGTGAACTCCACGCTCTCGAACGGGACCCCGCCAACGCCGAGCGGTGCGCCGGGCGGCAGTTCGACCAGGTGCGCCCTCCCCTGCGGATCGGCGACGACGGGCGGCAGGTGGCCGGCGCAGGCGGCGGTGCAGTGGCGGTCCACCGGGTCGTACACCACGCAGACGCAGGTGGCGAACTGGCCCTCGCCGAGTGCGCTGGAGGCCTCGTCCAGCCGGTGCAGGACGCGCTCAGGGGCCAAGTCCAGGGTGATCAACGTCCGGGCGACAGTGCGCAGTTGGCCCATGGTGGCGGCGGCCCGGATGCCGTGGCCCATCACGTCGCCGACGATCAGCGCGACCCGCCCCGAGGAGAGCGGCACGACGTCGAACCAGTCGCCGCCGACCTCGCTGACCACGCTGCTGGGCAGGTAGCGGTAGGCGAGGTCCAGGCCGAGCGTGCGGTGGATCTCCTGCGGCAGCAGGCTGCGCTGGAGGGTGAGCGCGGTGTCCCGCTCGCGCCGGTAGAGCCGGGCGTTGTCGATCGCGAGGGCGGTGCGCGCGGCGAGTTCCTCGGCCAGCGAGCGGTCCTCCGGGCCGAACGGCTCCGGGTTGCGGGTGCGGACGAACTCCGCGCCGCCCAGCACGAGTCCGCGCGCCACCAGCGGCACCATCAGGTACGAGTGCACCCCGGCGGCCAGCCCCGGCTGGACCCGGTCGGGCGAGGCGGCGATCCGGCGCATCTCCTCCTCGGTCACCTCGGAGACCAGGATCGAGCGCCGGGTGCGCAGGCTCTGGGCGTACAGCTGGGCGGACTGCGAGGTCTCGCCGACCTGGTCGGAGGCCGCCGTCATGCCGCCGCCCCGGGTCGCTTCGCCGACCGCCACCGCCCGCATCAGTATCGAATCGTTCTCCGGGACGGGGCCGGGCTCCTCGCCGCCGAGTACCGCGTCGCGCAGGTCCACGGTGACGAAGTCGGCGAAGCGCGGGATCACCACCTCCACCAACTCCTGGGCGGTGCGGTGCAGATCGAGGGTGGTGCCGATCCGGGTGCTGGCCTCGTTGAGCAGCGACAGCCGCTGCTGCGCGGCCCGGGCCTCGTCCAAAGCCCGCTGCCGGGCGGCGGCCGCGTCGCGCTCGCGGGTGAACAGCAGCGCGTTGTCGATGGACACGGCGGCCCGCACCGCCAACTCGCCGGCCAGCGCCAGGTCGTCCTCCTCGTACGGGCGCTCCACCAGGGTGCGGTAGAACCCCGCGACGCCGACCGCGGTGCCGCGCGCGATCAGCGGGACGACCATGAAGGAGTGGACGTTCTGCTCCCGCACCGCCGCGGCGCGCACCGGGTCGTCGGCGAACCAGGCCATCCCCTCCGCGTCCATCCGCGGCACCAGGACCGGCTTGCGGTGTGCCAGGCTCCACGCGTACGGCGTGCCGGGCGCGAAGCGGTGCACCCCGCCGAGCCGGGCGACCGGCCGCAACGTCGAGCCGGGCACCGAGTGGAAGGCCATCCGCCGCAGCAGCGCCGAACCGTCCGCCGGGGCGCGGGCCTCGCGCTCGCCGCGGACCAGGTCCTCCAGCACCTCCACCACCACGGAGTCGGCCAGCCTGGGCGTCGCCACCTCGGCCAACTCCTGCGCGGTCTGGGCGAGATCGAGCGTGGTGCCGATCCGGGTGGAGGCCACGTTGACCAGCGCCAGCCGCTCCTGGGCGGCCTTCGCCTCGCGCAGCGCCTGCTGCCGGGCCAGGACGGTCTGGTGCTGGCGCAGGTACAGCCGGGCGTTGTCGATCGCGACGGCGGCCCGCGAGGCCAGCTCGTCGCCGAGGGTGATGTCGGCCTCGGCGAACGACTCCCGGTCGCCGCGCCGCGAGTACACCACCATGCCGAGCGTGGTGCCGCGCGCCACCAGCGGGGTGATCCGCACCGAGCGCGGCCGGTCGCCGAGGTAGGCCCGGCGGTGGCTCTCGGTGATGGCCTCGCTCAGCAGCGGCAGCTCCCAGGACGGCACCACCACCGTCCGCCCGGTGGCCAGCGCCCGGGCGTACGGCGAGTCCGGCGTCAGCTCGTACAGCGATTCCACCGGCAGTGACTCGGCCGGGTACAGCGGGTCGGTGGTGGCCAGGGCCAGCCGGCGGACCAGCTGCGGCGCGTCCGGGTCGGGCGGTTCGACGTTCCGCCCGGTCACCAGCACCTCCAGCGCGAACACCCCACTGATGTCGGCGACCCTGGGCACCATCGTGTCGGCCAGCTCCCGGGCGGTCTGCCGGAGGTCGAGCGTGGTGCCGATGGAGGCAGTCGCGTCGACCAGCAGGGCCAGCCGCTCCTGGGCCCGCGCAGCCCGGGCCTCGGCGCGGAACCGCTCGGTGACGTCGATGACGGTGGAACTCACGCCGAGCACCCGGCCGCCGGGTTCCTCCAGCCGGAAGTACGAGGCGGACCACGCGTGGTCGTGCTGCGGGTCGCCCGGGGTGCGGCCGTGCGAGCGGGTGTCCACCACCGGCTCGCCGCTCTCCAGGACCCGCCGCATCACCGCCTCCGCCTCGGCGCCGTTGATCCCGGGCAGCACCTCGGTGAGCCGGTGGCCGAGCTGCTCCTCGACGGGCAGGCCGTTGGCCCGGGCCAGCGCCTCGTTCAGCCGGACGAAGCGCAGCTCGGGGTCGAAGACGCCCATGCCGACGGGGGACTGGGTGAAGAAGCCGTCGAGCACCGCCAGGTCCGCCTGGATCCGGCGCAGCGTGGTCACGTCGGAGGCGACGGCCAGCACCAGCGTGCGGCCGTCCGGCCCGGTGATCGGATGGGTGCGGAACTCCAGGTTCACCAGATGCCCGTCCCGGTGCCGGACCGGGAACACACCGGACCAGGCCCGGCCGTGCAGGATCTGCTGGAACAGCTCCAGCACCTCGGGCCGCTGCTCCTCGGAGGTCAGCAACTTGGCGGCCTTGGCCCCGATCGCCTGCCCCGGGGAGTAGCCGAGCAGTGCCTCCGCGTCGCCGCTCCAGTGCAGGATCCGGCCGTCGGCCTCGATCAGCGCCGTCGCGATCGGCACCATCAGCAGGGCGTCCTGTTGCGGCTCGCCCAGGTGGTGTTCGTTGTCGTTCACCATGGCCAGAGAACCGTCCGGAGATCGTCCCCACCAGCCCTGCCATCTTCGCACGCGGCCCCGGCGGGCCGCTCACCGTAGCGGCTCACCGGAGCGGCAGCGGGCGCTCCGGGAAGAAGTCGTCGAGCTCCCGGTGGCACCGCGGCGCTGGCGGCGGTCGAGCGTGCGAAGTCGGCCGGGCCGACTTCCCGCGCTCCTCACCGGGTCGCGGCCCGCTCGCGGGCCGGGGCGGCCTCCGGGGCTTCGCCGCCCCGGGCTTCGGCGGTGCGGGCGGCCAGGGCGAGCAGCGCGCCGACGAGACACAGGGCGGCGGCGACCAGAACGGCCCGGTCGGTGCCCGCCGCCAGGGCGCGGGCGGCGGCCTCCCGGCCGGGGCCGCCCGGTCGGGCCGAGCCCGCGACGGCCACGGTGACCGCGACGCCGAGCGCCGAGCCCAGGTACCGGGAGGTGTTGTTGGCACCCGAGCCCATGGCCGCCCGGTGCGCCGGGACGCTGCTGACGGCCAGCCGGGCCAGCGCCGCATTGAGCACCCCGCTGCCGACGCCCGCCACCGCCAGACCCGGCGCCAGCCGCAGCCAGCCGGAGCCGGGCGCCAGCCCGTACAGGCCCGCCTCGCCGAGGCCGCAGACCGCGAGCCCGACGGCGACCTGCGCGGTGGCCGACAGGTGCGCCGCCAGCCGCCGCGCCTGGAGCGCGGACAGCACCGACAGGCCCGACCAGAGCGCCAGCACCCCGCCCGCGGCCAGGCCGGACAGGCCCAGGACGCCCTGGAGCAGGGTCGGCAGGTAGCTCATGAAGCCGACCAGCGAGAGCCCGGTGAACAGGGCCCCGCCGGTGGCGGCGACGAAGCCGGGGCTGCGGAACAGCGCGAGGTCCAGCATCGGCTCCCGGACCTTCGCCTCGACCAGCCCGAACAGCGCCAGCAGCAGCACCCCGAGCGCCAGCAGCACGACGACCACCGGCCGCCCCCAGCCGCCGCGCCCCTCGGCCAGCCCGGCGATCAGGCAGGACGTCCCGGCGGCCAGCGTCAGCACCCCGTACGGATCGAGGGCGCGTGGCCGTTCGGCCCGCGACTCGGTGAGGACGGCGGCCGCGTACGCCGCCACGGCGGCCGAGACGACCGCGATCCCGCCGCTGACCGCGCGCCAGCCGGCCCACTGCCCGACCAGCGCGCCGTACACCGGGCCGACGGCGATGCCGAGGCCGACGGCGGCGCCCCAGACCCCGAGTGCCCGGATCCGGCCCGGGCCGGGCGGGTGGGCGTGGCTGATCAGGCCGAGCGCGGGTGCCAGGACGGCGGCCGAGGCGACGCCGAGCAGCACCCGGGCGGCCAGGTAGACGGCGCCGCCGGGGGCCAGCGCGGCCAGCGCCTCGGCGGCTGCGAACAGCAGCACGCCGAAGGTGAAGACCCGCTTGCGGCCGTGGTCGTCGGCGGCGCTTCCGGCGGTGAGCAGCAGGGCGGAGATGCCGACCAGGGTGCCGGTGAGGATCCAGGTCCGGCCGGTGGCCCCGAGGTGCGCGGCCTGGGCGGTGGCGGCGAGCGAGGCGGTGGGGGCGGTGTAGGCGACGGTGACCAGCGCGGTCGCGGCTGCGGTGGCGGCCAGGGTGGCGCGGGGCCGGACGGGCGCGGTGACGGGGGAGGGGCCGGGTGGTGCGGGGGACATGGGGTGTTCCTCCGGAGCGCGAACCTTAGGTCTGGTGAATGAACCTTCGTCTCGATCGGCACGCTACCACCATTGGTCTGTTCATTGAACCCGCTGTCCGGGTGGACTACGCTGACCCGCATGGCGCTGGGAACCGACTACGAGCAGCAGGACTGCGCACTGGCCCGCGCCCTGGAGGTGGTCGGCGAACGCTGGAGCCTGCTGATCCTCCGCGACGCCTTCTACGGAGTGCAGCGTTTCAACGACTTCCTCGCCCACCTCGGCATCCCCCGCGCCGTCCTCACCGCCCGCCTCAACGCCCTGGTCGCGGCCGGGGTGCTGCGCAAGGAGCCGTACCAGCAGGCGCCGCTGCGCCACGGCTACCTGCTCACCGAGACCGGCCTCGAACTGTGGGGGCCGCTCTACCAGTTGAGTCGCTGGGGCGGTCGCCACGCGACCGCGGGCGGTCCGCACCACCTGTTCGCGCACGCCGTCTGCGGCACCGACCTGGACGTCGTCGGCGCCTGCCCGCGGTGCGGCGGCGCACCCGTCCCGCCGGCCGAGATCGCGATGCGCCCCAACCCCGCCCGCGGCGGCGCGCACCGGGACGACCCGGTCTCCCGCTCCCTGGTCCGCCCGCACCGGCTGCTCGAACCGATCGCCTCGGCGGCGCCGGCCGCGTAGCGAACGGCGGGCGACGGACGGCGGCGCGGCCGCCGGCAGGCTGCCGACGGCCGCGCCCACCACACCCGGGTCACGGGTGGAACGTCACCTCCGGATTGGCGGCGGTCGGCCCGTCGAGGAGCGGCTGCCGCACGCCCTTCAGCTGGAGGTCGAAGAAGGCCGCCACGTACGAGCGGGTGAGCTCCGCGCCCCGCTCGCCCGACATCGTGGTGCCGGGAGGCTGGGGCAGGTTGAGCTTCTCGAAGAACAGCGGGAAGTCGGTGAAGGTGCCGTGGTTGGAGCCGGCGAAGGTCAACCAGCGCTTCCAGCCGTCGAGGTGTGGCCAGCTCTCCGTCCAGCTGCTGTCCTCGGCGCCGTCGGGCAGCGGGTGGCCGATCATCAGGAAGGGCTTGCCGCCGATCCCGGAGGCGGGGACCGTGACGTCCATGGTGCCGTCCAGGTCCACCCCGGCCCGGATCCGGTCGTCGGCGAGCAGGGACGGGACGGTCGAGGCGCCGCCGGCCGAGTGCCCGGCCATCCCGATCCGGTCGCGGTCGATCATGCGGGCGTAGCGCCACGCCGGGTGGGGGCGGGCGGTCAGCTGGTCGAGGACGAAGGAGACGTCCTTCGCCCGGCTGTTGTCCACGGCCGCCCAGGACTCCGGGGTCGTCAGCTTGTCGCACAGCAGGCACGGGAGGGTCTGCCCGTCGGGGAACGTCGTCCCGGTGTTCTCGTAGGTGTGGTCGACCAGCGCGACGACGTACCCGCGGCTGGTCAGGTCCTCGGCGAGGCCGCTCAGCGAGGCCCGCGGCATGGTGAAGCCCGGCGACAGCACCACCAGCGGGAAGTGGCCGCCCTGCGGGCGCGCGTCGGACTTCGCCCAGGTCCGGGTGCCGGTGACCGTCTCGGTCGGGATGGTGTTGCCCGGGAGCTTCCCGTCCAGCAGCATCCGGGCGGCCGCAGGGGTCATGTACGGGGCCGCGCTGCCCGTCCCGGCCTTCGCGGGGTAGTACATCGACACCATCAGCTGGCGCGGACCGGCGGAGGGGACCCACGGATCCGGGCGGTCCCGGTCCACCAGGTGCAGGATCTCCTGCCCGACCGCGTACGGGCCGGTCGGGCGCGGCAGGTCGACGTGGACGGCGGTGGGAGCGGGAGCGGAGGCGTTCGTCAGGGCGGCGGGAGCGGCCAGCGCCGGCGCGGCGGCGGCGACGGACAGCGGCAGGGTGAGCAGCAGGGCTGCCGCGGCCGTGGTGGTGCGAAGTCGGTTCATGTGAGGGACGGTAGGCCGGGGGAGCGGAAGTTGACGTCCACTCAGCGGCGTAGAGATCCCTTCCGGGACGTGCGGGAGGGGACCCTTAGGGGTCGGCCGAATGGACGCCGGCCGGACCGAACCGAACCGGGCCGAACTGAACCGGATTGGACTGAACCGGACCGAACCGGGCCGGAGTCGTTGAGGAATCGAACTCGAACTCACCGCGGAGCAGCGAGTTCGGGAGTCCACCCCTCGGATCGTCCGCCGGTCAGAGGCTCCGGGCCCGGACCTCCTCGACGAAGGCCGCCGCCGCACCGGCGTTCGGCACCGGGAGGGTGAGCGGCAGGCCGGCCGAGTGCGTCCGGATCTCCAGTTCCCCGAGCTCCGAGGCCCGCGCGGACTGCACCTCCGTCCACCGGAACGACTCCGTCGCGGCGAGCGGGTGCGGCGGCCGGTGCACCAGCCCGCCGGCCGTCAGCGTCAGCCGCCCCCGGGCGAACCGGACGCCGCCCTCCGTGCGCAGCGCCTCGTGCAGTGCGGCCCGGAGGGTCGGGCGGAGTCGCTCGTCGAGCTCCCGGAACAGCTCGTCCAGCCGTCGCAGGTGCGCCAGTGCCAGTGGCTCGTCCGCGCCGACCAGCCAGATCCGGCCCTGCTCGCCCACTCCGTGCCGCCCGCCGGGGGCGTACTCGGTGGCCTCCACCGCACTCCACGGCAGGGGCTGCTCCGCGCCGTCCGCCCCGACCAGCACCAGCCCGCGCTCGTGCACCCGGACGGCCCGCAGGCCCGGCGCCGGCCGCAGCCGCCCGTACCCGCTCGCGGCCGTGATCGCCGCCGCGGCCACCACGGGCGCGGGCCACCACTCCCCGCTCGCCAGCCAGGCCGCCCCGGCGACAGCGGCCGCCGCCGCGTCCAGCCAGGCCCGCGTCGGCCATGGCAGCGGCCGGAATCGCCGGTACACCCGCACCGCGCGGCCGAGCCGCCCGTCGCCGTCCGCGACCGACCGAGCCCGCGACAAGGGCCACACCACCGCCACCTCGGCCACCTCCCGCTGAGCGAACACCACAACCGGAACCGCGACTGTCAGATCCTCAGCATCGACCGACCGCCGCGCCCTCGAACAGGGCCAATTCGTACCTCTTGGCCCTGAAACGACCTCACCCCATCCTCCACCTCACTCCGCCGACGGCCGCACCCGGTCCTCCGCCGGGCCCGCTCACCGCCACGCCCCGGCCTCGGCTCGTCAGCTCGTCGTCGCGTACTCGTTCTGCAGCGTGCGCAGCAGGGCCGTCCCGGTCGGATCGGCGGAGCGGCGGGTGTTCACCAGGACCACCACCCCCACCTGCTTCTCCGGATCGAAGGCCACGAAGGAGCGGAACCCGCCCGTGCCGCCGTTGTGCCAGATCTGCAGGTGGCCGCCCTGCTGGCTGTGCAGGCGGTGGCCGAGCCACCCCAGGTGCGTCCAGGCGAACGGGTTGACCCGGTGCCGGGTCTCCCGGGTGAGCGTGATCGCGGGCGCCAGCGGTGCGTCCGGTTCGCGGTCGGCGGCCAGCTGGGCCCGCAGGAGTATCGCCAGGTCGGAGGCGGTCGACCGGAGCCCGCCCATGCCGGAAATGTCCGCGAAGTCCCAGTACGGCACGGGTCGCCCGCCGGAGGTGTGCCCGTGCGCCAGCCGCTCGGACTGCTCCCGGCCCGAGCGCACGTGGGTGTCCACCAGCCCCAGCGGCTCGCATATCTCGCGCGCCACCAGCTCCTCGTAGCCGGTGCCGGCCCGGTGGGCGAGGGCCAGGCCGAGCAGCCCGGCGCCGAGGTTGGAGTAGCGGAAGCCGCGCCCGGGGGTGGCCCGCAGTCTCGTCCGGGCCAGCCCGGCGAGGACGTACTCGGTGCTGCAATGCGCGTACGGATCGGGCTTGTTGGGATTGAGCAGCGCCGTCGCCAGCATGCCCCGGGGCAGCCGGGGGAGCCCGGAGGTGTGGGTGGCGAGGTGCCGCAGGGTGATCGGCTGCCCGCCCCTGGCCGGGACGGCGGCACCGTCGGGCCGTATGTCGGCGAGCACGTCGGCGAGCGGTTCGGCGAGCGGGTCGTCGAGCCCGGTGGCGGTCCCGCCGGAGTCGGCGAGCGCCAGCCGCGCGAGGGCGAGCGAGGTGAACACCTTGGTGACGGAACCGACTTCGAACAGGGTGTGCGGCCCGGGCGCGGCGCCGCCCGGACCGGTCCGCCCGGCGCCGCGGATCTCCACGGCGCCGCCGGCCAGCCCGGCGACCACCGCGCCGACGTGCTGGCCCGCGAGCCGGTCGGCGGTCTGTTGCACGAGGCGGGCGAGTTCGTTCATGCCTTGAGCGTAGGGGGCCGCGACCTGCGAAGTCGTCCGCCGGAACGACGATTTCAACCGCCCTCCGCTGCTCCCGCGGGAGTGCGCCCCCCACATGAGTACGCCCCGCTACGCTCGGCAGCGTACGGACACCACGGTGTGATGACCGGTCCGGGCGTAGCGGGGCGCGTGGTGGGGCGGGGGCGAGCCGTCAGCAGCTCAGGTTGCCCCCGGGGACGGTGCCGAGGATCTGGACGAAGCTCTGGTACAGGCTGATCCGGTGCTGCATCTGGGCGGTGTTGTTGCCGTTGCACTCCAGCGAGCCGTTGATGCTGCGGATCGTCTCACCGAAGCCGTACCCGTTGACCATGGCGTTGTGCGCGGTCATGGTGCCCGGCCCGTTCTGGGTGTTCCAGTACCAGAGGCCGGTCTTCCAGGCCACCGCCGGGTCGGTCTGCACCAGGTTCGGATTGTGCAGCAGGTCGATGCCGAGCGCGTCGCCGGCGGCCTTGTAGTTGAAGTTCCAGCTCAGCTGGATCGGCCCGCGCCCGTAGTACGCGGCCTGCCCGGCCGGGCACCCGTACGGTTGCGAGGCGTCGCAGTAGTGCGGGTAGTTGGCGGTGTTCTGCTCGACCACGTACACCAGTCCGCCGGTCTCGTGGCTGACGTTGGCGAGGAACGCGGCGGCCTCCTGCCGGCGCACGGTGTCGCTGCCGGTGGCCGCGAAGCCGGGGTAGGCGCCGAGCGCGTCGAGCAGGCCCTGGTAGGTGTAGAAGGAGTTCCGGCCCGGGAACATCTGGTCGAACTGGGCCTGGCTGACCGGGAATCCGCCCGGGTTGGGCGGCTGGGTCGAGCCGCAGCCGTACGGCTCCCAGTACCAGGTGCTGATGACCGGGTCGTAGCCCGGGTTGTCGTGGGTGGCGCGGTAGTAGCCGCCGTTGGTGTACCGGACGATGTCGCCGGCGACGTAGGCGCGGCCGGCGACCCAGGCGGGGTAGTCGCAGGTGCCGGACGTCGGGGTCGGCGTCGGGTCGGTGGACCCGCCGCAGGAGCCCTGGTCGGCCCAGACCCCGGTGCCGCTGGTGCTCGGGGGCTCGTTCTGGGTCCACCACTTGGCGGCCCAGTTGTGCCCGTTGTACGAGACGGCCGCGCCGCCGGTGTAGGCGGTGGCCGCGCTCCACGGCGTGCCGCAGGCGGCGGCGCTGGCGGAGGCGGGGAGGAGGACCGCGACCGCCAGTGCCGTGACCACGGCGGAGAGCAGCGCGAGCAGGCGTTTCATTGACACGTCATCACCCCTTGTGCGGTGGGGGCCGCACGTCGTCGTGACAGGGACTTGAGCGGGCAGGGGATCCGGGTCCCGTGCGGGGGTGCGCCAGGGGAAGGCGGCCGACCGGGGTGTGGGCCGGTGCGGGGCCGTGAAGGCGACTCAAGCGGAGTGTTCTATACCTGTCAAGAGAGTGGGTGAAACCGGCTCGCAAATGCGGTGCGCACGCCCCCCGGCGCCCCCGCGAGCCCTCCCGGCCTCCGAGCGTCGCCCTCAGCCCCCGCGAGCCCCCTCAGTCGCCGAGCGCCGCGCGCAGTCGGGCCGCGACCTCCGCCGCCCCCGCCTCGTCCGGGTACTTCCCCCGCGGCCAGAAGAAGCCGCGCAGCCCGTCCTTCGGATTGCGCGGCACCACGTGGACGTGCAGATGCGGCACCGACTGGCTGATCCGGTTGTTCGCCGCCACGAAGCTGCCCGCCGCGCCCAATCCGCGCTCCACCGCGGCGGCCACCCGCTGCACCTGGAGGAAGAACGGCCCTACGTCGGCGGCCGGCAGGTCCGCCAGGGTGCGGTGGTGGGTGCGCGGGACGACCAGTACGTGGCCGGGGAACAGCGGCCGCCGGTCCAGGAAGGCCACCGCCGCCTCGTCGTCCAGCACCCGGTGCGCGGGCTCCTCGCCCGCCACCACCGCACAGAAGACGCAGTCCATCCGCCCATTCAAACCACCGGCGCCCGCCCCGGCACCTCCGCGATCGCGCGGTTGCGGGGCGTCACCCGTCCGGCCTCGAGCGGGTGCGGCCGCCGGGGCGGGTGGCGCACGGTGCTGGAGGGGGTCGACCAGAGGCGCGCCGTGCGCCGCACGAGGAGGTGGCCCGATGGCGGGCAAGTTCGAGGTCTACGAGGACGCCGGCGGCAAGTACCGGTTCCGGCTCAAGGCGGGCAACGGCGAGATCGTCGCCACCGGCCAGGGCTACTCCAGCAAGGAGGCCGCCCACAAGGGCGTCGAGGCCGTCCAGCGGGCGGCCAGCGACGCGCCGGTGGTGGACGTGCCCAAGGCCGCCTGAGCACGCCGAGCACCGAGCACCGAGCGCCGAGTGCCGACACCGAGTGCCGAGCACCGAGCGTCGAGCACCGAGCATCGAGCGCCGCCCGCCACGCGGCAGCACGCCGTGTGGCGGATGGCGCCGCCCGCGCCGCGGTCGTCACTCGTAGCGGTGGAGCAGCGCCTCCCGCTCGGTCTGCTCGATCATCTCGATGGTCAGCGAGTCGTCCCGCAGGTGCGAGAGGGTGATCTCGGCCGAGGTCGGCTGCGCGTCCTTGGCCAGCCAGTTCTCCGGCTTCCACGCCGAGCCGCGCAGGAAGGACTTCGGGCAGTGCGCGTACACCTCCTCGACGGCCACCACGATCGCGCTGCGCGGGGGCTTGCCGACGGCGGTCAGCTGCCGCAGCAGCTCCGGGTCGGTGGAGACGCAGGCCCGCCCGTTGACCCGGAGCGTGGTGTCCCGGCCCGGAACGACGAAGAGCAGCCCGACCCGGCCGTTCTCCAGGATGTTGTGCAGGGTGTCCAACCGCTTGTTGCCGGTGGCGTCCGGGATGGCCAGGGTGTGCTCGTCGAGGACGGAGACCACCCCGGCCGGCCCGCCGCGCGGGGAGACGTCGCAGCGCCCGGCGGCGTCCGAGCTCGCCACGAACACCAGCGAGGAGCAGGCGATCAGCCGCCGCGCGACCTCGTGCAGGTGGTCGACCTGCTTGCGGCGCGCGTGGTCGCCGGGCTGCTCGTAGATCTCGCGCAGCTGCGCCGGGTCGGTCAGCGCCCCTGCGCCGAGAGCGGCGAACAGGCTGCCCGGCGCATCCGGAGCGGCGGTTGACGACATGACAGATTCCGGTGTGCTGGTCATACCGGAAATCTAGCCGAGCCCCTTCCCGGAGCCCCCGGCCGCAGACCGGTGCAGTCCTCGGTAAAGCTTCCCCGCCACCCCTCCCCACCAGCGGTTTTACCGTGATAATGGGGCCAGGCGCTCCGCTCGGAGGTGGTGGTCGTGATCGTGAGGATCTGGGCCGGGCAGGTCCTGGCCGGTCGCATCGAGGAATTCTGTGTGCTGCTGACAACCCAGGTGATCCCGCAGCTCGGGCGGACCGACGGTTGCCTGGGCGGTGAACTGCTGCGCTCGGTGACCGAGGACGGACACCGGGTGCTCGTGGTGAGCCGCTGGCGCGACGAGGCGGCCCTGCGCGGGTACGCGGGGCCGATGTGGCGGATCCGGCCGGTCTGGTCGGAGGGCGAGCTGTGCTACCTCGCGCACCCGCCGGTGGTCACCCACTTCACGTCGATCGCCGCACCCGCCACGCTCTGACCGCGCCCGCCACTTCCGTACGCGCCCGCCACTTTCCGTGTGCGCCCGCCACGTTGTGGGCGTCACCTACCACCCGGCCGCACATTCCCCGCATCCGCGTGAAACAGGCCACAGCGGAAGGCTCTCCCTGGGCTTGCGCACGCCATGGCAGAATGACCCCAACAGCAGTGACGTTCAGCGCACTCCGGGGTCGGTGAAAATCCGAACCGGCGGTTACAGTCCGCGACCCGTCCGCAGCCAGCGGCCGGTTGACCAGGTGAAATTCCTGGACCGACGGTTAAAGTCCGGATGGGAGGCGTGCGCGGGCGGACGAAGAGCAGTATCCGTGGTCCCCCGGTGGACCACGGCCAGGTGAACGGCGGGAGAGGTGTCTCCCGTGCCGGGCGAGCGATCTCCCGGCAGCCTCGGCATCCCGGCGACGGGTCGTGCCGTCGGCTCGCGCGCCGTTGCCCGTCCGTGTCATCTCCCATGCCGCCCCGGAGTCCGCGCCCCCAAGCGCGAGGAGAACCCGGGTGTTCACCGGCATCATCGAAGAGCTCGGCGAGGTCGTGTCGATCGAGGAGATCGGCGACTCCTCGCGAATCCGCCTGCGCGGCCCGGTGGTCTGTACGGGTGCGCGGCACGGCGACTCCATCGCGGTCAACGGCGTCTGCCTGACCGTCGTCGACAGCCCGGACCAACTGGCGGCCGATACGGGCGAGTTCAGCGCCGACGTGATGGCCGAGACGCTGCACCGCTCCAGCCTCGGCGAGTTGAAGCCCGGCTCCCGGGTCAACCTGGAGCGCGCCATGGCGCTCGGCGACCGGCTCGGCGGCCACCTCGTCCAGGGCCATGTCGACGCCACCGGCACGCTGTTGGGCCGCGAGCCCGGCGAGCGCGACGCGGCCGGCGACCTGCGCTGGGAGGTGCTGCGCTTCTCGCTGCCCGGCACCATCTCCCGCTACCTGGTGGAGAAGGGCTCGATCACGGTCGACGGCGTCAGCCTCACCGTGGTGGAGGCCGCCCGGGACAGCTTCACCGTCAGCCTCATCCCCACGACCCTCGCGCTGACCTCGCTCGGCGCCAAGGCCGTCGGCGAGAGCGTCAACCTCGAAGTGGACGTGCTCGCCAAGTACGTCGAGCGACTGCTCGACTCCCGCACCCTTCCCCCGACGATCGCCGGAGAGTCCAAGTGAACTGGCTCAGCGGAGAAGCGTTCACCGTCTTCGGCGAGCACGTGAAGTGGGCCGACATGTTCGGCAACCTGCTCGGCCTGGCCGGGCTGGCCTTCGGCTGGCGCCGCTCGGTCTGGAGCTGGCCGCTCCAACTCCTGTCCGGCGCCGTGCTGATCGCCGCCTACCTCGGGGGCCACGTCCCCGGCCTGATCGGCAAGCAGCTGATCGTGCTCGTCACCGCCGCCTGGGGCTGGGCCCAGTGGCGGCGGGGCCGCCGGGACACCGGCACGATCGCCGTCCGCTTCGCCACCTGGCCCGAGCGGGCTGCCCTGGTGGTCGGCACCGCGGCCGGCACCGTCGCGCTGGCCTGGCTGTTCACGGCCCACCCCAGCCTGTCCTGGAGCCCCTGGTCGGACGCCTACATCTTCGTCGGCACGCTGGCCGCGATGGTCGCCCAGGCCCGTGGCTGGCTGGAGTTCTGGTTCGCCTGGATCGCCGTCGACGTGGTCGGCGTCCCGCTCGCCTTCAACAACGGCTACCCCTTCTCCGGCCTCACCTACTCGATCTACTTCGTCCTGGTGCTGCTCGGCCTGCGCTCCTGGTGGCTGAGCAGTCGTGAGCCGCGCGTCAACTCCGCCACCGTCCCGCAGGGAGTCACGGTATGACCGAGAACCACACCGCCGACCGCGAGGCGGCACCCGAACTCGTCCTCGACCCGGTCGAGCGCGCGATCGCCGACATCGCCCTCGGCCGCGCCGTGATCGTGGTCGACGACGAGGACCGCGAGAACGAGGGCGACATCGTCTTCGCCGCCTCCGCCGCCACCCCCGAGCTGATGGCCTTCACCATCCGCTACAGCTCCGGCGTGATCTGCGCCCCGCTGACCGGCGAGGAACTGGACCGGCTCAAGCTGCCGCCGATGACCCAGGTCAACGAGGACCGCAAGGGCACCGCGTACACCGTCTCGGTGGACGCCCGGGAGGGGGTCGACACCGGCATCTCCGCCGCCGACCGCGCCCGCACCGTCCGGCTGCTGTCCTCGCCCGGCACCGAGCCCGGCGACCTCACCCGCCCCGGGCACGTGTTCCCGCTGCGCGCGGTCGAGGGCGGCGTGCTGGTGCGCCCCGGCCACACCGAGGCCGCCGTCGACCTGGCCCGGCTCGCCGGACTGCCGCCGGCCGGTGCGATCGCCGAGGTGGTCAACGACGACGGCACCATGGCCCGGCTGCCCGAGCTGGTCGCCTTCGCCCGCGAGCACGGCCTCGCGATCATCTCCATCGAGGACCTGATCGCCTACCGTCGCCGCACCGAACTGCACGTCGACCGGGCCGCCGTGACCGCCCTGCCCACCGTCCACGGCGAGTTCACGGCCGTCGGCTACCAGGGCACCATCGACGGCGTCGAGCACATCGCGCTGGTGGCCGGCGGCCTCGGCGCGGACGGCCGGCTGCCCGAGGGCGAGGACGTCGTGGTCCGGGTCCACTCCGAGTGCCTGACCGGCGACGTGTTCGGCTCGCTGCGCTGCGACTGCGGCCCCCAGCTGGAGGCCTCGCTGCACAAGGTCGCCGAGTCCGGCCGCGGCGTGGTGCTCTACCTGCGCGGCCACGAGGGCCGGGGGATCGGCCTGGCCCACAAGCTGCGCGCCTACGAACTCCAGGAGCAGGGGCGCGACACCGTCGACGCCAACCTCGACCTCGGCCTGCCGGCCGACGCCCGCGACTACAGCATCGCGGCGCAGATGCTGGTGGACCTCGGCGTCCGCTCGCTCACCCTGCTCACCAACAACCCGGAGAAGCTCACCGCGCTCACCGAGCACGGTCTCAAGGTCAAGGGGCGCGAAGCGGTCGAGATCGCGCCGGGTGAGCACAACCTGCGCTACCTGCGCACCAAGCGCGACCGGATGGGCCATGACCTGCCCGGCCTCGACTCCTGAACCCTCCCCACGCCTCACGCCTCACGCTTCACGCCCCACGCCCCACGCCCCACGCACCACCACGACGGACAGGAAGAACGAACATGAGCGGCCACGGAGCCCCCGAGCTGACCATCGACGGCGCCGCCGACCTCAAGGTCGCCGTCGTCGCCGCCCAGTGGCACGACGTCGTGATGAACGGCCTGCTGGACGGCGCCCACCGGGCGCTCAAGGAACTGGGCGTCACCGAGCCGACCGTGCTGCGCGTCCCCGGCACCTTCGAGCTGCCGGTCGCCGCGAAGCGCCTCGCCGACCACGGCTACGACGCGGTCGTCGCCCTCGGCGTGGTGATCCGCGGCGGCACCCCGCACTTCGACTACGTCTGCCAGGCGGCCACCGCCGGCCTCACCCAGGTGACCGTCGACACCGGCGTCCCGGTCGGCTTCGGCGTGCTGACCTGCGACAACGAGGAGCAGGCACTCGACCGCGCCGGCCTGCCCGGCTCCGCGGAGGACAAGGGCCACGAGGCCGTCACCGCCGCCGTCGCGACCGCCGCGGTGCTGCGCGCCGCGCTCTGAGCGCACCGCCCCGACCCGGACCGTGGACGTCCAACGGACTGTCCACGGTCCGGGACCGTTTACCGCCGGTCAGCCCGCACGCCGTAAGGTGAGTCCCATCATGGCTTCGAAGACATTCGAGGAGCTCTTCGCCGAGCTCCAGCAGAAGGCCGCCACCGGCGACCCCTCGTCCTCCCGTACCGCGCAGCTCGCCCAGCAGGGCGTCCATGCGATCGGCAAGAAGGTCGTCGAGGAGGCCGCCGAAGTCTGGATGGCCGCCGAGTTCCAGTCGGACGAGCAGACCGCCGAGGAGATCTCACAGCTCCTGTACCACGTTCAGGTGATGATGATCGCCCGCGGGCTGACGCTCGACGACGTCTACAAGTACCTCTAAACCCGAACCGCACGCCCCTCCCCACAGGTAAGGAACCAACCTCCCATGCTGCGCATCGCCGTCCCCAACAAGGGTTCTCTCTCGGGTCCCGCGGCGGAGATGCTCCATGAGGCCGGCTACCGCCAGCGGAAGGACCCCAAGGAGCTCGTCCTCGTCGACCCGAACAACGAGGTCGAGTTCTTCTTCCTGCGCCCGCGCGACATCGCCGTCTACGTCGGCTCCGGCCGCCTGGACATCGGCATCACCGGCCGCGACCTGCTGCTGGACTCGCACTCCAACGCCGAAGAGGTGCTCGCGCTCGGCTTCGCCGCGTCGACCTTCCGCTTCGCCCGCCCCGAAGGCGTGGCCGTCGAGGACGTCAAGGGCCTGGAGGGCCTGCGGATCGCCACCTCCTACACCGGCCTGGTCGAGCAGCACCTCGCCGACCACGGCGTGAAGGCGACCGTCACCAAGCTGGACGGCGCGGTGGAGACCGCGGTGCAGCTGGGCGTCGCCGACGTGATCGCCGACGTGGTGGAGACCGGCACCAGCCTGCGCAACGCCGGCCTGGAGGTGTTCGGCGAGCCGATCCTGATCTCGGACGCCGTGGTGATCCGCCCCAAGGGCGCGGGCGAGGACACCCGGGTGGACCAGTTCCTGCGCCGCCTCCAGGGCGTGCTGGTGGCCCGCCGCTACGTGCTGATGGACTACGACATCCGCGCCGAGAAGGTCGGTGCCGCCGTGGCGCTCACCCCCGGCCTGGAGTCGCCGACCGTCTCCCCGCTGCACACCGAGGGCTGGGTGGCGGTGCGCTCGATGGTGCTCCGCAAGGAGGCCCAGCAGATCATGGACGACCTGTGGGGCATCGGCGCCCGGGCCATCCTGGTCACCAACATCCACGCCTGCCGCCTCTGACCGGTGCGGCGGCGACCTCGCCCGCCGTGGTGCGGGTAAGGAACGGTTGAATGGGGCGGGGACGCTGACCGGCGTCCCCGCCCTTCGTCCGGATCCGCCCGCTGCCCGGAACCGTCGTTCCCGGGAACGACCGTTCCCCCGAACCACCCCACCGGAGACCCCACGTGTCCACGCCGCCCGTCGAGTTCCCCGTCACCTGGGCGCCGCGCCGCACCCGCGCCGTGCTGCTGCCGGTCTGCGCGCTGCTGGTGGTGCTGTTCGCCGTGATGGCCGTGGCGCTCCCGGAGAACTGGCAGCTCAACGACCGGATCATGATGGCGGGCAGCGGCGTGCTGTTCGCGTGCGTGGGCCTGATGCTGGCCCGCCCCCGGGTGAGCGCCGACGCGCAGGGCGTGACGGTGGTCAACTTCGTCCGCAGCCGCCGGCTCACCTGGGCCGAGATCGTCCGGGTCAACTTCCGCCAGGGCGACCCGTGGGCCACCCTCGACCTGGCCGACGGCACCTCGCTCGCCGCGGTCGGCATCCAGTCCGGCGTCGGCAAGGACCAGGCGATCGCGCACGCCCGCGCCCTGCGCGACCTGGTCGAGCACCACGCCGGGGCCTGAGCCCCGCAGCGCCGCCGCCGGTCGGAGCCCGCCCGTTCCACACCGGCACCGCCGGCCCGCCGACACCCCTCCGGTCCCCGCCGGGCCTGCGAATCCTCGGCCCGGCGGGTCCGAACACTCTTCCTACCATCGTCCGGGTATGGTCTACGCTGGTAAAAGCAGGGCAAAACTTCCGTCCTGCCCGAAAGACGACTTGAGGAGTGACTTCCCCCCTCGATGGACGATCCGTCCGGTAGTACCTGCGCCGCCCACCTTCCTGTCAGCGGAAGGCAGGCGGCACTGTGATCACCGCCTGGCTGCTGTTGCTCGCAGCCCTCCTGCTGATCCTCGCCAACGGCCTGTTCGTGGCCGCCGAGTTCGCCTTCGTGACCGTCGAGCGCGGGGCTGTCGAACGCTCCGCCGAGGCCGGAGACGCCAAGTCCGTCCGCGTCTCCCGGGCCCTGCGGCACCTCTCGTTCGAACTCTCCGGCGCCCAGCTCGGCATCACCGTCACCTCGCTGGTGGTCGGCATGCTCGCCGAGCCGGCGTTGTCCACCCTGCTCAGCCCCGTCATGACCGGGATCGGCGTGCCCGAGTCGGCCGCCCGCGGCGTCGCCGTGGTCGTCGGCATGGTGCTCGCCACCGTGGTGCAGATGGTGATCGGCGAGCTGGTCCCGAAGAACTGGGCGATCTCCCGCCCGCTCCAGGTGGCCCGCGCGGTCGCCGCCCCGCACATGGCCTTCTCCTTCGCCTGCCGCCCGCTGATCAGCTTCCTCAACGGGGCGGCCGACCGGACGGTCCGCGCCTTCGGCGTCGAGCCGCAGGAGGAGCTGGACCACGCCCGGACCCCGGCCGAACTGGTCTCGCTGGCCCGCCACTCGGCCAAGGCCGGCGCGATAGACGAGGAGTCGGCGACCCTGTTCGTCCGCACCCTGGGCCTGGGCGAGCTGACCGCCGAGTCCGTGATGACCCCGCGGATCGACGTCGCCTCCCTCCAGGGCGACGCCACCGCCTCCGACGTGATCAACCTGACCCGGGCCACCGGCCTGTCCCGCTTCCCGGTGTACACCCACAGCCTGGACGAGGTCACCGGCATCGTGACCCTCAAGGACGCCCTCGCCGTCCCGGCCGCCCGGCGCGGCCTGGTCCGGGTGAGCGAGCTCACCTCGCCGCCGCTGCTGGTGCCCGAGACCCTGCCCGCCGAGCGGCTGCTCGACCAGCTGCGCCGCCTCCAGCCGATGGCCATCGTGGTCGACGAGTACGGCGGCACCGCCGGTGTCGTCACCGTCGAGGACATCGTCGAGGAGATCGTCGGCGAGGTGCAGGACGAGCACGACCCCGCCGACCGCCCCGAGCTGCTCCCGCTGCCCCCGGTGGACGGCCTGCCGGCCTGGGAGGCCGAGGGCCGCGCCCGGATCGACCAGCTGGAGGCGATCGGCCTGATCGCCCCGGACGGCCCGTACGAGACGCTGGCCGGCCTGGTCGCCGACCTGCTCGGCAAGCTGCCCGAGGTCGGCGAGCAGGCGGAGCTGCCGGGCTGGCGCTTCACCGTGACGGGTGTCGACCGGCACCGCACCAGCCAGGTCCGGGTCGAGCGCACCAGCGCGCCGGCCTCGTTCGGAGACGACCAGGAGAACGCCCGATGACCGCGCTCCAACTGGCCGTCGCCGTCCTGCTCCTGCTCGGGAACGCCTTCTTCGTCGGCGCCGAGTTCGCCGTCGTCTCGGTGCGCCGCAGCCAGATCGAACCGCTCGCCGAGGCCGGCCACAAGCGAGCCCGCACCGTGCTGCACGCGCTGTCCAACGTGTCCGCGATGCTGGCCGCCGCCCAGCTCGGCATCACCGTCTGCTCGCTGGGCCTCGGCGCCCTGGCCGAGCCGACCATCGCCAGTCTGCTGGAAGGCCCGTTCCACGCGATCGGCGTCCCGTCCGGTCTGATGCACCCGCTCTCGTACGGCATCTCGCTGGCCGTCGTGGTCTTCCTGCACATGGTGATGGGCGAGATGGTGCCCAAGAACATGGCCATGGCGGGCCCGGAGAAGGCCGCGCTCTGGCTCGGCCCGCCGCTGGACCGGCTGGCCCGCTGGCTGGCCCCGGTGATCAGCCTGCTGAACGCCATCGCCAACGGTGTGCTGCGGCTGTTCCGGGTCGAGCCCAAGGACGAGGTCGAGTCGGTGTTCACCACCGAGCAGCTGATGTACCTGCTGGTCGACTCCCGGGACGCCGGCCTGCTCGACGAGGGCCGTCAGGAGCGTCTGGAGGACGCCCTGGAGCTGGGCCACCGCCCGGTCACCGAGGTGCTGCTCAAGCCCGAGCAACTCGTCACCGTGGACACCAAGGTGACCGCCGCGGAGGTCGAGGAACTCGCCCTGCGCACCGGCTTCTCGCGCTTCCCGGTCACCGACGGCGACCCGGCCGGCCACGGCTACCTGGGCTACCTGCACCTCAAGGACATCCTCGACGTGGAGGACCCGTCCGCGCCCGTCCCGGCCCGGCTGTGGCGTCCGATCACGGTGCTGCGCGGCAGCCTCCCGCTGGACGACGCGCTCGGCGCGATGCGCCGGGCGACCTGCCACCTGGCCGCCGTGCTGGACCAGGACGGCCGCACGCTCGGTGTGGTCATGCTGGAGGACGTGCTGGAGGAGCTGGTCGGCGAGATGCACGACCCGGACCACCGCTCCGCCGCCTGAGGTTCCCCCTTTCGCTGACGGCGTGTCCGCCGCGGGCGATTCTGCTCTCGGCGTTCAGCCGTTCCCATGCCGACCACCCTGGGCGCAGGGTGGTCGGCATGAGGCTTCTCCTGCTGGGTGGAACGAATTTCGTCGGACGGGTCGTCGCCGAGGAGGCGCTGGTCAGGGGATGGGAGGTGACGGCCCTCAACCGGGGTACGCGGCCCGCGCCCGCGGGCGTGACCGCACTGCTGGGCGACCGCACCGCCGAGGGCGGGCTCGCGGCGCTGGCCACGGGGGAGTGGGACGCGGTGGTGGACACCTGGTCCGGAGCCCCGACGGCGGTGCGCGACAGCGCCCGGCTGCTGGCCGGCCGGGTCGGCCACTACGCGTACGTCTCCAGCCGGTCGGTGTACGACTACCCGCTGGCGCGCGGGGCGGACGAGTCGGCGAAGGTGGTCGAGTCGTGCCCGGACGCGGAGGGCGAGGTGCCCTACGCCGAGGCCAAGCGCGGGGCCGAACTGGCCCTGGAGGCGGAGTTCGGCGGGCGCGCCCTGCTCGCCCGGGCCGGGCTGATTCTCGGCCCGCACGAGAACATCGGCCGGCTGCCCTGGTGGCTGAACCGGATCGCCCGGGGCGGCCCGGTGCTCGCCCCCGGCCCGTACGACCTGCCGCTGCAGTACATCGACGTCCGCGACCTCGCGGGCTGGCTCCTGGACGCGTCGGTGGCCCGGCTCGGCGGCGCGTGCAACGTGGTCAGCCCGGCGGCCCACACCACGATGGGCGAGCTGCTGGAGGCCTGCGTGCGGGTCACCGGCTCGGACGCGGACCTGCGCTGGACCGACCCCGAGCGCATCCTGGCGGCCGGCGTCGAGCCCTGGACGGAGCTGCCGATCTGGCTGGCGCCCGGCGAGCTGAACGACTTCCTGCACGGCGCGTCCGTGGAGCGGGCGGTCGCCGCCGGGCTGCGCTGCCGGCCGGTGGGCGAGACGGTCGAGGACACCTGGGCCTGGCTGCGGTCGATCGGCGGTGTCGCCCCGCAGCGCGCCGACCGGCCGAAGGTCGGACTCGACCCCGAGCGCGAGGCCGAGCTGCTCCGGGGCTGATCCCGGCGCGATCCCGGGGGGCTGGTCTCAGCCGCGGCCGTCGATCAGCTCCCCGTAGGCCTGGACGAGGTCGGGCAGGCGTAGGGTCGCCAGGTCCTCCCGGCCCGGCGGCTCGCGCAGCAGTGAGAGCCGCAGGTCCCGGTAGGCGCAGGACTTCTCGTACAGGGTGCGGATGAACCGGCCGTTCCCGAGTTCGTCGATCCAGCCCTCGCGGACCACGTGGGCGCAGATGCTGGTCAGTTCCTCGGCCGCGTCCTCGTCCCAGCCGTCGCCGTCCCGGCCGGCCAGCGCGGCGCCGATCGCGGTCAGCTCGTTCGGGCGGTAGCTGGGGAAGTCGACCCGGGTGGTGAAGCGGGAGTTGAGGCCGGGGTTGGTGGCGAGCAGCCGGTTCATGCCCTCGGGGTAGCCGGCCAGGATCACCACCAGGCGGTCGCGGTTGTCCTCGGCGCGTTTCAGCAGCACCTGTAGGGCCTCGTCGCCGTAGGCGTCGCCCTTGGTGTAGCCGGAGTTGGAGAGGCTGTACGCCTCGTCGATGAACAGCACGCCGTCCAGCGCCGAATCGATCAGCTCGTTCGCCTTGACCGCGGTCTGGCCGAGGAACTCGCCGACCAGGTCGGCCCGTTGGGCCTCCACCAGGTGGTCGCCGGAGAGCAGCCCGAGGGCGTGGAAGACCCGGCCGAGGATCCGGGCCACGGTGGTCTTGCCGGTGCCGGAGGGGCCGGAGAAGACGAAGTGGCGCTTGGGCGGCTGGACCGGCAGGCCCTGCGCGGCCCGGAGTCTGGACATCCGCAGCTGCGCCGACAGCGCCCGCACCTGGCGCTTGACCGGCTCCAGGCCCACCATCAGCGAGAGCTCCGCCAGCGCCGCGTCCAACTCGCGCTCGTCGTCGACTGGTTGGGTGGCGGGCAGTGGAGCGGTGCGGGGCTGGCCCTCGGTGCGGACCGGCATCGGCAGCGGGGTGGCGGAGCCGCCCGGCGAACCCGACCGCTCGCCGGCCGCCTGCGGCGCGGGGTCCGCCGTGGAGGCGTCGCCCGGGCCGGGCCCCGTGAGGAACCCGACGCCCTCGACGAATCCGACCCCGCCGGTGTACCCGGCGCCCTCGGTGAACCCGGGGGCCGCGTCGCCGAAGCCCCCCGCCGTGGCGTACCCGGCCCCGTCCTGGGAGTCCGTCTCGTCCGTCTCGTCCGGCGCGGTGTCCTCGTACCCGGCCGACCGCCCGCCCGCCGGCAGGCCGCCGTCCAGCAGGGCGTCCGGCAGGTCGTCCGCCAACCCGTCCTCCGCCGCGATCGCGGCCAGCCGCGCGGCGGTGTCCATGAACACCGGATCGGCCCGGTGCACCGCCCGGTAGAGCGGCAGCGCGGCCGCACTGCGCCCGGCCCCCTCGTACGCCCGGGCCAGCCAGTACCGCAGCTCCTTGCGCTGGGGCTGCTCGGAGCGGCAGCGGGCCAGCGAGGCGGCCAGCGGCGCCTGCGCCTGGGCGCACATGTCCAGCCGGACCCGTGCCATGCCGGCGAACAGCCCGGCCTCGATGCCGAGCAGTGGGTCGTCCAGCAGCCGGTCGGTGTCCCGGATCAACTGCTCCCAGTCCTTGAGCAGATAGGACCGGCAGGCGTACAGGAACTGGGCGGACGGGTCCTCGCTGGGCGCCGGGCACTGTTCCAGCGCCCGGTCCAGCTCGGCCAGGTGGCGGCCGTCCAGCCAGTGCGAGGCGTGCGCCAGAGCCAGGTCGCGGGCGTCCTCCAGGACGGGCTGCACCCACCAGCCCAGCCAGTACCAGGAACTGAGCGGGCGGCGGTGGCGCCGCCGCTGCTCGCCGAACCGCTTCTGGTTGCGGTACATGGCCAGCAGCGCCGCCGAGGTGTCGCTGCGCAGCGCGTGCAGGCCGAGCCAGGCGTCGGCCATGCCCGGGTCCAGCCGGACGGCCGCGCGGAACTCCTCCTCGGCACGGGCGTACGCGCCCGCCGTGTACGCGTCCATGGCACGCAGCCACGCGCGTTCGGCGAGCCGGTCCGGGCCGCCCGCGTTGCTGTCCGAACTGTCCACCGTCGTCACTCACGCCCCCCGCGGCTTGGCCCGGGGCTCGGTGGCAGGTCGCCTGCGTGCAGCCGGGCCGGTGGTCGAAAGCCCCCGGGCGCATCTGCGCCTGCGAGGAATCGTACCGGCGTGGCGCTGATCCGGAAGGGCGCCCACGGAGTCAAATGCGATCGTGTGAGCGGTCGTTGAGCGGGTGGGGGCCTGGACCGGGGGTGGGGGAGCGCGATTCGGAAAGGACCGGACGGCGCCCCCGGCTCACGGGGGAACAAGCCGGGGACGCCGGGTCCGAGGCGGCCGGAACATCCCGTTCCGGCGGCTGAGGAGAACCTAAATCCTGGCGACAGCGCAGGTCAAGGGCTTGTTGAAGGTTCACCCACGGTGCCCGGCGTGATTCGTCCGGTCACCCCGTCGACCCGCGTCCCGGCGAACGGACGGCTCGGATCCGCGGCGAAATGCGCCGATTCGGCCCGGGCCCAGCCGGCCCAGAACTCGGCCAGATCCGGCCCGTCCCGCTGCTCGCCGCGCCGCCGGGCCGAGGCGGCGTCCAACTCCAGCCAGATCACCCGGGCCAGCCACGGCCGCACCGCCCGCCGTCCGGCGCCGACGCCCTCCACCAGCACCACCGGGGCGACCGGCACCGCGGCCGTGCCCGCGAAGCGGCGCAGCGTCCAGTCGTACACCCGGTACGCGCCGTCCCGGCCGGCCGCCAGCGGCTCCAGCACCTGTTCGCGCAGCCGCCCGGTCCAGCCGAAGGGCTCGGCGTGGGTGGCCAGGTCGTCGAGGTGGACCACCGGCGCCCCGCCGAGCGCCGCCGCCAGCCGCCCGGCGAAGGTCGTCTTGCCCGAGCCCGCGTGCCCGTCCACCGCGACCAGCCGCACCGGCCCGCAGGAGGGCGGCAGTGCGCGCAGCTCCGCCGCGAGCGAGGCCACCGCGTCGCCGGGAACGGGTGGAAGGGCGGGGAAGAGGGGTCGGGAAGCAGCCACAACGGCAACCCTACGGTGCCGTAGCCCACCAGTCCGTCCAGTTACTCCTGGGTGATCGTGACGGCGGCGCGGGTTTCCGGCATACTCGCATCGCCATGCCTGTGAACGGCCGTTCACCGTAATCCGGTGCCGGTCGGGCCGACCTGCCACACCCGCGCCGGACCAGCCACACCACGCTCCGGTGCCCGATCGAGGAGGCGACCGCCGCCATGACCCCGTCCCCAGTGAAAGCCGTGGAGCGCCAGCTGCCCAGCGAGGAGGCCCACGAGCTGCTGAGCCTCACCCGGGACCTGGTCCAGCGCGAGCTGCAGCCCCGCGCGGCCGAGGACGAGGCCGCCGGCCGCTTCCCGCGGGAGGTCTTCCGCACCCTCGGCGAGGCCGGCCTGCTCTCCCTCCCCTACGACGAGAAGTACGGCGGCGGCGGGCAGCCCTACGAGGTGTACCTGCAGGTGCTGGAGGAGCTGGCGTCCGGCTGGCTGGCCGTCGGCCTCGGGGTGAGCGTGCACACCCTCTCCTGCCACGCGCTGGCCGGCTTCGGCACCGAGGAGCAGCGCGGCCGGTGGCTGCCCGGAATGCTCTCCGGCGAGCAGCTCGGCGCCTACTGCCTCTCCGAACCGCAGTCCGGTTCGGACGCGGCCGCGCTGCGCACCCGCGCCGACCTCGACGGCGACGCGTACGTGGTGAACGGCACCAAGGCGTGGATCACCCACGGCGGCCGGGCGGACTTCTACAGCGCCCTGGTGCGCACCGGCGGCGAGGGCTCCAAGGGCATCAGCTGCCTGCTCGTCCCGGGCGACGCACAGGGCCTGTCGGCCGCCCCGCCGGAGCACAAGATGGGCATGCGCTCCTCGCCGACCGCGCAACTGCACTTCGACGGCGCCCGGGTCTCCCGCGACCGGCTGATCGGCGAGGAGGGCCAGGGCTTCCAGATCGCGCTCGCCGCACTGGACTCCGGCCGCCTCGGCATCGCCGCCTGCGCGGTCGGCGTCGCCCAGGCCGCGCTCGACCTCGCGGTCGACTACGCGCGCACCCGCCGTCAGTTCGGCCGCCCGATCGCCGAGTTCCAGGGCCTGTCCTTCATGCTCGCCGACATGGCCACCCAGATCGAGGCCGGGCGGGCGCTCTACCTGTCCGCCGCCCGGCTGCGGGACGCGGGCCTGCCGTTCTCCAAGGAGGCGGCGATGGCCAAGCTGTTCTGCACCGACGCCGTGATGCGGGTGACCACCGACGCGGTCCAGGTGCTCGGCGGCTACGGCTACACGCAGGACTTCCCGGCCGAGCGCTACATGCGCGAGGCGAAGGTGCTGCAGATCGTCGAGGGCACCAACCAGATCCAGCGCCTGGTGATCGGCCGTCACCTCACCAAGGGCTGAGCCCCCCACAAACGGCCTCCGGCCGTCACTCCAGGGTGCGGAGTGACGGCCGGAGGCGTCTTCGATCCTGCGTCAACCCGCCTGCGCGGGCGGGCGGATCAGCGCCGGACCAGGCGGCGGCGCTGCTCGGGGATGGCCGAGATGACCGGGACGGCCGGGGCGACGACGGCGGTCCGCGTCGGCCGGTGCGCCACCGCGTGCGAGAACGGCTGGGTGCGCCAGTCGAGTTCGGTGGGGAGCCTGAACAGCGCGTCGAGTCCGGCGGGTTGGGCGTCCTCCGGGGTCTCCACCTCGGCGAGGTCGTCGGTCGGCGTGCCCGAACCCGGGCACAGCGCGGGGGTGAAGGGGTTCCAGGCGGTCGGCAGCAGCGCGTGCTGCGGCAGCCGCTCCTCGTCGGCCACCAGGGCGATCGGGCGGCGGCACTCGGGGCAGTGCACCCGGAAGATGTCCCAGGTCTCGGCCTCGCCCGGGTCGATGCCCGGGACGTGGCCGTGATCGACCGCGAGGTCGTCGCGGCCGGTCGTATCGTCGGTCTCGTCGGCGCCCAGGGCACGCTGGTCAGTCGGCATGAGGATCCCCCTCGGATCGGGCCCGGCGTGGTCGCCCGGGGCCACAACCAGCACTTCCCTTCGATTCGGGCTCATAACCCTGCGGTCCGGTGCACCGTGATGCACCGGGTGTGTCCTTGGCCACATCCACTGCCACATTCGCCTGGCATTTGCCCGCGTGACACCTGCGGGCACCCGATGTGACACCGCGTGCGCCCCCCGTGCCCCCGACCGGGTAGGTTTGCGCACTGTGGAGGATCTCGACCAACGCATCGTCCAGCTGCTCCTAGAGGACGGCCGGATGAGCTACACGGACCTGGGCAAGGCCACCGGCCTGTCCACCTCGGCGGTGCACCAGCGGGTGCGCCGCCTCGAACAGCGCGGGGTGATCCGCGGCTACACCGCGATCATCGACCCCGACGCCGTCGACCTGGCACTCACCGCGTTCATCTCGGTCAAGCCCTTCGACCCCAGCGCCCCGGACGACACCCCCGAACGGCTGGCCGGCCTGCCCGAGATCGAGGCCTGCCACAGCGTCGCCGGCGACGAGAACTACATCCTCAAGGTGCGCGTCGGCGCCCCCGGCGACCTGGAGGACCTGCTCGCCCGCATCCGCAGCGCCGCCGGCGTCTCCACCCGCACCACCGTCGTCCTCTCCACCCCCTACGAGGCGCGACCCCCGAGGCTCTGAGGACGAACCCCGCAGGTGCAGACTTAGCGGCATGACCGAACGCACTTCCCGGACCGTCCTGCTGCGCGGCGGCGCCGTCTACAGCCCCGCCGACCCCTTCGCCACCGCGATGCTCGTCGAGGGCGAGCACATCGCCTGGGTCGGCAGCGACGGCGCCGCCGAGGCGTACGCCGCCACCGCCGACGAGATCGTCGAGCTGGACGGCGCCCTGGTCACCCCCGCCTTCGTCGACGCCCACGTGCACGCCACCGCCACCGGCCTGGCGCTCACCGGCCTCGACCTCACCGGCAGCCCCTCGCTGGCCGACGCCCTCGCCGCCGTCACCGCCTTCGTCGACGCCCGGCCCGAGCCCGGCGGGGTGCTCATCGGCCACGGCTGGGACGAGACCGGCTGGCCCGAGGGCCGCCCGCCCACGCTCGCCGAACTCGACGCCGCCGCCCGCGGCGCCGCGCTCTACCTCTCCCGCACCGACGTGCACTCCGCGCTCGCCACCACCGCGCTGCGCACCCTCGCCCCCGGCCTGGCCGAGAGCCCCGGCCACACCGCGGACGGCCCGCTCACCAAGGACGCCCACCACGCCGTCCGGCGGACCGCGCTCGCCCACCTCACCCCCGAGCAGCGCGGCCGCGCCCAGCGCGCCACCCTCGCCCGCGCCGCCGAACTCGGCATCGGCGCGCTGCACGAGTGCGCCGGCCCGGAGATCTCCTCCGAGGCCGACCTGGCCGCCCTGCTGGCCCTCGCGGCCGAGGGTGAAGGCCCCGAGGTCTTCGGCTACTGGGGTGAGTTGGGCGGCGTCGAGACGGCCCGCCGACTCGGCGCGGTGGGCGCCGGCGGCGACCTCTTCGCGGATGGCGCGCTGGGCTCGCACACCGCCTGCCTGCACACCCCCTACGCCGACGCCGAGCACACCGGCACCGCCTACCTGACCGCCGAGCAGGTCGCCGACCACGTCGCCGCCTGCACCGAGGCCGGGCTCCAGGCCGGCTTCCACGCCATCGGCGACGCGGCCGTGGCCGCCGTCCTGGACGGCGTCCGGGCGGCCGGGGAGCGGGTCGGCGCCGGGCGGGTCAAGGCGCTGCGCCACCGCGTCGAGCACGCCGAGGCGCTGGACGACGAGTCCGTCGCCGTCTTCGCCGAGCTCGGCCTCACCGCCTCCGTCCAGCCCGCCTTCGACGCCGCCTGGGGCGGCCCGGACGGCATGTACGTCCAGCGCCTCGGCGCCGAGCGGGCCGCCGCGCTCAACCCCTTCGCCGCCCTGCTGCGGGCCGGTGTGCCGCTGGCCTTCGGCTCGGACGCCCCGGTCACCCCGCTCGACCCCTGGGGCACCGTCCGCGCGGCCGCCTTCCACCAGACCCTGGACCACCGGATCTCCGTCCGCGCGGCCTTCACCGCGCACACCCGCGGCGGCTGGCGCGCGATCGGCCGCGACCAGGACGGCGTGCTCGTGCCCGGCGCCGTCGCCAGCTACGCGATCTGGGCCGCCGACGAACTGGTCGTCCAGGCCCCGGACTCCCGGGTGGCGGGCTGGTCCACCGACCCGCGCTCCGGCACCCCGGGCCTGCCCGACCTCACCCCCGGCCACCCGCTGCCGGCCTGCCTGCGCACCGTCGTCCGCGGCCGCACCGTCCACCGGGCCGCCGAGTAGAGCCGAGCAGACCCGCGTGAACCCGGCGGAAGCGGCGGCCCGGCGGCCGTGGGTCGACCCCCGGGACGACCGCCCCGCTGGTCCCCGCCGGCTTCACCGTCCCCCGCGAGCTGCCCGCCCGGACTTCCGCCCGGAGCCCCTGGGCGGGCAGCACCACGCCGCCGACCCCGCCGCCCGGTCGGGGGCGTGTGCGGCAAGGCCCGCCGGGCCGTGAGGCGCTGACCCTGCTACCACCCTGACCTCACGCTTCCCTGACCTTCCGGGGTACCTTCTTCGGACAGCGTCCGAACAGCAAGATCCAGGAAGATGGTGCGCCGGTGGCCATGCCCGTCACCCAGGAGCGGCCGGGGGCCGCACCCGAGCCGGCGGAGTCGGCGCCCAGGCCCGGCCGGGCCGCCCGCGCCGTCGCCAAGGTCCGGGCGGGCCTTCCCCGCACCGGCCTCGCGGCCCTGGCGGGTCTGCTGCTCGCACTCGCCTTCCCGCCCTTCGACCTGTGGCCGCTGTCGCTGCTCGGCGTCGCCGCGCTGTCCCTGCTCACCCGGGGCCGCACCGTCCGCCAGGCGGCCTGGACGGGCTTCGCCTTCGGCCTGCCGTTCTTCCTGCTGCTGCTCAGCTGGCTGCGGGTGGTCGGCTGGGACGCGACGGTCGGCCTGTCGGTCGTGGAGGCACTGTTCCTGGCCGTCCTCGGCAGTGGTCTGGCCCTCACCTCCCGGCTGCCGGCCTGGCCGCTCTGGGCGGCCTGCCTGTGGATCACCCAGGAGTGGGCGCGCGACCGGCTGCCGTTCGGCGGCTTCCCGTGGGGGCGGCTGGCCTTCGCCAACACCGCGACCCCGTTCACGCCGCTGGCCGCGCTCGGCGGCGCACCGCTGGTGACCTTCGCGGTCGCCCTCTCGGGAGCCCTGCTCGCCGGCGCCGCGCTGCGCCTGCGCGGGCCGCGCAAGACGCCCCGGGCCGCCGCGCTGGCGGGGCTGGGCGCGGTGGCCGCGCTGCTGGCCGGGTACCTGGTGCCGGTGCCGACCGCGCCGGCCGACACCGTGAAGGTCGCCATCGTCCAGGGCAACGTGCCCAACCCGGGCATGGACTTCCTGGGCCGCCCGATGATGGTCCTCAACAACCACGCGGTGGCGACCGAGCGGCTGGCCGCGGACATCGCCGCCGGTAAGGTCGAGCGCCCCGACATCGTGATCTGGCCGGAGAACTCCTCCGACCTGGACCCGTTCAGCGACCCGCTCGCCTACCAGCGCATCGACCAGGCCGTGAAGACGGTGGGCGTGCCCACCCTGGTCGGCACCCTGGTGGACGGCCCGGACGCGCAGCACGTCCAGAACGAGGGCATCGTCTGGGACCCGAAGACCGGCCCCGGCGCCTCCTACACCAAGCAGCACCCCGTCCCGTTCGGGGAGTACGTGCCGTTCCGCGCCCAGCTGATGAAGGTGATCACCCGGCTCCAGCGGGTCGCCCGGGACTTCTACCCCGGCGACCACAACGGCGTCATGCAGCTCGGCCCGGCCCGGATCGGCGACGTGATCTGCTTCGAGGTCGCCTACGACGAGATCGTCCGCGACACCGTGGACAGCGGCGCCCGCGTCCTGGTGGTCCAGACCAACAACGCGACCTATGCCAAGACCGGCCAGCCCGAGCAGCAGCTCGCGATGAGCCGGCTGCGCGCGGTCGAGCACGGCCGGGCCGTGCTGATCGCCGCCACCAGCGGCATCAGCGCGGTGATCGCCCCGGACGGCACGGTCCAGCAGCGTACCGAGGAGCTGACCGCGGCCGAGCTGTCGGCGGTCGTCCCGCTGCGCGACGGCACCACGGTCGCCGACCGGGTCGGCGCCGCGCCGGAGTGGACGCTGGCCCTCGCGGGCCTGCTGGCCTGCGGCGCGGGCGTGCTGGTCGGCCGCCGACGGAAGACCGGCGCCGGAACACCGGCCGCGGGGGAATCGTTGGACCAGGTGGTGCCGTAGCCGGCCCGGACCTCCCGTGCGGCGCGCAGAGCACTGCTTGGAGTGGATTCGTACCGTGACCCAGCAAGCTACCCCCGCCCGTCCGGCCCCGCGCGGCAAGCTCCGCCGGGTGCTGCCGCTGCTGATCACCGCCTGGCTGGTGCTGGAGATCTGGCTGCTGGTCCAAGTGGGCTCGTGGCTGGGTGGATTCGTCGTCGTGCTGCTGCTCATCGCGGGCGCGCTGATCGGCGGTTCGCTGATCAAGCGGGCCGGGCTGAAGGCGCTGTCCGCGGCGATCGAGCAGAGCAAGGACCCGAAGTCCGAGCAGCCCGAGACCGGCACCAGCCTGACGGTGCTGGCGGGCCTGCTGCTGATCGTCCCGGGCTTCCTGTCGGACCTGGTGGCGCTCACCCTGCTGTTCCCGCCCACCCGGGCGCTCTGGCGGGCCGGTGGCCGCCGGGTGGCCGACAAGGCGCTGCGCAGCACCGTCGCCGGGGCTGATCCGTTCGCGGACGCGATGCGGCTGCAGGAACAGCTGCGCATCCACCGCCCGGACGGCAAGGTGATCCAGGGCGAGGTGGTGGAGCCCGGTGATGGCCCGCGCGGTCCGCAGGGCCCGGACACCACCTACCGCCCGCCGATCTCGGGCTGACCGCCCCTCCCGGGAACGCGAGAGCCGGCCTCGCCTCGCCTTCCCGGGAGCGCGCGGGAACGCGAGGCGGGAACGCGAAAGGGACCCTGGTGACCAGGGTCCCTTTTCGCGTCCTCCCGCCGTGGCGGGAGCGAGGTCAGGCGCTCTTGCGGGTGTCCCGCGGGTGTACCGCGAGGTTCATTCCGCCGGAGCGGAGCACGGCCAGTCGCTCGGCCAGTACCTCCTCCAGTTCCTCACGGGTCCGGCGCTCCATCAGCATGTCCCAATGGGTACGCGTCGGCTTGACCTTCTTCTCTTCCGGCTCGTCGCCGTCGAGAAGTACCGCCTCCTGGCCACAGAAGCGGCATTCCCAGGCCTGGGGGATCTCCGCCTCGACCGAGAAAGGAACCTCGAATCGGTGTCCGTTCTGACATGCATACTCGACGGTCTGGCGGGGAGCCAGATCGATACCGCGGTCGGTCTCGTAGCTAGTGGCCCCGAGTCGCGTGCCGCGGAGAGCTCGCTCGCTCATGAATCGTGCCTCCCGGGCTTATGGCCCACAGGACTAGTGGTCGCTGTTCTTCGTCGTTCGGTCAACGCTCGGCTTCCGACGAAGATTCCCGTCCGGGGACATGCGTCGTCTGTCGTGCCGCCCCTGTTTGTACCCATCGGCGCCCGATTTGTCACATCTGGCCGTGGATATCACCCTAGGTGTCACCTATTTCACATCTGGTGATCGGTCGGCCTTTCCGGGACGAGCCTACCGGGGCGGGATTCGACGACCGCCGCCGCCCCCGCCCGACGTGGTCAGGAGATCGGGCGGGAACGGATCATCGGCTCGCCCTTGGCGAGGTCGACCGGGTGGGCCCGGGGGGCCGGATCGGCGGGCAGGACCACCGGCGGGCGCTCCGGCCGGGGCGGCAGGTCGGCGGCGGCCTCGGTGCGGGTGTCGCGGTGCGGCAGCAGGGCGATCACCGCGTCCCGCAGCTGGGCCGGGGCCTCCTCGTCCAGCGGGTCGACGGTGGCGGGCACCTGGAGCCGGACGGGGGTGCCGTTGCCGATCCGGGCGTAGCCGCGGCCGGCGGGGGCGTGCGCGGCGGGCACGATGTCCAGCGGCGCGCCGAGCACGGCGTGGCCCTCCTCGGGGCCGGCGGGGCCGAGTACGACCCGGGCCCGGGTGGTGGAGCGCACGGTCGAGGTGATCCGGCCCCTGGCCTCGACGTCGTCGGCGATCACCACGGTGACGCGGGCGGCGCGGCCGTGCCGCAGTGGCAGCTCCAGCAGGTCCTGCGGGTCCGGGCGGCCCTCGGCGTGGGCGAGCTCGCTCAGCTCGGTCGGGTGGTCCAGGAGCAGCCAGAGCGGGCGGGTGGCGTCCTCGGGGGGCGCGGTGCCGGCGTGCCGGGCGGCGTTCAGCGCGGCGAGCCGGCGCTCGGTCTCCTGCGCGGCCCACTCCAGCGCGGCCAGCGCGCCGTGCAGGCTGGTCTCCACGGTGTGCACGCCGGGCCGGTTGACCAGGCAGGCGTGCTCCCCGGTGCCCGCGCCGTCGACCACCACCAGGTCCCCGTACGGGAGCGCCTGGAGCGCGATCGAGCGGATCAGGCTGGAGGTGCCGTAGCCGGTGACGCCGAGCGCCAGCAGGTGCGGCTCGGCCGAGCGGGGGCCGGTGCGCCAGACGACCGGCGGCTGCTGGGCGATCGCGCCGCCCTGGGTGACCGGGATGGTCCGGGCGGTGCCGTCCTCGTCGGTGAAGCCGAGCACGATCTCGCCGGGGGCGGCCACGAAGCGCTGGGCGACGATGTCGGCGGGCAGCGGGGTGAGCGCGGCGATCCGCAGCCGGTTGGACTCCTCGTCCCAGTCGAAGCGGTACTCCCGGGCCCGGCCGGCCTTGCCCTGGACGACCTGCTCGATCCGGGCCCGCGCGATCGGCTCGGTGTCGGTGAAGTACGCCGGGTAGCCGAGTTCCAGCCGGGAGAGCCGGCCCTCGTCGTCGAACTCCCAGGAGCCGAAGGCGTTCTTGTAGTGGCCCTCGTAGTGGTACAGCGGGTTGGCGTCCTCGGGGCCGCACAGGTACGGCGTGAGCGCCGCGTAGAGCGCGCCGAGCTTGATGTCGGCGACGTCCGGGGCGGGCGGGGCGGGTGCGGGCTTGGGGGCCCGGCCGGCCCAGGCGGAGCTGGCCATCAGGGCGATCAGGGCGAACAGCAGGCCGTGCGGCAGCAGGTAGACGCCGACCAGCATCGCGGCGGAGAGGAACAGCGTCGGGCCGCGGCGCTCCTTCGGGGTGGCGTTCCAGCGGTCCTTGGCCCAGCCCGCGTGGTGGCGCAGTCCGCGGCCGATCACGGAGAGCGGGGCGAACATGTCGGAGGCGTGGTCCCCGGCGGTTCGGGCGATCTCGCGGCCCTTGCTGAGATGGCGTTGGAGCGGCATTCCTTGACTCCCCGGGCGAGTGGGACGGGTCGGGTGGCGGGGGCGGAGCCGGTACGACGGGACCCGGGGCGGTGGGATCCGCGCCCGGGCCCGTGCGGGGGAGTGGCAGCGCCTGGAACGTGGACCGCTAGAACTTGAGGCCGCCGAGCAGGCTCGCCAGGCTGGCGCCGCCGGCGGTGATGCTCGGGGCGATCGAGGAACCGGCGACGTAGAAGCCGAAGAGGGCGCAGACGACGGCGTGGGAGACCTTCAGCCCGTCCCTGCGGAAGAACAGAAAGGCGATGGTGCCGAACAGGACGATGCCGGAAATCGAGAGGATCACGTTCTGCTCCTCGGGGAGGGGGGACGGGGACCGTGTTACGGAAAGTGCGCTAATCGTGACAAAAAGTAATAGATGATGGAACGGTGCAAATGGGTGGTTTCCCGTTCAACGTCGCCCTGGAGTTCGGGCGAAGGCGGGCGGACCGGCCGGGGTGGGGCCGTGTCCCGCGCAGTTCCAGTGCGGCGAGGCATTCCCGCCGGGTGGGCGGGAGGTTTCCGGGGGGTCGGGGAAGTTCGCCCGGATGGCCGCCGTTCGAGGGCTGCCATCCGCCATCCGGACGCGCGCTGGCCCGGCCCGGCGCCCGGCCGCTACGGTGCGGTACGCGCGGCTCCTCCAGCCGCACTCCTCCAACGACACTCCTCCACCGTGGCTCTGCCGCCCGCGGAACCCGTAGAACCCGTAGAACCCGTAGGACCCGTAGGACCCGCAGAGCCCGCAGACCGGAAAGGCCGCCCGCCATGACCGACGCCGCCAACCAGCAGCCCGCCGGCGCCCCCGGCGCCCCCGACGCCGAGGTGATCGCCCTGGCCGGAAAGCTCTTCGACGCCGCCCGGGCCGGCGAGACCGACACCCTGGCCGCCTACGTGGACGCCGGCGCGCCCGCCGACCTCACCAACGACCGCGGCGACACCCTGCTCATGCTCGCCGCCTACCACGGCCACGCCGCCACCGTCGAAGCCCTGCTGGCGCGAGGCGCCGACCCGAACCGCGCCAACGACCGCGGTCAGACCCCGCTCGCCGGCGCCGTCTTCAAGGGCGCCGAGGACGTGCTGACCGTCCTGCTGGACGGCGGAGCCGACCCCACCGCCGGCACCCCGAACGCCGTCGACACCGCACGGATGTTCGGCAAGAACGAGCTGGTCGCCCGTTTCGAGGCCCGCTGATCCAGGTCGTAGGCTCTTCCCTCATGAAGAGCACCACCATGGAGGCCGGAACCGTCGAGTTCCGCGTCACCGGCTACGCCCACCCCGACGCCCAGGCCCTGTCGGCGGAGGTGCAGCAGGAGTACGTCCGCCGCTACGGCGACCCCGACGAGACCGTGCTGCACCTCGACGACTTCGACTCGCCGGCCGGCCTGTTCCTGGTCGCCTACCTCGACGGCCGGCCGGTCGCCTGCGGGGGCTGGCGGGCCAAGCAGGCCGGGCCGGACGGGCTGCGTGACGGCGACGTCGAGCTGAAGCGGATGTTCGTGGTACCCGCCGCCCGCGGCCGTGGCCTGGCCCGGGCGGTGCTGCGCCGCCTGGAGCAGACCGCCGCCGAGGCCGGACGGACCCGCGTCATCCTGGAGACCGGCACCGAGCAGCCCGAGGCCGTGGCGCTGTACGGGTCCGAGGGGTACGCGGCGATCCGGAAGTTCGGCATCTACCGCGACCACCCGCAGAGCATCTGCCTCGGCAAGGAACTTCCCGCGGCGGCCTGACCGGCCCGCCCGCCGGGTAGGCTCACGACACCTCTGAGGGGGGACGATGAGCCAGCAACCGCCAGGAGCCGACCGGCTCCCCGCCCTGGCCGCGCCCGGTGGGGAGCTGGACCGGCTGGTCCGGGGCGGCGTGCGCACCGTCGGGGCCGGCGCCGTCTGGGCCGTCGGCGATGCCGGGGGGACGCTCGGCGGCGGCGCGCACGGCATGCTCGGGCAGGGCCCGTACGCCCGGCTCGCCCCCGGGCCGGACACCCGGTACGACCTCGCCAGCCTCACCAAGATCATCGCCCTCTGGCCCTGCGCCGGAGTGCTCCGGCAGGCCGGGCGGCTCCCGCTCGACGCACCGCTCGGCCACTGGTGGCCGCCCGCCTCCGGGCACCCTGCCGGTGCGGTGACGGTCCGTCAACTCCTCGCGCACACCGCCGGAATGCTCCCTCGCACCGGATTCGAGCAGCTCTACGGGCCCGACCTCGCGGCGATCCGGGCCGGGGTGATCGCCGCCCCGCTGCACCGCGCCCCCGGTGCGGCCGTCGAGTACACCGACCGCGCCGCCGTCCTGCTCGGCTACCTCGTCGAGGACCTCGGCGGCGCGCCGCTGGACGAGCTCGCCACCCGCTGGATCTGGCGGCCGCTCGCCATGGCCGACACCCGGTACGGGCCGCTCGGCCCCGCCGACACCGCCCGCACCGCGCCCACCGAGTACGACCCGCGGGCCGGGATCCACCTGTGCGGCGTCGTCCACGACCCCTCGGCCCGGCTGCTCGGCGGCGTCTCCGGCAACGCCGGGGCCTTCTCCACCGCCCGCGACCTCGCCCGCTTCCTCGCCGCGCTGCTCGCCCCGCCGCCCCAACTGCCTTGGGGCGAGGCCTGGATCGCCGAGTCGCTGCGCGAACAGACCGGCGGCCTCGCCCCCGCCCGCGGCCTGTCCTGGCTGTACGCCCCCGGCACCGACCCCGCCGAGGGCGCCTTCGTCCACTACGGCTTCACCGGCACCGGCATCTGGATCTCCCGGCGGCTCGGCCGCTGGGCGCTGCTGCTCACCAACAAGGTCCACTACGACCGCGACATCCAGCCGCTCACCGACCTGCGCAACGCCTACCGGCGGGCGGTCTTCGGTTAGGGGCTCTCTTTCGGATCGCGCCGGACGCGCGGCGTGATCCGAAAGAGAGCCCCTGGGTCCGTTCCTGCGTCGAGTACCCGATCGGGTGGATTAGGGCACGAACCGCCGGATCCGGCACGGGGGTTGCGGCAGAGTGGCCACCGCGACGGGGCACCGGCGGAGGAGGCGCGATGACGGACACCTGGCTCTCGGAACAGGACTGGCTGGCCGGACTGCTGCGCGCCTACGTCGGCTGCAGCGTGCTGCTCACCGGCGAAGGCGGCGACGTCCTGCTGCTGAAGGCCAGTTACCGCGCCCAGTGGCAGTTCCCCGGCGGCGGGATGGACCCGGGCGAGGGCCCCGCCGAATGCGCCGCCCGCGAACTGCGCGAGGAGACCGGGCTGGTGGCCGGCGAGCTGCGGCTGCTCGTCGTCGAGTGGCGCGATCCGATCCCCGGCCAGGGCGAACACGCCCACCCCGCCGTGCAGTTCATGTTCGACGGCGGAACGGTCCCGGCCGGCGCGACCATCCGGGTACAGGCCGAGGAGATCGCCGAGTACGGGTACTTCACCCCCGCCCGGGCGGCCGCACTGCTGCACCCCTGCGCGGCGCGCCGACTCGCCCGGGCCCTGGCGGCCCGGCGCACCGGCGCCACCGCGCTGCTGCACTCCACGGGATACGTAGGCTGACGATCCGTCAAATATGCCAGTCCGTCAGACCCGTCAGACCAGCGTGCTCCAGTAGTACCAGAACCGATTGAGGATCAGCAGCGCGATCACCGCCGCCCACAGCACCGGCACCGCCCAGTGGTAGCGCGCCGCCTCCCGCACGACCGGCCGCAGCCGCGGGCCCACCGGGATCACCCCCGTCCGGAGGTTGTGCAGCGTCGTGTACCAGAACAGCACCACCACCGTCGCCCACACCACCATGCAGTACGGGCACAGTGCGCCGATCCGGTACAGCGCCTCGTCGATCAGCCAGTGCACGAACACCACCCCCAGCAGGGTGCCCGCGTGCAGGCCCAGCCAGAACCAGCGCCGGTACGCGGCACCGGCCAGCAGCCCCGCCCCGACCGCCGCCAGCGCGCCGAAGGCGGCCAGCCCGAGCAGCGGGTTCGGGAACCCGAAGACCTCCGCCTGCTCGGTGCGCATCACCGAACCGCAGCTGATCACCGGATTGAGGTTGCAACTGGGGACATAGGACGGGTTCTCCAGGATGCGGAGCTTGTCGAAGGTCAGGACGGCCGAGGCGGCCAGCCCGATCAGCCCGCCGAGGAACAGCAGCAGGGAGAACGCCCGGCCCGCGCCGACCGGCGCACGGCCGGGGGCGCCGGGGGCGGGAGGGGAGGGGTGCACAGAGGTAGCGGCGGACATGGCAGCACACTCCGGTGGCTGGGAGGAGCCGGCCCGGCCGGGGTTCGGCCGGGCCGGTGGTGCCGTGCTTACTTCAGGCCGGCGGCCTGCTTCACCTGGGCGGTGAACTGCTCCGGCGTCACCGTGGACTGGCCGCTGAACAGCGTGATCGGCTTGCCGTCCACCTTGACCGTCGGGGTGCCCGTCACCCCGCTGCCGTTGAACGCGTCCGCGACCTTCGCCGCCCACGGCGCGTACGTCTTGTCGGTGACGGCCTTCACGAAGGCGTCCGTCTTCAGCCCGGGCACCTGGCCGGCCAGGTCGAGGATGTGGTTGACGTTGCCGAAGTCGTCCTTCCGCTCGTCGGGCTGGTTGGCGTACAGCACGTCGTGGAACTGCTTGAACTTGTCCACGCCCTCGTTCAGCGCGGCCCCCGCGGCGGCCAGCGCGGTGCGCGAGCCCTTGCCGCCGAGGGCGTTGTCCAGGAACGCCGCCAGGTGGAACTCCACCTTGACCGAGCCGTCCTCGGTCAGCTTCTTGACCGCCTCGCCGTTCGCCGCCTCGAAGTGCTTGCAGACCGGGCAGCGGAAGTCCTCGTACACCTCCATGGTGTGCGGGGCGTCGGCCTTGCCGTAGGTGATCACCGTGCCGTCCGGGCCGGAGGCGTTCGCCGGGACGACCAGCTCGGTCGGCGCGGACGCATCGGCGGCCGCCTTCGAGTCCTTCTTGCCGGACGCCGAGTTGATCGCGACCGCCGCTCCGCCCGCGAGGGCGAGCACCGCGACGGCGGACACCACCACGACGATCCGCTGACGGCGCTTCGAGGCCGCCTGCTCGATGCGCTGCGCCTCCTGGATCCGCTCACGGGCACTGATGCGCTTGGCCTGCTGCTTGCTGGGGGTCTGAGCCATGGAAGGTCAACTCCTGTACGCGGCGCGCGGATGCGCGCGGGAAACCGCACCGGGTGCGGCGGGATCGAGTGAACGCGGGAGTTGTGCGCGCTGCCTGCGGACGAACGTGCGCGGCGGCCCCAAAAGGCCTCGGGCGGGTCAGCAGGCAGGCGCGAGAACCGGCGGACCACGCCGGGGAGCCGGGCTCAGCACCACGTCCTCGCGGCGCGGCCGCACGCGGTCCGACACCGGCAGCGGCACCCGCAGCACCGGCCGAACCGGAGCCGGGAGCAGCAGCAGGACCAGGGCGCGCAACGGGCGGGCCAGCGACTGGCGCAGCGCGCGCAGCGACCGGGCCAGGCCCGACAGGGCCGCGTCGCCCAGCCGCAGCCAGGCAGCGGCGGCCAGTGCGATCACCAGGTGCACCAGCAGGAGCAGCACCTGGGTCGCCGCCGGGGCCAGCGGCCCCACGTGGCCCAGCGGACCGGCCAGCAGCGACCCGTCCACCGAACCGCCGCCACACACCAGGAGGTTCACGCCGCGCGCGGGCACGTGCTCGGACAGGATCGGCCCACAGCCGGCCTGCCCCAGGTTGAACGTCGTGTTGAGCAGCAGCTCGACCGGCACCAGCACACCGGAGATGTGCAGCAGCCGCCGCTCCCCGCCGGCCAGCGCGGCCGCGACCAGGAAGACGACGGCGGTCGCGGCCGCCACCAGCGAGAGCGGCAGCGGGCGACCCGTGATGACCACCTGGCCCAGCGCGGACAGCGGCACGGCGAGCGCGGTGAACACCGCGGCCCGCAGGGCCCTGATCGCATGGGTGGAGGTCGTCACGTCCCGGAGTATGCCACGACGCTTACATCCGGCACGAGGGCGCGTACCCGGGGAGTGGAAGCGTTGTCCGCCGGAGGCCGTTCGTTCACCCGCCTGACGCGCGCTCAGCCGGGATCGCTTCGCTGTTCGTGCGGGTCGGCGTCCTGTGCGCCGCGCGGTCGTCCCGGGCCTGCTCGTCCCCGGGGCTGCTCGTCCCCGTCGCGGTCCTGGTCGTCGTCGGGCCCCGGGGCCCGTAGCCTGGAATGCGTTCCCGGTGACCCCGATGAGGGGGTGAGCGCTCATGGCGCGACCCGCCACCACGGTGGGGCAGGTGCTGCTGGACCGCCTCGGCGCCCAGGCGGCGGTGCTGGCCGGCCTCGACGACGCCGTCCGGGCGGACGAACCGGACGCGGTGCACCGGATGCGGGTCGCCTGCCGGCGGCTGCGCAGCGCCCTGCGGACCTTCCGGCGGCTGTTCGCCCCCGGGGCCACCGACCACCTGGTCGCCGAACTGCGCTGGCTCGCGGACGCCCTCGGCCGCGCCCGGGACGGCGAGGTGCTCGCCGAGCGGCTGGCCGCCCAGGCCCGGGCACTGCCCGCCGTCTGCCGGCCGGAGCGGGTCGCGGCGGAGCTGGAGCGGTGGGGGCGGGCCGAGTACCGGCAGGCCTGGCCCGAGGTGCTCGCGGCCCTCGACAGCCCGCGCCGCCGCGCCCTCGCCGACGCCCTCGCCACCCTCCTCGCCGACCCCCCGCTGCGCCGCCGGGCCGGCCGTGACGCCGTCCCCGAGCTGGCCCGGATCGCCGAGCGCGAGCAGCACCGCACCGGCGAGCGCGTCCGGGCGGCCCTCGACGCCGGGGCCGGGCCCGCCGAGCAGCGCGACCGCGCCCTGCACGAGGCCCGCAAGGCCGCCAAACGCGCCCGCTACGCCGGCGAGACCGCCGCCCCGGCGGTCGGCGCGGCCGCCGAGCGGTACACGGACCGGATGAAGGCCGTCCAGGAACTGCTGGGCGAGCACCAGGACGCGGTGATCGCCGCCGACACCCTCGCCGGGCAGGCCGCCGACAGCGGCGAGCCCTTCGGCCTCGGGGCGCTCTACGCCCGCCAGCTCACCGCCGCCGAGACGGCCCGGGCCAGGCTGCCCCAGGTGTGGGACCGGGCGGCGGGGCGCAAGCTGCCGCGGTTCGGCTAGGGAACCTAGGTCGGCGCCGCGTGGGCCGGGGCCGCGTCGTGGGCGGCGACGAAGGCGTGGCGGGCGCGGCTGCCGGGTGGGGCGAGGCAGACGAAGACGTACCGGCCCTCCTCGGGCAGGGCGAGCACCGTGTAGTCCAGGACGTCGGTGTCCAGTGCCGGGTGGCGGATGTGGAGCCGGCCGGGGCCGGGCGGGCCGGCCCGGTGGCGATCCCACAGCGCGGCGAAGGCCGGGCTGTCCGAGGACATCCGGCGGACCAGGCGGGTGAGCCCGCGGTCCCCCGGGCGGTCCGCGTGGTGGGCGCGCAGCGAGGCGACGAGGTCCGCGCCGATCGAGCCGGTGGCCGCGAAGTTGCCCTGTGAGCGGTCCCCGTACGGGCAGCAGAACACCTGCCAGAGCAGGTTGCGCTCGTGGGGCGGGCGCCGTTCCGGCCAGGCCATCAGCAGGCCGGCCGGGCGGTTCCAGGCGAGGAGTTCGAAGGTCGGGCCGGTGACGAAGGCGGGCGCGGCGTCCAGGGTGTCCAGCAGCGCCAGGGTGGTGGCGGAGACGGCCGGCGGCTCGGGCGGTGCCCCGGCCGGTGCGCGGTGCCGGGCGGCCAGCCGGTGCAGGTAGGCGCGCTCCGCCCCGGCCAGTTGCAGGGCCTCGGCGATGCCGTCGAGGACCGGGCCGGTGGGCACCCGCTGGCGGCCCTGCTCCAGCCGTGCGTAGTAGTCGGCGGAGATGCCCGCGCGGGCCGCCACCTCCTCGCGGCGCAGCCCGGGCGTCCGGCGGCGCCCGGCCGGGGGCAGGCCCGCCTCGGCGGGCGCGAGGCGGGCGCGGCGGGCGCGCAGGAACGCGCCCAGCGGGGTCTCGGGCATGCGGTCACGCTGCCACAGCCGGGCGGGGTTAGCCAGGACCTGGCCGTCCCTGGTCGGCCCGTCCCCGGGAAGGGCTGGCCGCTGGTGGTCCGGGCGGGGCGCCGGGAGGCTCGCCGCATGGGACTTCTCGACGACAAGGTCACGATCGTCACCGGCGCCGGGCGCGGCATCGGCGCGGCCGCCGCCCGGCTGTTCGCCCGGGAGGGCGCGCTGCTGGTGCTGGCCGCCCGCTCCGGCGCCGAGGTGGAGGCGCTGGCCGCCGAGCTGCGGGCCGGCGGGGCCCGGGCGGTGGCCGTCGTCGCCGACCTGACCAGCGGAGGGCGCCGAGCGGACGGTCGAGGCGGCGCTCACGACGTACGGCCGGCTGGACGCGGCCTTCGACAACGCGGGCTCCGGCCTGTCGCCGGCCCCGCTCGCCGAGCGCACCGAGGCCGAGTGGGACGACACCCACGCGCTCAACCTGCGCGGCAGCTGGCTCTGCCTGCGGGCCCAGCTGCGGGCGATGGCGGCGGGCGGTCGGGGCGGCGCGGTGGTGCTCAACTCCGGGGTGGGCGCGCTGGTCGGCGGCTTCGGGGACGGCGTCCAGCAGGCCGCCAAGCACGGCCTGACCGGCCTGGTGAAGGCGGCCACCGCCGACTACGCCCGACACGGCATCCGGGTCAACGCCGTCGCGCCCGGCGTGGTGCGGACGCCCTCGACGGAGCAGTTCTTCGCGTCCGGCCCGCAGTTCGACGCCCTGGTGGTCCGCTCGACCCCGCTGGGCCGGGCGGGCTCGGACACCGAGATCGCGGAGGCGGCGGCCTGGCTGCTGAGCGACCGGGCGTCGTACGTGGCCGGGGTGACCCTGCCGGTGGACGGCGGGATCACCGCGACCCGGCGGTTCGACTGAGCGCGGGCCCGGCCGGTTCGGGGAAGGCCCGGCCGGTCGGGGCGGGCCCGGCGGCACCGTACGGGGGTCGGTGCCGCCGGGCCTACTCCGGCGCCGGTTCCAGCCCGGCCGACCGGGCGGCGGTGCGGAGCAGGGCGCGGAGCATGGGGGTGGTGAGGCGGCCGGTGTTGGTGTTGCGCGGGCTCACGTGGTAGCAGCCGTACAGCTGGAGGACGGGGCCGCCGTCGATGGCGGGGAGGACGGCCAGGGCGCCGTGACCGAAGGCGGGTCGGGGCCGGGGGACCTGCCAGCCGGCCTGTGCGAGGGCGGGCAGGAGGGCCTGCCAGGCGAAGCCGCCGAGGGCGACGACGGTTCGTACGGTGGGGCGCAGCAACTGGAGTTCGCGGGTGATCCAGGGGCGGCAGGTGTCGCGTTCGGCGGTGCTGGGCTTGTTGTCGGGCGGGGCGCAGCGGACCGGGTCGGTGATGCGGACGCCGTGCAGGCGCAGGCCGTCGCCGTACCGGACGGACTCGGGGCGGTTGGCGAGCCCGAGGTCGTGGAGCGCCGCGTAGAGCAGGTCGCCGGAGGGGTCGCCGGTGAAGATCCGGCCGGTGCGGTTGGCGCCGTGGGCGGCGGGGGCGAGGCCGACCAGGACGAGCGGGGCGTCGGGCGGGCCGAAGCCGGGGATCGGGCGGGCCCAGTAGTCCCAGTCCAGGTAGGCGCGGCGCTTGGTGCGGGCGGTCTCCTCGCGCCACTGGACCAGGCGAGGGCAGGCCCGGCAGTCGGTGACGACGCGGTCCAGCGCGGTGAGCGAGGTGGCGCGGGCGGCGGCCTCGGCGGGGTGGCGGGGGTGGCCGGGGTCGTCGGCGGCGGACTGCGGCATGGCCACGATCCTACGGTCCGTCTCTGGCCCCGCATCGGCCCTGCGCCGGCCTGCCCGGGCAGGCGTAGCGTGGAATCAGCTGCTCCGGCGGCCCCCGGCTGGGCCGGGTCGGCGACGGCCGGGGCTGGCTGGTGCGCGAGGAGGCCTCGCCGAGGCCGCAAGGAGGCCGCGATGATCGTCGATGCGGTGCTGGGTGCCATCGGGGGGCTGGTCGGGCTGGGGGCGATCTGGGCGGGCCTGAGCGTCCGGGTCGTCCAGCAGTTCCAGAAGGGAGTGGTGTTCCGCTTCGGCCGGGTGCGCAGGGAGGTGCGCGAGCCCGGGCTGGTGGCGCTGCTGCCGATCGCGGACAAGTTGCGCAAGGTGAACGTGCAGATCGTGACGATGCCGATCCCGGCGCAGGAGGGCATCACCCGGGACAACGTGACCGTCCGGGTGGACGCGGTGGTGTACTTCCGGGTCGAGGACCCGGTGAGGGCGACCGTCAACGTGCAGGACTACCAGTTCGCGATCTCCCAGGTGGCGCAGACCTCGCTGCGCTCGATCATCGGCAAGAGCGAGCTGGACGACCTGCTGGCCAACCGCGAACCGATCAACCAGGGGCTGGAGTTGATGATCGACAGCCCGGCGCTGGGCTGGGGCATCCAGATCGACCGGGTGGAGATCAAGGACGTCGCGCTGCCGGAGTCGATGAAGCGCTCGATCGCGCGGCAGGCGGAGGCCGAGCGCGAGCGGCGGGCGCGGATCATCACGGCGGACGGTGAGTACCAGGCCTCGGCCCGGTTGTCGGAGGCGGCGGCGGTGATGAGCGCGACCCCGGCGGCGCTCCAACTGCGGCTGCTCCAGACGGTGGTGGAGGTGGCGGCGGAGAAGAACTCGACGCTGGTGCTGCCCTTCCCGGTGGAGCTGCTGCGCTTCCTGGACAGCGCGACGGACAACCAGCAGCGGGCCGCGGTGAATGCCGCGGCGGCAGCGGCGAAGGCCGCCGAACGGGCCGCCGTGGAGCGGGAGGAGGCGGCGAAGGCGGAGGTCGAGCAGGACCGGTCGCAGCACGAACTCCCGCCACCGGAGGAATTGTTGGACCAGTCGCCGCTTCCGGGCGCGGACGCGCCGGGCGGGCGCGCGGAGCCGGACCAGGCGGCCTGAACGGTGCCCGGTGGCGGCCTCCGCGGGCCCGGACCAGGATGGACAGGGGGGCGGAAGCCAGGCCAGGAGGCGGGACCATGACCAGAGCCAGCGACATCATGCACCCGGGCGCGGAGTGCATCCGCGAGCACGAGACGCTCGCCGCCGCCGCCCGGATCATGCGGGAACGGCACGTCGGCGCGCTGCCCATCTGCGGGGAGGACGACAAACTGCTGGGCATCGTGACCGACCGCGACATCGTGCTGCGCTGTGTCGCCGAGGGCCGGGACCCGGCCGGGGTGACGGCGGGCGAGCTGGCCCTGGGCCGGCCGATGACGGTGGAGGCGGACGAGGACGCGGAGCAGGTGCTACGGGTGATGGAGCAGTACCGGGTGCGCCGGCTGCCGGTGATCAACCACCCGGAGCACAAGCTGGTCGGGATGATCAGCGAGGCGGACATCGCGCGCGGGCTGCCGCAGGCTCGGGTCGCGGAGTTCGTGTCGGCGGTCTGCGCAGAGGAGGCGCCCATGGAGGAGGCGGCCACGGAGGAGGAGGCCAAGGCCGGGGCCTGACGGCGCCGGGGTCTGACGGCGCCGGGGTCTGACGACGGCGGCGGATCGGGTCGGGGGGTACCGGCCGTGGTGGATCAGGGCTGTGGCGGATCAGGGCCGTTGCGATCAGTCAGGGCATCGTCCGGCCAGTGTGTCGAGGTGGCGGCGCAGTACGGCGCGCAGTTCGCCCGGGCCGACCAGGTCCGGGTGCTGGACGGCCTGGAGGGTGAGGCCGTCGAGCAGGGCGGAGAGGCGGCGGGTCTCGACGGCGAGGTCGAGGCCGGGCGCCAGGGCGCCGGCGCGCTCGGCCTCCGCCAGGACGCGGTGGATCAGCTCACCCGGCAGGGCGCCCGGAAGAAGTGGCCGGAGGCCCGCCCGGCGGCGCCGCAGGGCGGGCTCGAACTGTTCGGCGGCACCGCCGAGTTGGAGCAGGATGCGGAATCCGGCGGCTGGCGCTGGGTGGGCGTCGGCGCCGACGGTGTGCGCGGCGCGGCCGACCGCGGCTACCCGACGAAGGAGGAGGCCGCGGCCCGTGCCGGGGCCTTCCTCGGGGAGCACGCCGCGCCCTAATCGCGCTCCCGAAGCGCCCGGGCGATCAGTTCCGCCAGGTGCAGGGCCTGGCGGCCCTGGGCGAGTTGGGCGATCTGGGTGCGGCAGCTGAAGCCGTCGGCCAGGACCACCGTGTCGGGGGCGGCGGCCCGGACTTCGGGGAGCAGGACGCGCTCGGCGATCGCCTCGGACACCTCGAAGTGGCCCCGCTCGAAGCCGAAGTTGCCGGCCAGGCCGCAGCAGCCGGAGTCCAGCACCCGGTTGTGCAGGCCGAGTCGGTCCTCGATCCGGCGGTCGGCGGCGCTGCCGAGGACGGCGTGCTGGTGGCAGTGGGTCTGGGTGACGGCGTCCAGCGGGACCTGGGGGAGCGGGGTGTCGGGGGCGTACTGGTCGAGGAACTCGGCGAAGGTGCGGGTGCGTTCGGCGAGCGGGCGGCCGTCCGGGCCGAGCAGCCGGGGCAGGTCCTCGCGCAGGGCGGCGGTGCAGCTCGGGTCCATCCCGACCACCGGGGTGTCGGCGGGCAGCCCGGCGCCGGCCAGCGTCCGCAGGCTGCGCCGCAACACCCGGCGGGCGATGCCGAGTTGGCCGGTGGAGTACCAGGTCAGGCCGCAGCAGACCGGGCCGGCGGGCAGCCGTACGTCGAAGCCCAGGTGCTCCAGCACCTCGACAGCGGAGCGCAGCACGTTCGGCTGGAGGTGGTCGGAGAAGGTGTCCGGCCACAGCAGCACCGGCCGTGCCCCCGCCGGGGCCGGGTGCGCGGCGCGGTGGCGGCGGTACCAGCGGGTGAAGGTCTCCGGCGGGAGGACCGGCAGCACCCGGCGCCGGTCGATCCCGCCGAGCCGCTTGAGCAGCCCGGCGGCCGGGGAGCGGGCGAGGGTGTTGGCGGCGCCGGGGGCGAGGGCGGCGGCCCGCAGCCAGAGCGGCAGCCAGCCCATCGAGTAGTGGGCGAGCGGGCGCGGGCGGTGCCGGTAGTGCTGGTGCAGGAACTCGGCCTTGTAGGTCGCCATGTCGACATGGACCGGGCAGTCGCTCGCGCAGCCCTTGCAGCTCAGGCAGAGGTCCAGGGCCTCCCGGACCTCCGTCGAGCGCCAGCCGTCGGCGATCGTCGCGCCGCCCTGGCGGCCGGGAGGTGCTGCCATGCCGCGCAGCATCTCGGCCAGCAGCCGGGCCCGGCCCCGGGTGGAGTGCCGCTCCTCGCCGGTGGCCATGTAGCTGGGACACATCACCCCGGTGTTCGGGTCCACGCACTTGGCGACGCCGACGCAGCGGTGCACGGCCTTGGCCAGGCTGCCGCCGTCCTGCTCGTACGGGAGGGCGAGCGGCAGCGGGCGGCGCGGGGCGGTGACGAAGCGCAGGTCGGCGTCGAGCGGGCGCGGGTCGACCATGGTCCCCGGGTTGAGCAGGTGCTCGGGATCCCAGATCCGTTTGAACTCGCCGAACAGGGCGATCACGTCGGGCGGGTACATCCGGGGCAGCAGTTCGCCGCGGGCCTGCCCGTCGCCGTGCTCGCCGGAGAGCGAACCGCCGTAGGAGACCACCAGGTCGGCGGCCTGCTCCAGGAACTCCCGGAAGACCAGTACCCCGGCGGGCTCGTCCAGCGGGAAGTCGATCCGCAGGTGCACGCAGCCGTCGCCGAAGTGCCCGTACGGCACGCCGCGCAGGCTGTGCCGGCGCAGCAGGGCGCGCAGGTCCCGCAGGTAGTCGCCGAGGCGCTCGGGCGGGACGGCGGAGTCCTCCCAGCCGGGCCAGGCCTCGCCGCCGCCGGGCAGCCGGGTGACGATGCCGGCGCCCGCCTCCCGGACGGCCCAGAGCTGGCGCTGCTCGGCCGGGTCGGTGACGAGGGCGACGGAGGCGGAGCGCTCGCGGCGCACCGCGTCGGCGAGCCGGCGGGCGGCCTGGTAGGCCTCGACCGGGGTGGCGCCGCCGGTCTCCAGGAAGAGCCAGCACTCGCCCGCGGGCAGCCGGTCCAGTGCGGGCGGGCGGGGGCCGGCGGCGAGCAGTGCGGCGATCAGGTCGGCGGACATGCCCTCGGCGGTGAGCGGCCCGAGCGGCAGCAACGCGGGGACGGCGTCGGCGGCGGCGCCCTCGTCGGGGTAGCCGGCCACCACCAGGGCGCGTGCGGGCGGCTCCTCGACCAGCCGGACGGTCGCGCCGAGCAGCAGCGCGCAGGTGCCCTCGGTGCCGGTGAGCGCGCGGGCCAGGTCGTGGCCGTGCTCGGGCAGCAGGGCGTCCAGCGGGTAGCCGGAGGTACGGCGGGGCAGCGCGGGCAGGCCCTGGCGGATGGTGGCGAGGTTGCGGTCGGTGAACTCCTGGAGCTGCCGGTGGAGTTCACCGGGCCGCCCGGGCAGGGTGCGGAGCGCGGCGCGCTCCTGCGGGGTGAGCCGGCCGCCCACGGTCAGCTCGGTGCCGTCCGCGAGCAGCAGGTCCAGCCGCTCGACGTTGTCCGAGGTGCGCCCCCAGGCGAGCGAGTGCGAGCCGCAGGAGTCGTTGCCGATCATGCCGCCGAGGGTGCAGCGGCTGTGCGTGGACGGGTCGGGGCCGAAGCGCAGCCCGTACGGCCGGGCGGCGCGCTGGAGGTCGTCCAGCACGGTGCCCGGCTGGACCCGGGCGGTGCGGGCCTGCGGGTCGACGTCCAGGACGGCGCCGAGGTGGCGGCGGAAGTCCAGCACCACCGCGCCCGGGCCGATCGCCTGCCCGCCGATGCTGGTGCCCGCCCCGCGCGGCACCACCGGCACGCCGTACCGGCGGCAGAGCGCGAGGGCGGTGCGGACGTCGTCGAGGTCCGCGGGTTTGACCACGCCGAGCGGCAGCTGCCGGTAGTTGGACGCGTCGTGGCTGTAGACGGTCCGCTCGGCGGTGCCGAAGCGGACCTCCCCGCGCAGCACGGCGGCCAGTTCGCGGGCCAGCTCGGCCCCGGGGGCTGCGGACGGACGGCTCACCAGGGACCTCCGGGCGGGTGCGGCGACGGCTCCGGCCGATCATGGCAGCCGCGCGCCCGCAGGGGTACCGGCCACGGCCGGGGTACCGCCGATGGGGTGTCGGCGGGCGGCCGCCCGGCCAGGGCCTAGGCCCCGCCGCCTGCGGAGGCGGGGCCGCACACGTCCGGAGTCCGGTCACCGCCGCCCGGTGAGCGTGCCGCGGGCGATGTGGGAGAGCTTGGCCATCTCGAACGCCGGGTAGGCGCCGCCGGCCAGCAGCGAGAACTTGATCCCCTCGCGGCCGCCCGGCCGCCGGTGGCCGGGCGGCTGGAAGCGCCGGTGGTGCTCGGCGGCCCGGTGGAAGAACTGCGGCCGCTCGGCGCGGGTGACGCACCCGGCCAGGTCGAAGACGAACAGGTAGTGCCGGATCATCCGGACGAACAGCGCGTCCCGCACCGCGTACAGGTGCGGCTGGTCCTCCAGCAGCGCGAAGCTGCGCTCGTACTGGTCGAAGAGGTCGAACACGCCGCTGCCCGGGGAGCCGGTGGGGTGGACGGTCTCCCGGCGGCGCAGCTGCACGCACTCGCGCGCCAGCACGGCGACGCGGCGGGCGCCGAGCAGCGCCGCGTGCACCACCGGGATCTCCTCGTACCGGCCGTCGGGGAAGGCCAGCCGCAGCTCCTCCCAGTGGCCGCGGCGGATCAGCCGGTCCCAGACCAGCGGCGGCGCGCCGAACAGCGCGGGCTGGTCGAAGGGCTCGAACACCTCGGGGCCGGTTTCGGCGAGCAGCGACTCCGCCCCGCCCGGCCAGTCTCGGTCGTTGTGCCGGCGGGAGTGGCCGAACAGCAGCAGGTCCACCGGGCCGGTCTGCCCGAGCCGGTCGGCGAGGGTCCGCAGCGCGTCCTGGGGCAGCTGGTGGTCGGCGTCCAGGAACAGCAGGTACTCGCCGGCCGCCCGCGCCGCCCCCGCGTTCCGGCTCACCCCGACCCCGACCGCCGCGTTGAGGTGCAGGACCGACAGCCGCGGGTGCCGGGCCGCGTACGCGTCGACGAGCTCGCCCGCGGCGTCGGGGGAGCGGTCGGCGACCACGATCACCTCGACGTCCTGGAGGGACTGCGCGAGCAGCGAGTCCAGGCAGTCCGCGAGCTGTTCGTGCTGGTCGTAGGCGGGGAGCACGACGCTGATGAGGGGTGAGGGCATGACGCCGGAGCGTAAGAGGACGCGCTGACCGTGGCAAAGCCCTGACGGTGCGTAATACCGATCAATCCCCGCCAAATCGTACGACCGTACGCCATATCTTCACGCGGCCTGCCGGACGCGTCCACGACAGCCGGAACGCGCCGGGGCCCGCGACGCGTGGTGCGTCGCGGGCCCGGGGGTCGAGGCTTGGCAGCCTCGATTTAGTACCAGTGGTGGTTCTGCCAGAACGACCAGGCGGCGCAGGGGCTGCCGTAGCGGGAGTTCATGTAGTCCAGGCCCCACTTGATCTGGGTGGCCGGGTTGGTGCGCCAGTCGGAGCCGGCCGAGGCCATCTTGCTGCCGGGCAGCGCCTGCACCAGGCCGTACGCGCCGGAGGAGGCGTTGACGGCGAGGTGGTTCCAACTGCTCTCGCGGGACACGATGTTGCTGAAGCACTGGAGCTGGCCGGCCGGGACGAGCTGTGCGGCGATCTGCTGCGGGCTGCCGGTGAGGGCCGGGGCGCTGGTGAGGTTCTGGCGCGCCTGGGAGCGGGAGGCGGCGGCGTCCGCGTCGGCCTTGGCCTTGGCGTCCGCCTGGGCCTTCGCGTCGGCCTCGGCCTGGGCCTGGGCGGCGGACTCCGCCTCGGCCTGGGCCTGCGCCTGGGCTTCCTGGGCGGCCTGGTCGGCGGCGGCAGCGGCAGCGGTGTCAGCCTGGGCCTGGTCGGCGGCCGCCTTGTCGTCCACCGTGACGGCGGCCGCGGGGGCGGCGGCCTCGGTGGTGCTCCCGGTCTGCGGGAGGGCGAGGGCGGCGGTGGCGGCGCTCGCGACGACGAGGGTGGCGATGCCGGTGATCAGGGAGTTGCGGCGGGCATGGCTGAGCTGCATGAAGCGGACAATCCTTTTCCGTCGGGGGCCGTGCCGGTGGCACCGGGTGCGGGGCATCGCACGGGCGTCCGGGTGAGCGGGGCCCGCGCGGCCGTCCGGGACGGCCGTGGTGCCCCGGCGGAAGTGGCGGGGCGGGTCGGCTGCGCGGCGGACGGGGCCGGCTGCGCTGCCTGGCGACGGGCCATTCTTGGCAGGGCCGGGGACGGGTGGCAAAGGCAGTTGCCACTACGGCGGGTAGTAGCCGCAGGGTGGGCGTGGCGAGACGCGGTGATGGTTTTGGGAGAATTTGTCCGACTTGCGTATTTGTAGGTCGGAGGCTGGTGGCGCGGGCGGAATGTGCGGGTGCGAGGTGTGGTGGCCTGCGTTCTTCGAGGTGTTCCGGGCGGCCCGGCGCGGGACGGGAGCCCGCGCCGGGTGGTCGGCCGACGCCCTGGCCGCAGCCATCCACTATCGGGGGCCGTAGACGGCGAACCCCGTGTGGGCGGCCTCACATGTCCGGACGGCCGGGATCGGCGCAGGGTGACCGGCCGGTCACCGCCTCAGGAGGTCGCGTGCGGGCTTCCGGCGGCGGGCCGGGAGGCCGGCTCCGCCGCCGGTTCCGGCTCCTGCTCGCCCGCCGGGGCCGCGTCGTGGACCGGGTCGAGGGCGAGGTCGCGGGCCAGGTCCCGGGCCAGCAGGGTGGCGCCCGCGACGGCCCCCGGCATGGCGAGCACCGTCACCAGCGGAACCAGGAACGCCAGGATCAGCGGCGTGCCGAAGCCCAGCGCCTGCCCGAGCCGGGCGCGCAGCAGCCGGATCCGCTCGCGCTGCGGCACCCCGCGCCGCTGGAGGGCGACGGCGGCGAGCTCGACGGTCAGGAAGAAGCCGGACACCAGGAAACCCAGCGCCGGCACCACCGTCTGCCCGATCACCGGGATGAAGCCGCAGGCGAACAGCACCACGCCGAACGCGGCCACCCGCACCAGGACATAGGCGCTGTCCCGTACCGCGATCACCAGTTCGCGCCACAGCGGCGACTCCGGCGGGGCGGGCGCACCGCCCTCGGTCTCGTCGACCTTCGCGGACAGCGCCTCGTAGAAGGGCTGGCCGACCAGCAGGGTGACGGCGGTGAAGGTGAGCAGCGAGAGCAGCAGGCCGCCGCCGAAGGCGATCGCGGCGAGCGCGTCGCGCAGCAGGCCCTGCCAGGGCGAGCTCCAGCGGTCGGCGAACGGGGTGGCCCAGTCGGCGAGGTCCTTCGACCAGCCGCCGAGGAAGACGAGCGCGACGGCGTACCCGGCCAGGGTGAGCAGCGCGGGCAGCATGCCGAAGCCCCACCAGCGGCCGTGCCGGCCCACCCACTTCTGGCCCCCGACCAGGTACTTCATCCCCGCCACAAGATCTCGCATGGGCGATCACCTTAGGGGTTCCTCCTCCGGAACCCTGCATTGCCGTGTTCCTGCCAGTTTCGACCGGCAGGGCCGGGCCCCTCCTGTCGTGACGCCTGCGGGGCCACCCTCGGTGCTCCCCGACCTGTCGATGGAGGAGCCTGATGAAGCGTCAATTCGGAAGATTCATCGTGCTGTTGGCCACCCTGGTGCTCGGCGCCGGTGCGCTCGTGCTGCCCGCCGCCGCCTCGCCCGCACCCTCGGCGCCCTCGCCGGGCGTGGTCGGCGGCACGCGGGCGGCGCAGGGCGAGTTCCCGTTCGTGGTGCGGCTCTCGATGGGCTGCGGCGGCGCGCTCTACACCCCGCAGATCGTGCTCACCGCCGCCCACTGCGTCAACGGCACCGGCGCCGACACCAGCATCACCGCGACCGCCGGCGCGGTCGACCTGCGCAGCGGTAGCGCGGTCAAGGTCCGCTCGTCGTACGTGTACCAGGCGCCCGGCTTCTCCGGGGCGGAGAGCGGCGACGACTGGGCGCTGATCAAGCTGGCCTCGCCGGTCGGCGGCAGCCAGGTGAGCACGCTGCCGACCACCGACTCCACCGCCTACGACAGCGGCACCTTCACCATCATGGGCTGGGGCGCCGCGACCGAGGGCGGCGCGCAGCAACGCTACCTGCTCAAGGCCACCGTGCCGTTCGTCGACGACGCCGCCTGCGCCAACGCCTACCCGGGCCTGAACAGCGCGGCCTCACTCTGCGCGGGCTACGTCGACCAGGGAGGTGTCGACACCTGCCAGGGCGACTCCGGCGGGCCGATGGTCCACCGGGACGCGGCCGGCCGCTGGGTCCAGGTCGGCATCGTCAGCTGGGGCAGCGGCTGCGCCCGGCCCGGCTACCCGGGCGTCTACACCAAGGTCAGCACCTACGCGGCCGACATCGCCACGGCGGCGGCCGGGCTCTGACGCCGACCGCCGACCGCCGACCGCCGGAGAACCGGAGAACCGGAGCGCCCGGGGGATCCCCACCGGGCGCTCCGGCGCGTCCGCCGTCAGCGGTCCGTGGTCAGCCGTCCGCCGGGGGCCGGTGCGCCGTCGAGCCGCCCAGCCAGGCCCGGGCCCGGCGCCGCTCGTAGGCGATCCGGCCGGTGGCGTCCGGCGGTAGCCGGGAGAGGACGGCGGCCGCGGCCTCGTGGCGCCCGGCCCGGGCGTACGCCCCGGCGAGGCGGCCGGCGACCAGTGCGTGGTCGTGCGGGTGGGCGGCCTGGTCCAGGCGCCCCAGGGCGGCGCCCAGGTGGGCCACCGCCGCGTGCGCGTGGGCGGTGTGGCCGGTGCGGACGGCGAGGTCCCGGTGGCAGGTGCCGTGGGCGACGCCCAGCACCAGGGCGGCCCGGGCGGCCCCGGGCGCCGGCTCGCCGGCCCGCAGGGCGGCCTCGGTCAGCCGTTCGGCGTCCGCCAGGGCCCGCCACGTCTCGGGCGCCGCGCCGGCCAGTGCGTGGGCGTGCGCCTGGGCGAGGGCGGCCCAGGCGCGAAGGCCGGGCAGGGTGCGGGCGGTGGCGTGGGCGGCCTCGGCCAGGGCGAGGGCGGTGGCCGGGTCGCCGCTCCACCAGTGCAGGGTGCTCTGCCGGGCGAGCAGGGCGGCCGCGGTCGGCTGGTCGTCGGCGGCGCGGGCCCACTCCAGCCCGGCCGCGTACCAGCCGAGCGCGCGGGTGCGGCGGTCCCCCTCGAAGTGGGCCCAGCCCGCGAGTTCGGCGTAGCGGGCGGCGAGCGAGCGGACGGCGGGGGCGGTTTCGCGCGGGGCGGCGTGCTGCCAGGCGGCCAGGGTGCGGGCGTGGTGTTCGAGGACGGTGGCCAGCTGTTCGCCGCCGGTGTGGGTGGCGGCCGCGCGGTAGACATCGAGCAGGTGGCCGAGCACGGCGAAGGTGGCGGCGTCCGGTCGGCCCGTCGGGGGCCCTGTGCCGCTCTCGCCGAGGGGTGGCAGGGCGGGGGCGGCGAGTTCGCCGAGGTGCTCCCGCTCCTGCCGGACGGGTTGCCAGAGGGCGGCCAACTCGCCTCCGGTGAGCAGGAGTTCGTCGGCCCGGGCGGGGAGTCCCGGCGGTGGCCAGCGGCGGGCGTTCTCCACTCGGCTGATCAGTGAGTTGTGGTAGCCGAGCAGGCGGCCGAGTTCGGCCTGGCTGAGTCCGCGGGCCTCGCGCCAGTGGCGCAGCCGGTGGCCGAAGCGCAGGCGCGCGGACGCGGGGGCGGGGAGGGGTGGCAAGGGGTCTCCCGGGGGGTGGGGGAGCGCTCGTGGGGGAGCGCCATGCCCAGGTATCCCCTTTGACGTGCCATTGTCAAACTGTGGGTCGCATCCCTCGAACGGCACCGGGCCCGGGAGCCTCCGCAACGGCTCCCGGGCCCGGCACCGTCGCGCGGCGCGGACGGGTCAGGACTCCGCCGCCACCGCGGCCCGCCGCCGTCGGCCCACCACGGCCGAGGCCGCGAGCACGATCGCCGCGGCGACCAGCGACAGGTACATCTGCTTGCGCCCGTCGGCGTCGGTGAACATGTACGCCACCACGAACCCGATCATGCCGATGGCCGTCCAGGTCAGATAGGGGTACAGCCACATGCGGACGGTCAGCCGCTCGGGAGTCTCCCGCTCGATGATCCGGCGCATCCGCAGCTGGGAGAAGCAGATCACCAGCCAGACGAACAGCGCAACCGCGCCGGAGGAGTTGAGCAGGAAAGCGAACACCGTGTCCGGCGAGGTGTAGTTGAAGAACACCGCGACGAAGCCGAAGACCACCGAGGACAGGATGGCCACCCGCGGCACGCCCCGCTTGGTCACGGTCGCGAAGGCCTTCGGCGCGTCCCCGCGCTGGCCGAGCGAGAAGGCCATCCGGGAGGCCGTGTACATCCCGGAGTTGAGGCAGGACAGCACGGCCGTCAGCACGATCACGTTCATCACCTGGCCGGCGCCCGGGATGCCCACGTGCTCCAGCACCGCCACGTACGGGCTGCCCTTGACGGCGTCCGAGTCCCACGGCAGCAGGGTGACCACGAGCAGGATCGAGCCCAGGTAGAAGATCCCGATGCGCCAGATCACGCTGTTGGTGGCCTTGCTGACCGCGCGCTCCGGGTCCTCCGACTCGCCCGCGGCCAGGGTGACGATCTCGCTGCCCATGAAGGCGAAGACCACCGTGAGCATGCCGGTGAACACCGCGCCCACGCCGTGCGGCAGGAAGCCGCCGTGGCCGGTCAGATTGCTGGTGCCGACCGCGTGGGTGCCGGGCAGCAGGCCGAAGACGGCGAGCGTGGCGATCACCAGGAACGCGGCGATCGCCACCACCTTGATCCCGGCGAACCAGAACTCGAACTCGCCGTAGGAGGCCACCGAGAACAGGTTGGTGGCGGTCAGCACCGCCATCACGAGCAGCGCGAACGCCCACTGCGGCACGCCGGGCATCCAGGCGTTGAGGATCTTCGCGCCGGCGGTCGCCTCCACCGCGAGCACCACGACCCAGAAGAACCAGTACAGCCAGCCGATGGTGAACCCGGCCCAGCGGCCGAGCGCGCGGTCCGCGTACGCCGAGAACGAGCCGCTCTGCGGGTCGGCCGCCGCCATCTCGCCGAGCATCCGCATCACCAGCACGACCAGCACACCGGCCAGCGTGTAGGAGAGCAGGATGCCCGGCCCGGTGGTGGCGATGCCCGCGCCGGAGCCGACGAACAGGCCGGCGCCGATCACCCCGCCGATGGCGATCATCGACAGGTGGCGGTTCTTGAGCCCCGCCTTCAGGTGGCCCTCGCCGCCGTGCCCGGGCGGCCCGGCCTGCTGGGGGACCTGGGCGGCTGCCGCAGGCCTGGTGGTGTCCGCACTCATCAGATGAGCCCTGTGCCTTTCCCGCGCGCGGCGCGACCCTCGGCTCGTTGCGCCGGAGGGTGGGGGACGGACCCGCGCATTGCGGTGCAACCTAACTTCTACGGCCGCGTATCGGAACAGAGCATCCGTAAATGTTCGGTAACCGGACGCAAAAAGCCAGGTCAGAGCGGGTGGAAATGCGGTGCGAAAAGCTCAAATCTGACGCACCGCCAATGCGTCGGAGGCGCTCGGACCCCCGTCGCGGCTCACGACCCGCGCAGGTCCAGCACGGTGATCCGTGCCGCGTCCGCGGGCCGGCCGGTCAGCCGCGCCGCCAGGATCCGGGGGATGTCGCCCTCCTGCGAGTATCCGGGCACCACCTCGACCTCCGCCCGCCGCACGCCGGCCTCGCCCCGCACCGCGTACACCACCCGGTACACGGTCCGCTCCGGTGGCGGCGGCGGTGCGCCCTGCGCACGGCTCCGGACGGTCATCGGCATCGACCTCCTCGGCCCATTGTCGGCCCGGTGTGGCCGATCGGGGCAAACCCGGGCACAGTGGGATTCTCGGCACGTCCTCGGCACGTCCTCGGCGCGAGGACGCCGGGCCGGGCGGGAACCTCCGGCAACGGGAAACTCCGGGAAGGAGCGACCCCCATGCAGACCACCTGGAAGGGGACGATCAGCTTCGGGCTGGTCAGCATCCCCGTCCACCTCTACTCGGCCACCCAGGAACACGACGTCCCGCTGCACCAGGTGCACGCCAAGGACGGCGGGCGGGTGCGGATGAAGCGGTACTGCGAGCGGGAGGAGAAGGAAGTCCCGTACGCGGAGATCGCCAAGGGCTACGAGTCCCCCGACGGCCGGACCGTCACGCTCACCGACGAGGACCTCGCCGACCTGCCGCTGCCCAGCAAGAAGATCATCGACGTGCTGGCCTTCGTGGACGCCGACGAGATCGACCCGCTGATGTTCTCCAAGGCCTACTACGTGGGCGTCGCCGACCAGGCCGCCGCCAAGCCGTACGCCCTGCTGCGCGACGCGCTCACCGCGTCCGGGCAGATCGCCGTCACCAAGATCGCGCTGCGCACCCGGGAATCCCCGGCGGTGCTGCGGGTGCACGACGGCACACTGGTGCTGCAGACCTGCATCTGGCCCGACGAGGTCCGCCCCGCGGCCGGCATCGCGCCCGAGGAGGACGTCACCGTGCGGCCGCAGGAGCTCAAGATGGCGCGGTCGCTGATGGACACGCTCTCCGAGGACTTCGACCTCGCCCAGTTGCACGACGACTACCAGCGGGCGCTCCAGCAGGTGATCACGGCCCGGTTGGAGGGCGTCGAGCTCCCGCACGAGGAGGAGCCGGGCGAGGCGCCCGACAACGTGATCGACCTGATGGAGGCGCTGCGCAGCAGCCTCAAGCGGGCCAAGGGCGGGCGGGGGCACGCCGCCGGGCCCGACGAGGACCAACCGGAGGAGGAGCAGCCCGCGCCCCGCAGGCGCGCCCCGGTGAAGAAGCCCGCCGGATCGGCGGCCGCCGCCGGGAAGGCCGCCCCGGCGAAGAGGACCGCCCCGGCGAAGAAGACCGCGACCGCGAAGTCCGCGACCGCGAAGTCCGCGACCGCGAAGGCCGGGGCGGGAAAGACCGCGACCGGAAAGTCCACGGCTCCGCGCAAGGCCTCCTGAGCCCCGCGGATCCGGCAGCCCCCCGAGAACCGGAGGCGATCCCGATGGACCTGCTGACGTACAAGGAACTCGACACCGAAACCGACCCCGAGGCCCCACCGCCGCACCGGAGCCCGGTGCAGCGGGCCTGGCACTGGCTGCTCGGCCTCAACCCGACCGCCGTCGTGTTCATGGTCGCGCTCTCGCTCGGCCTGGCCATGGTCGGCGCCCAGGTGAGCTGGCTGCCGATGCTGGTGCTGATGGCCATCGTCTGGGGAGCGACCGTCCTCGCCCTGGTCGGCGTGGTCGCCCGCTGGATGACGCCCGGCCGGGGCAGGCACCGCGTGGCGTCCTGACCCGGCCGCGTCCGCGTCCGGCTCGTGCCCGGCTCGTGCCCGGCGGTCCGGGGGTGCTCAGCCGATCCACACCGTGGTGATGTTGCAGAACTCCCGGATCCCGTGCCCGGACAGCTCCCGGCCGAACCCGGAGCGCTTGACGCCGCCGAACGGCAGCGCCGGGTGGGAGGCGGTCATCCCGTTGAAGAACACCCCGCCGGCCTGGATGTCGCGGACGAAGCGCTCCTGCTCGCCCTCGTCCCGGGTCCAGACGTTGGAACTGAGCCCGAACGGCGTGTCGTTGGCGTGCGCCACCGCCTCGTCCAGGTCGGCGACCCGGTAGACCGTGGCGACCGGGCCGAAGGTCTCCTCCTGGTGGATCCGCATGGCCGGGGTGATGCCGGTCAGCACCGTCGGCTCGTAGAAGTAGCCGGTGTCCCAGCCCTCCGGGCGCCCGCCGCCGCACTCGACCCGGGCGCCGTGGGTGCGGGCGTCCTCGACCAGCTCCTCCAGGTCGTCCCGGCCCTGGCGGCTGGCCAGCGGGCCGACGTCGGTCGCCTCGTCCATCGGGTCGCCGACGCGCAGCGCCCGCATCGCCTCGGTGAAGGCGGCGGTGAAGCGGTCGTACACGTCGGTGTGCACGATGAAGCGCTTGGCGGCGATGCAGGACTGCCCGTTGTTCTGCGCCCGGGCTCGGACGGCGGTGCGCACCGCCGCGTCCAGGTCGGCGCTGGGCAGCACCACGAAGGGGTCGCTGCCGCCCAGCTCCAGGACGGCCTTCTTCACCTCGTCGGCGGCGGTGGCGGCGACCGCCCGCCCGGCGGGCTCGCTGCCGGTGAGCGTCACCGCGGCCACCCGGCGGTCCCGGATCACGCCCTCGACCGCGCCCGAGCCGATCAGCAGGGTCTGGAAGCAGCCCTCCGGGAAGCCGGCCCGCCGGAACAGCTCCTCCAGCGCCAGCGCCGTCCGGGGCACGTTGGAGGCGTGCTTGAGCAGGCCGACGTTGCCCGCCATCAGGGCCGGCGCCGCGAACCGGACCACCTGCCAGAACGGGAAGTTCCACGGCATCACGGCCAGCACCGCCCCGAGCGGGCGGTAGCGGACGTAGGCGCGGGCGGCGCCGGAGTCGGCGACGTCGGCCGGGGCCGGGTGCTCGTCGGCGAGCAGTTCCTCGGCGCGGTCGGCGTACCAGCGCATCGCCGTGGCGCACTTGGCGGCCTCGGCCCGGGAGGCGGCGAGCGGCTTGCCCATCTCCTCGGTCATCGTGCGGGCGATCGCCTCCCGGTCCTGGTCCAGCAGGTCGGCGGCCCGGCGCAGCAGGTCGGCGCGGGCGGCGAAGGGGGTGGTGCGGTAGCCGTGGAACGCGGCCTCGGCGCGGGCCAGCCGCTGCTCGATGCCGGCCGCGTCGAGCGGTTCGAAGGTCTCCAGGATCTCGCCGGTCGCGGGGTTGACGCTGGCGATGGGCATGCGGGGCTCCCAGGGGGGTCGGGGTCCGGTGCGTCTGCGCCTCTCACCCTCCCCGACGGCCCGCCCGGGGGCACGCCACCACCGCCCGGCGTGTCCCGCCGGGCGGTGGTGGCGCGGGCACGTCTACTCGGGCAGCGACTCCACCCGGGCCGCCGCCTCGCGGGCCCGGGCGCCGGCCCTGGTCCGCCCGGCCGTCACCAGCCGGCTGGGAAAGCGGTGCAGGTACTCGGCCTCCAGCTGCCCGGTGCGCAGGGTGTGCCGCTTGAGGGCCTCCTCCGAGCCGTACAGGAAGGTCTCGTGGCGCGTGCGGTGCAGCTGTTCCAGCTCGTGCAGGAGCGTGTCGTTGCCCAGGGCGTGCGGGGAGACGCCCGCAGGCCGGATGTGCGGATCCTCGACGTGCCGCATCTGGTACCTCCTCGGCGGAAGCCCCCTCCTCCAGGGTGCCCGCTGCCCCCGGCCGGTGCACCAGTTCGGGTGGCCGGGGGCGCGCCCGTCAGGCCGGTCGTGATCGAACGGATCGTAGGATGAATGCTTCTGGACTCTTCGCTCCCGCCCCCTACAGCTCGGACAGATCCCCCATGCCGCTCCCCAAGGCCGAACTCCACCTGCACATCGAAGGCACCCTGGAGCCCGAACTCGCCTTCGCCCTCGCCGCCCGCAACGCGGTCACGCTGCCCTACGCCGACACCGAGGCGCTGCGGAAGGCGTACTCCTTCAGCGACCTGCAGTCCTTCCTGGACCTGTACTACGCGCTGATGGCCGTGCTGCGCACCGAGGAGGACTTCGCCGACCTCGCCGACGCCTACCTCACCCGGGCGGCCGAGGCGGGGGTCCGGCACGCGGAGATCTTCTTCGACCCGCAGGCGCACACCGCGCGCGGCGTGCCGCTCGGCGTGGTGGTCGACGGCCTGACCCGGGCGCTGGCGCGCAGCGAGGAGCGGCACGGGATCAGCACCCGGCTGATCATGTGCTTCCTGCGGGACGAGTCCGCCGAATCCGCGCTGGAGACCTTCGAGGCCGCCCGCCCGTACTTCGACCGGATCGCGGGCATCGGCCTCGACTCGGCCGAGGTCGGCCACCCGCCGGCCAAGTTCCGCGAGGTCTACCGGCGGGCCGCCGAGGCCGGGCTGCGCCGCGTCGCGCACGCGGGCGAGGAGGGCCCGGCGTCCTACATCACCGAGGCGCTGGACGTGCTCGGCGTCGAGCGGATCGACCACGGCCTGCGCTGCCTGGAGGACGGCGAGCTGGTCGCGCGGCTGGTCCGCGAGCAGGTCCCGCTGACGCTCTGCCCGCTCTCCAACGTCCGCCTGCGGTGCATCGACACCCTCGCCGACCACCCGCTGCGCGAGATGCTGGAGGCCGGCCTGCTGGTCACCGTCAACTCGGACGATCCGGCGTACTTCGGCGGCTACGTCGACGACAACTTCCGGGCCGTGCAGCAGGCCCTCGCGCTCGACGAGGAGACGCTGCGCCGACTCGCCGCCAACTCCTTCCGGGCCTCCTTCATCGACGACGAGCGCCGGGCCGAACTGCTGGCCGAGGTCGAGGAGTTCCGCTTCTAGGAACTGTCCTGGGCGGCGGCTGACGGGTCGGCCGCCCGGCCCCGGAGCGTAGGGCCCGGGGCCGGGCGGACGAGGTCAGAGCAGGGTGCTCCAGTAGTACCAGAACCGGTTGAGGACCAGCAGGGCGATCACCGCGTACCAGAGCGCCGGGACGACCCAGTGGTAGCGCGCCGCCTCGCGGACGACCGGGCGCAGGGCGCGGCCGGTGGGGATGATCCCGGAGCGCAGGTTGTGCAGGGTGGTGTACCAGAACAGCGGGATCATCGAGGCCCAGACCACCATGCAGTACGGGCAGAGCGCGCTGATCCGGTAGAGCGCCTGGTACATCAGCCAGGTCACGAAGCCGATGCCGAAGACCGTCCCGGCCTGGAGGCCGAGCCAGAACCAGCGCCGGTACGTCGCCCCGGAGAGCAGCCCGGCGCCGATCGCGATGACGACGCCGAAGCCGACCAGGCCGAGCAGCGAGTTGGGGAAGCCGAAGGCCTCGGCCTGGTCGCTGCGCATGATCGAGCCGCAGCTGATGATCGGGTTGATGTTGCAGGAGGGGACGTACGACGGGTCCTTCAGCAGCCGGATCTTGTCCAGGGTGAGGACCGAGGAGGCGAACAGGCCGACCGCGCCGCCGATCAGCAGCAGCCAGGCGAACGGGCGGCTCGCGCCGTACGTCCGCGCGGCGGGGGCGGCGGCCGTCATCCGGTCACCTGCTTGACCATCGCGGTGAACTGCTCGGGCGTGGCGGCCTTGCCGCCGGTGAGGACGTCCAGCTTCTTGCCGTCCAGCTTGACGGTCGGGGTGCCGGTGACGTCGCTCTTGTCGAACTCCTCGTTGACCTTGGCCGCCCACGGCGCGTAGGTACCGTCCTGGACGGCCTTGACGAAGCCGTCGGTCTTCAGCCCGGGCACCTGGCCGGCCAGGTCGAGGAGGTGGTTGACGTCGCCGAAGCCGTCGGTGCGCTCGTCGGGCTGGTTGGCGTAGAGCACGTCGTGGAACTGCTTGAACTTGTCCACGCCCTCGTTGAGCGCGGCGCCGGCGGCGGCCAGCGCGGTGCGCGAGCCCTTGCCGCCGAGGTTCTTGTCCAGGAACGTCGCCAGGTGGTACTCGATCTTGTACGTGCCGTCGTCGGCGAGCTGCTGGACGGCCTTGCCGGTGGTGGTCTCCAACTGCTCGCAGTACGGGCAGCGGAAGTCCTCGTAGATCTCCAGGGTGTGCGGGGCGTCGGCCCTGCCGTAGGTGATCACGGTGCCGTCCTGGCCGCCCGTGTTGGCGGGGACGACCAGCGGGCCGCTCGCGGCCGCGTCGGCGGAACCGGAGCCGGAGGAGCCGCCGACGGCGAAGGCCACGCCCGCCACGAGGGCGAGCACGGCGGCGGAGGCGCCGGCGACCACGACCCGGCGGCGGATCCGGTCGGAGCGCTCGGCCTGGGCGCGGGCGGCGCGCATGCGGTCGGTGGCGCTGGTCTTGGCGGCGGCCTTGCGGGTGTTGCTCATGAGGTGTCGTCCTGTGCTCTCGGGCGTGCGGGGGTGCGGGCGCGCGGGGCGCGCGGCGAGAGGACCGGCCGGGAGCGGCGCCGAGCGGCGCGCGCCTGTCAGCAGGCCAGGGCGAGCGTCGGCGGACCGCGCCGGACGGTCGGGCGGACGACGACGTCCTCGGCCGGGACCAGGGTCCGGCTGGCCCGGGGGAACGGCACCCGCGCCACCGGACGGGCCGGGACGGGCGCGGCGAGCAGCCGCAGCCAGCGGGCGGCGGCCGGCAGGTGCCGGTGCAGGAAGTCGCCCAGCATCCGGGCGGTGCGGGCGAGGCCGGCCAGCGCGGCGTCCGCGCGGCGCAGCCAGAACGCGCCGGCCAGCGCGATCGCGGCGTGCAGCAGCAGGAGCAGCAGGACGCCGGTCTGCTGGGAGACGCCGTGGCCGAGCAGGAACCCGCCCAGCGAACCGCCGCCGCACAGCAGCGGCTGGAAGCCGCGCGCGGAGCCGGGCGGCAAGGACGGGCAGGTGGTCTGGGCGAAGTCGAACAGCGCGCTGACGCCCAGCTCCAGCGGCAGGAACACCGCCGCGACCGCCGGGTAGCCGCGCTCGCGGCCGGCCAACGCGTACGCCACCGCGAACACGGCGACGCAGGCCAGGGCCATCGGGCCGGCCGGCAGCGCGCGGCCGGTGACCAGCACCTGGCCGAGCCCGGCGAGCAGCACGACCAGCGCGGCGAAGACCGCCGCGCGGAGCGTCCTGGTGACCGGGCCGATGTCCATGGCATCCGAGTCTGCCACAGGTTGAAAGCGAAACGGTCGGGCCGGAGGTCCGCTGTGAAGAGCCTCACCACCGGCGCTGAGCTGGGCTTATGCGGCCCTTACGCGGGCCGGGCCGTCGTGCTCACCGGGGCTGCCCGCCGCGCTCGCCCGGGCCTGCCGGCTGCGCTCAGCCGCGTCTGCCCGCCGCGCCGATCCGCTCCTCGACCAGTTCCCGGAAGTGCTCCAGGTCGCCCCGGACGGTCCGCTCGATCGCCCCGGCCAGGGCGAAGCCGCGCGGCCCGCCGAACGCCTCGTGCATCGCCTCCGGGTCGTACTCCACCCGGATCTGCAGCCGGGTGTGCCGGGCGTCCAGCGGCAGCAGCGCGAACGCGCCGTGCAGCCGGGGTTCGTCGAGCGTCCGCCAGGACATCACCCGGCCCCGGCCGCGGTCGGTGATCTCGGTGTCCACCGCCCGCTCGGTGCCGTCGACCTCCACCCCGAGGTGCGCCAGGTTCCGCCCGTGCGGGTGGGCGCTGCGGACGCCGTCGACGAACTGCGGGTACTCGTGCACCCGGTGCAGTTGCTCCCAGGCGGCGAGGACGGGGACGGCGAGGTCGATCTGTTCCTCAAGGATGCTCATCACGGTGCTCCGTGGCGGGGGCGCATGGGGGACGCGGGGTACGGCGCGTAGTTCCAGCCTGCGCCCCGCGCGGGGGCCGGGCAAAGGCACGCCCCCGGGCGGGCGGCCGGCGCGGGGCTGCGGGAGACTGGGCGCATGCCGGAGCTGCCCGAGGTCGAGGCGCTGAGCGACTTCCTGTCCGAGCGGCTGACCGGGCGCGTCATCGCCCGGGTGCAGCCGGTCGCGATCAGCGCGCTGAAGACGTACGACCCGCCGGTCACCGCGCTGGAGGGGCGGACGGTCGGCCCGGTGACCCGGCGCGGCAAGTTCCTCGACATCGAGGCCGGCGGGCTGCACCTGGTGGTCCACCTGGCCCGGGCCGGCTGGCTGCGCTGGAAGGACGGCCTGCCCGCCGAACCGCCGCGCCCGAGCCCGAGGAACCCGCTGGCGCTGCGGCTGCGCCTGGCCGGGGAGGCCGGCGACGGCTTCGACCTGACCGAGGCGGGGACGAAGAAGGGCCTCGCGGTCTACGTGGTGAAGGACCCGGCCGAGGTGCCCGGGGTGGCCCGGCTCGGCCCCGACCCGCTGGACCCGGCGTTCACCCTGGCGGACTTCGCCGCCCTGCTGAGCGGCGACCGGCGCCGGCTCAAGGGCGTGCTGCGCGACCAGGGCGTGCTGGCCGGGGTGGGCAACGCCTACTCGGACGAGGTGCTGCACGCGGCCCGGATGTCCCCGTACAAGCTGGCGTCCAGCCTGACCGAGGAGGAGGCGGCGCGGCTCTACGAGGCGCTCGGCGCCACGTTGCGCGGCGCGGTGGAGCGCTCGCGGGGGCTGGCGGCGGGGGAGCTCAAGGCGGAGAAGAAGCTGGGGCTGCGGGTGCACGGCCGGACCGGCCTGCCCTGCCCGGTCTGCGGGGACACCGTGCGCGAGGTGTCCTTCGCGGACTCCTCGCTGCAGTACTGCCCGACCTGCCAGACCGGGGGGAAGCCGCTGGCGGACCGGCGGCTGTCGCGGCTGCTGAAGTGAGGGCGCGGGTGGGGCGGGCCCGGTGCGGCCCGCCCCACCCGAGGTGGGTTTCCGTGGGGCTCCGGTGGGGGCGGGCCCGGCGCGGGTTCAGCGCTTGACGGCGACGCCGCCCCAGTAGTACGCGGCCTTCGGGTCGGCCGGCGGCTCGCCGTCCGGGCGCCAGGCGAGGACGGGGGAGAGGCCCGGCTCGACCAGGTCCCAGCCGTCGAAGAAGCGCAGGACGTCGTCGTGGGTGCGCGGGACGAGGGTCATGCCGCCGGCCCGGGCGGCCTCGGTGACCTTGCCGACCGCCTCCGGGTCGAAGTCCTGGGTGGGGGTGGTGAGGGCGATGCAGCTGCCGGCGGGCAGGGCGTCGCGCAGGGCGGCGACCCGGCCCCACGGGTCGTCCTCGTCGGCGATGAGCATCAGCACGGCGATCATCAGCAGGCCGACCGGCTGGGTGAGGTCCAGCGTGGCGGTGAGCGCCGGGTCGGTGAACAGTTCCTCGGGCTTGCGCAGGTCGGCGTGGATGTAGGTGGTCCGGCTGGCGGGGCTGGACACCATCAGGGCGCGGGCGTGGGCGAGCACGATCGGGTCGTTGTCGACGTAGACCACCCGGGTGCCGGGGCTGACCGCCTCGGCGATCTCGTGGGTGTTGGGCGAGGTGGGGATGCCGGTGCCGAGGTCGAGGAACTGGCGGATGCCGTGTTCCCGGGCGAGGTGGCGGACGGCCCGGCCCTGGAAGGCGCGGTTCGCCTTGGCCATCTGCTTGACGCTCGGCACGGCCTCCTCGATGGCCTGCCCCATGGCGCGGTCCGGCGGGAAGTTGGTCTTGCCGCCCAGCCAGTAGTCGTACACGCGCGCCGAGTGGGGGGCGGTGGTGTCGACGCCGAACCGTTCCCACTGGCTCAGCTCGGCGGGGTCGTCGTCGGGCCGGCCCTGGTCCGGGATGTCCTGACTTGTCGTCATGGCCACGTCCTCTGATGGCAGATCATCACACTGGGGAAGGCACAGCGTAGCGGTCGGGAGGGGAGGCCGAGCGTCCGGTCGGGGAAGTCGCGGGGAAGCCGGGGGCGGGCGGGGTGCGCTTGCGCCGTCGGAGTGGTGATCGGGCCCGTCTGAGGCGCCATCGGGGAGCGGCGGCGCTACACGGGGGAAGCATTCAGAATGCTGTCAGATCATCAGATTTACTCACGAATGCCCTCGCGGCGACTGCTACTGGTCGCGGCCGGGATGTCCCTGCTCGGGGCGGCCGGCTGCGGCAGCCCCTGGAGCGACGCGGACGACGCCGGGGCGGGCGCCACGGCGCGGACGCCGGGTGCCGCGCCGGAGGCCTCCGGACCGGGCTCCGGGCCGGAGGCGGCCCAGGCCGCCCCCTCCGCGGCGCCCCCGCCCGCCCCCACGGCTGCGCCGCCGCCCGCCGCCGCCCCGCCGATGCCCGCCCGCCGGCGGCTCACGGAGGAGGAGGCCAAGCCGGTCAACCAACTCGACCCGGGCCAGCGGGTGGTGGGGCTCACCATCGACGACGGGCCGGATCCCCGGTACACGCCGACCGTCCTGGCGCTGCTCCAGCAGTACGGGATCCGGGCGACCTTCTTCCTGGTCGGCGAGTGCGCCGTCGAGAACACCGGGCTGGTCCGGGAGATCGCGGACCGCGGCCACCATATCGGCAACCACACCTGGACCCACCCCGACCTGCGGCACATGTCCGACGAGGCGGTGCGGGACGAACTGGAGCGCACCTCCGACCTGCTGTACCGGACCACCGGGCGCCAGCCGTCCTGGTTCCGCGCGCCCGGCGGGGACTGGTCGCCGGTCGCGCTCAGGGTGACCACCGAGCTCGGGATGCGGCCGATGGGCTGGACGGTGGACCCGGAGGACTGGGCCACGCCCGGGACCTCGGTGATCACCGAGCGGATCCTCAAGAACGTCCGGCCGGGGTCGATCGTGCTCAACCACGACGGTGGCGGTGACCGCTCACAGACGGTGGCGGCGCTGAAGGCGTACCTGCCGGTGCTGGTCGACCAGGGGTACTCCTTCTCGGCCCCGTCGAACTGAGCGGGGGCGCGGGGCGGCGGGTGCGGGTGGCGGTTTCCCGATGAAGGTCGCGGCTTTACCGCTTAAACCACCCGAAAGAGTGGCTTGGGAGAACCGTTTCTGCTGATTTTGGGCCTCTAGGGTGATCTCGCATCAATGCATCAGGTACCACCAGGTACCTCCTGAAAGGCCATCAATCATGCGTCTCCGCAACACCGCACTCGCCGTCGCCAGCGCCGTCGCCCTCGTCCTCGCGGTTCCGACCTCCGCCGGCGCCGCCACCGGCGACTTCCTCTACAAGGTCGGCCCCGGTGTGCCGGCCGGGCTCGCCGACCCGGAGAGCGGCCAGTGCATCAACCTGTTCGGGGCCACCGAGAAGGACCCGGCCTTCGCGCCGGAGAACTTCACCACCTCGACGGCCACGGTCTTCCTGGACTTCGACTGCAAGGGCGACGTCTTCTACGTCATGAACCCCGGCAAGAAGCTCGGCGACCGGCTGAAGCTGCGCTCCGTGGTCTTCTCCTGAGTGGGGTGGCCCGGGCCGGACGGTCGGCGTAGCGTCGAACTGTCCGGCCCGGTCGCCGGCGCCCCGCCGTGCCCGTGCGCGGCTCGCTGTGCCCGTGGTCGGGCGCCCCAAGCCTGGGCAGAGCGAAGGAGGGCCTGGGATGACCGGCAACGGCTACGCACACCCCGAGGCGCTGGTCCGCACCGAGTGGCTGGCCCGCCACCTGGACGACGGGACGATCCGGGTCGTCGAGGTGGACGAGGACACCACCGCCTACGACCGGGACCACATCCCCGGCGCGATCGGCTGGAACTGGACCACCGACCTGCACAGCCGGGTCGGCCGCGACTACGCCGACCGGGAGGGCGTCCAGCACCTGCTGCGGGCGGCCGGCGTGGAGGACGACACCACCGTGGTGCTCTACGGCGGCAACAACAACTGGTTCGCCGCGTACGCCTACTGGCTGCTGCGGTTGCGCGGCTTCGGGCCCGTGCGGCTGCTGGACGGCGGGCGCAAGAAGTGGGAGCTGGAGGGGCGCGGGCTCACCGAAGAGGTGATGGACTACCAGCACACCGCCTACCGGCTGACCGGGCCCGAGCGCCCGGAGCTGCGGGCGCTGCGGGACGAAGTGCTCGGCAAGGCCGAGCTGTTCGCCAAGCCCGGCTCGGACGCGGTGCTGGTCGACGTCCGCTCGCCCGCCGAGTACCGGGGCGAGCTGATCGCCCCGCCGCACCTGCCGCAGGAGCAGGCGCAGGTGCCCGGGCACATTCCCGGCGCGGTGAACGTCCCCTGGTCGCAGGCGGCCAACGACGACGGGTCGTTCCGCTCGGCGGAGGAACTGCGGGCGCTGTACGCGGGGAAGGGCGTGGAACCGGAGCGCGAGGTGATCGCGTACTGCCGGATCGGCGAACGGTCGGCGCACACCTGGTTCGCGCTCACCGAGCTGCTGGGGTACCCGCACGTGAAGAACTACGACGGCTCGTGGACGGAGTACGGCTCGCTGGTGCGGGCGCCGGTGACGCTCGGCGGGTGAGGGGGCGGCGGGTGAAGGGGCGGCGGGTGAAGGGGGTCAGGAGTGAGTGGGCCGGGGGGTGAGGGGTCGGGGCGTGAGGGACGGGTGGGGCGCGGGGGGCCGGCGGGGTGTGTGACGGTGCCGCGGCGGTGCCGTGTCGGCCTGTTTCTTTTCATGAACATCTCACAATTGGGGAGTGGAGCGGGAGCCACCGGGACATGGATCGATCCGACCCATCGTCCCAGTGACCCTGGAGGACCACGTGCGCAAGAGGCTGATCGTCTCTGCTGCCAGCGCCCTGAGCCTGTTCCTGGCCGTCCCCGCCTCGGCGGCCGACTTCCAACCCGGCGCGGCCGGCATCGGAGACCCGTACTACCCGACCTACGGGAACGGCGGGTACCGCGTCTCGCACTACGACATCCGGCTGAAATACCAGCCCGCCACCGACGAGCTGGAGGGCACCACCACCATCCTCGCCACGGCGACCGAGAACCTCTCCCGCTTCAACCTCGACTTCGCGCTGAACGTCCAGGAGGTCCGGGTCAACGGACGTCCGGCGACCTTCGCCACCAGCGGCGAGCAGGAGCTGGAGGTCACGCCCGCCCGGCCGCTCGCCAAGGGCAGCCAGACGACCGTGGTGGTCCGCTACAAGGGCGTCCCGTCCACCGTGAAGAAGTACGGCTTCACCGCCTGGCTGCGCACGCCGGACGGCGCGGTGGCCGCCGGCGAGCCCGAGTCGGCGTGGTGGTGGTTCCCGAGCAACGACCACCCGAGCGACAAGGCCACCTTCGACGTCTCGGTCCAGGTGCCGGACGGCAACCAGGTGATCAGCAACGGCATCCTGACCAGTGCCGTCTCCCAGGCCGGCTGGACCCGCTACAGCTGGCGCGAGAACAAGCCGCAGGCGACCTACCTGGCCACCCTCGCGGTCGGCAAGTTCGACGTCACGACCGACACCACGCCGAGCGGGCTGCCCGTCTACAACGCGTACAGCAAGGACCTCGGCGAGGACACCGACGCGGCCAAGGCCAGCGTCGAGCGCACCGGCGAGATCGTCGACTGGCTGAGCGGCTACTTCGGCGACTACCCGTTCAGCTCGGTCGGCGGCTACGTGCCCAACGTCAAGACCGGCTTCGCCCTGGAGACCCAGACCCGGGTCTTCTACAGCCCCCGGCAGTTCGCGCGCGGCTCCAACACCTCCGTCGTTGTCCACGAGCTGGCCCACCAGTGGTACGGCGACAGCGTCTCGGTCTCGCACTGGAGTGACATCTGGCTGAACGAGGGCTTCGCCCGGTACTCGCAGTTCCTCTGGTCCGAGCACGAGGACGAGGGCACGGCGCAGGAACTCGCCGACTACGTCTACGCCTCGCACCCGGCCGACGACCCCTTCTGGACCGTCAAGCCGGGCGACCCGGGCGCCGCCAACCAGTTCGCGAACGCCGTCTACGACCGGGGCGCGGTGGCCATCCAGGCGCTGCGCAACGCCGTCGGGGACGACAAGTTCTTCCGGATCCTGAAGGGCTGGCCCACCGAGCGCCGCTACGGCAACGCCTCCGTCCCGGAGTTCCAGGCGTACGCGGAGAAGGTCTCCGGGAAGAAGCTCGGGGACCTCTTCGCCACCTGGCTGTTCACCGCCTCGAAGCCGGCCGCCGGGCCGGCGCCGGCCGCAGCGGCGGCCTCGCTCGCGCCGGGTGCCGGCGCGGGACAGGACGCCGGGCGGCTGCCGGCGGAGCCGAAGTCCTGGAAGAAGATCCAGGAGACCAACTCGCTGCACGACGAGGAGCGTTGATTCCTGAGTCCGTTGAGCCCCCGGATGTGACCTGGTGACCAGGTGACCTGGTGACCTGGTGACGGGCGTGGTCCGGTCGGCCGCTTGAGGAAGCGGGCGGTCGATCGGGCTACGCCGCTCCGGGGCCGTCCGCCGCCAGCAGCTCGGTGAGGCGGCGGACGGCGAAGGGTATGAGCTCCCGGACCGGGATCAGCCGACAGGGCGCGTTGCCGACCAGCACCTCGCGGATGCCCGCCCGCTCCTCGAACTCCTTTCCCACGGCCGGGAAGTGGGTGTCGTTGTCGTCGCCCACGTCGGGTGCCTCGATCCAGACCCGCTCGCCCTGGATCGCCATCGGGAAGCGCCGGAGCTTGAGGCGGCGGTTGGGCGCGAAGGTCTCTGCGTAGTGCAGGAAGGTGTTGCGGTTGTGCCCGACACCGATCAGCAGCACGTACCCGCCGAGGTCGTGCAGCGCGCCGAAGGGCGACTCGCGGCCGACCGCGAAGCCCAGCGAGCGGCGGGCGGTGACCTCGCGGGCGTGCGCCCCGACCGCGGCGACCGAGGCCTGCGGATGCGTGCTGCGCAGGCTCTCCGGCAGCGCGCGCAGCGCCTCCGGTACGGCGCCCATCAGTGAGGGGAGCCCGGGGTGGAACAGCGGGACGGCGGCGCGCCGTTCGGCGACCTCGGGGCTCGGCAGGCCGGTGTGCTCCGGTGCCGGGTCCCGGACGACGGCGGTGGTGAAGGTGGGCACCGCGACCGTGCCGCCGGGCCCGACCGCCTCGCGCAGGCTGGCCACCACGGACGCGGCACCGCCGTCGACCCGGCCGAGGCTGGAGAGCGAGGAGTGCACGATCATCGCCATGCCCTCGCGGACGCCCACCCGCCGCCAGCCCTCGACGAGATCGGCGGTGCTGAGCGGCGCCTCGAGCGGTGCGTCGAGCGGGGTGGTGCGCGGGCCGGCGCTGTGCGCGGTGGTGCGGTGCGCGGTCATGGTGCCCCCTGGCGGTGCTGTGCAGGTGCTGGTGGGATCGTTCGGGGCCGACCATAGCGCGTGACACTGACAACCGGTCAGGACGGGGTGGCGGTCCGGCAGTCCGTCCTGACCGGTCGTGCGGTGCAAGGTCGGAGGCCGTTCAGGGCCTCGACCCCGTCGCTTCGGCCAGCACCCGGGCCTCCTGCTCGGGCGTGAAGCCGTGGCCGAGGGGCGGTTCGCCGCGCTCGCGGTCCCAGGCGAGCACGTCGGCGGCGGTGACCGCGAGCGGGGTCGCCGGCATCCCGGCCGCCCTGGCCCGGGCGGCGCTGCGCTGCTGTCCGGGCCAGAGCGGCGCGGCCCGGACCAGCGGGAAGAACGGCGGCGGCGCGCTCTCCGGCGGCACCGGGACGACCTCCACCTCGGTGCCCGCGACCTCGGCGCAGGTGGCGATCAGCCCGCCCAGTGTGGTCGGTTCGGCCGGGCCGACGGCGTGGAAGGCACCCGCCCGGCCGTCCTGGAGCAGCCGGACCACCAGCCGGGCCAGGTCGCGCACGTCGACCACCTGGACGGGCTGCTCCGGCCGCCCCGGCAGCGCGATCCGCCCGCCCCGGGCGGCCCGGCGCGCCCAGTAGGTGAGCCCGCGCTGCTCGTCGTGGGGGCCGGCCACCTTTCCGGGGCGCACGATCGTCGCCCCGTCCCCGTAGCGGGCGGTGACGTCGTCCTCGCAGGCGACCTTGAGCCGGCCGTACGTCTCCTCGGTGAGCTGCTCGGCGTCGCGCAGCGGTGCGCGGCGCGGGACGGACTCGTCCGAGCCGGGGGTGAGACCGGCGCGCTCGTACACCGCGTGGCTGGAGATGAACAGGTAGCGGCCGACCCGGTCGCCGAGCGCGTCCATGGCCTGGCCGACCTGGCGGGGGCGGTAGCCGCTGACGTCCACCACCGCGTCCCAGCGGCCGCCGCGCAGGGCGGTGTAGTCGCCGGTGTCGCGGTCGCCGATCAGGTGGGCGGCGGCGGGGAAGAGGCCGGGGTTGGTCCGGCCGCGGGTGAACAGGGCGACCTCGGCGCCACTGCGCAGGGCGTCGTCGGCGATCGCGCGGCCGACGAAGGAGGTGCCGCCGAGGAGGAGGATCCGCATGGGCCCAGCGTAGCGGCGGGGCCGGGGGAACAACGGATGGTGAGGGGGCGCCGGAGGGCACCGCGCATCACGCGGTGCCCTCCGGACAAGGGCCTAGGCTGCTTCGAGAGCGCGGGCCTCGGTGAGGATCAACTCCTCGATCCCGTAAAGGAAGCGTTCCATCGCCGGGCGCGGGAGCACCGCCGGGTCGGCCGTCATGGTCAGGCTCAGTGCGCCCGGGGACTGCAGCGCGTCCAGGGCGTAGGTCAGGCCGGGGCGGGGCTCGAACTCCACCGGCCAGGTCAGGGTGGTCACGTCCTCGCCTGTCCCGGTGTCGGGGGATGCGGTGACCAGCTCGCGGGTGTCGTTGAAGATGCAGGACCGGTCCGCGAGCGGGACGCCCTCGGCGGCGAGCCGCCCGATCTCGGCCTCCAACCGGAGCTTGTCGTAGTAGGCGTGGCGGTAGGCGCCGATCGCGGCGGCGTTGGTGCGTCGGACGACGTCCCCGAACTCGGCGGTGGCGTCCGGGAGGTGGAACAGCCCGTCGCCCGCGACCACGCTCACCGCGTTGGTCAGCTCGGGCAGGAAGCGGTTGCTCACCACGACGTTCAGCACCGCGTCCGTCGAACCCGACAGCCGGGCCGTCATCGCCGCCGTCGCCGCCAGCAGCACCGAGGAGGAGGTCACCCGGTGGGCGGCCGCCACCCGGTCCACCGCGCGGGGCAGCGCGGGCGAGCGCAGGACGGCGTTCGGGAACCTGGTGGCCGGCGTGGCCGGCTCACCGGGCGGGGGGAACAGCCGGGCCGGGGCCAGCCGCAGCTTGCGCAGGAACTGCTTGCGGGCGCCCTCGTCCCGCCGCCGACCGCGCTCCGAGGCCTGGAACTCCGCCTCCTCCAGCGGTTGCTGGGCGGGCTCGCGGATCTTGGCCAGCTCGTCCGGCGAGGTGCCCTGGCAGAGCGCGGTCAGGTCGGCCACCAGGCGGCTCATCCCCGTGCCGTCGACCGCGGTGTGCGAGAGCACCAGGCTCACGTACCGGGCCGACCCGCCCGTCTCCACGACGCCGACCCGGATCGGCCACTGGGCGGCGGTGTCGAACGGCAGCGCCGCCAGCTCCTCGTGCAGCCGCGCGCCCGCCTCGACCGGATCGGCCGGCTCCGCGCAGTGCCGTACCTCCACCTCCAACCGGCCCTCGGGGTCGACTACTTGGCGCAAGCGGCCGGCCTCGCCCGGCACCAGGCGGGTGTGCAGCGAGTCGTGCAGATGGAGCAGTCGCTCCAGGCCGGCGAGCAGGACGGGCAGCGGCAGCCCGGGGTCGAGCGGCGCAGCCGCGGCGATGTTGTAGCGCGGCGCGTCGGCCGGGGCGAGCCGGCTCACGGCGTCCCGGATGGCCTGTTGGCCCCAGGTGGCGGGACCGGACCCGGCCCGGCCGGACGAGAAGGCGATGTGCAGCAGTTGACGAGTGGTCACCGTGTGGCTCTCCGATGTGGCGGTGGATCGTGACGTCGTGCCGGTGCGTTGGGAGCGCGGATGCTGCTGGGGAGAGTGTGGCGCACCGCCTGCCCGCCGTCGAGGCCCGGAGCCCGGGGGCCGGGGCTCCGGCGGGCGCGCGGCCGGGGCTTCCGCATCTATCTCGACGTGAAGTATCTTGATGTCGAGATTGATGCCGATCATGCAACGGGGGCCTGCCATGCGGGGGAACGGACTGATGGCGCAGCTGCGGAAGCCGCCGGGCGGGCGGGACGCGCGGATCATGCTGCTGGCGCAGTGCGTCGACCGGACCGGGAGCGGGGTGTGGGCGGCGGCCTCGGTGCTGTACTTCACCTACGTGTGCGCAATGGACGCCCGACAGCTCGGCGTGCTGCTGGGCGTGGGCGCGGCGGCGGGGATCGCCGGGTCCCCGCTCGCCGGGCGGGCGGCCGAACGGCTGCCGGTGCGGTGGCTGCTGATCGGGTGTCACCTGCTGCGGATCGGGACGATGGGCCTGCTGCTGGTCGTCGACGACTTCGCCACGCTGCTCCCCGCCGTCGCCCTGACCTGCCTGGCCGAACGGGCGGCCAAGACCCTGGAGATGCTGTTCGCCACCCGGATCGCGGGCGAGCGGCGCGGCACGTACCAGGCGCTGTTCCGCAGCGTGGCCAACGCCGGGTACGCGCTCGGCGCGGGCATCGCGGCGATCGGCCTGGCGATGGGCACCACGACCGCCTACCGCGCGCTGATCGTGGCCAACGCGCTCTCCTTCGTCCTCGCTGCCGTCCTGGTCTGGCGCACCCGGGAGCCGGCCGGGCGCGGCCTGGTCGCGGCGGCCTCCGGGGAGGAGCCCGCCGCCGCCCCGGCGGCCGTGCCGAGCCCCTGGCGCGACCGGGGCTACCTGCTGTTCGTCGCGCTGGACATGCCGCTGAACCTCGACGACTCGATCCTCAACGTCGGTCTGCCGCTCTGGCTCGTCCACCACACCGGCGCGCCGCACGCCGTCGTCCCGGCCTTCCTGATCCTCAACACGGTGCTCGTGGTGCTCCTGCAACTGCGCGTCTCCGCGCGGGCGGAGGGCCCGCGCGGGGCGGCCGCGGCGGTGGGCTGGTACGGCCTGACGCTGCTCGGCTGCTGCCTGCTGACCGCGCTCGCCACCGGCGGCGGGCCGTGGACGGCCTCGCTCGCGCTGCTCGCCGCGGCGATGCTGGTCACACTGGCGGAGCTGATGCGCTCGGTGAGCTCCTGGGAGCTGGCGGTCGTCCTGGCGCCCCCGGGGGCCCAGGCCTCCTACCTGGGGGTGGCCGGGATGGCCCAGTCGGTGCAGAAGTCGGTGGGCCCGCTGCTGCTCACCGGCGTGGTGATGACGGCCGGTCCGGCCGGCTGGCTGGCCCTCGGCGCGGCGACCGTCGGCCTCGGCGCGCTCCAGCGCCGGGCCAGCCTGCGCCGGCTGGCGGCGCTGGCCGGCCCGGCGGCCGAGCCGTCGCCGCGGGTGGGCGCGGCGGTCGGCTGATCCGGCGCGTCGCGGCCGCCGGGCGCCCGCCGGGCCCGGTGCCGCCGGCGGGCCGGGACGGACGGCGGAGGGGGCGTCAGGGCCTCGTGACGTGCGGGGGGACGGTCGGCCGCGTTGCCGCGGGGCGGCTCGTCAGATCGGCTGGCGGGCCATTTCCGCCGGTCCGGGCCGGGTGGCGGTGACGACGTGGTAGTCGAGGAGGCCGCTGCGCCAGGCGGGGAGGAAGTTGCGGCTCCAGTGACCGGGAGGGACGGCGTCGGTGAGATAGCGGTCGAGGCCGGGCCAGACGGCGTCGCCGATGGACTCGGTGGTGATGGTGGTGAAGCCGGCCGCGGTGAGGTCGCTGGTGAAGGCGGCGAGGGGGTGGGGGACGTCGAGGCCGTCGGCGAAGCTGGCGAGGAGGATGCTCAGGCGCTCGGTGATGTCCGGTCCGGCGGCGGCGAAGAAGGTGGTCACGACGAGTCGGCCGCCCGGGCGTAGGACGCGGGCGGTCTCGCGGGCGAAGCCGGTGAGTTCACGGAAGTGCTGGGCGGCCTCGACGGAGTAGACGCCGTCCAGGGAGGCGTCGGCGAAGGGGAGTTGGTTGGCCGATCCGAAGGTGTAGGCCAGCCGATCGGGGTAGGTGGCCAGGGCTTTGGCGTTGACGGCGCGGGCGCGCTCGATCTGGTCCGGGTGGATGTCGACGCCGGTCACGCCCCCGAACCGGAACTCGCGCAGGGCGAGCGCCGCGCCGAGTCCGCGCCCGCAGCCGACCTCGGCCAGCCGCAGCCGCTCACGTGGCTCCGCGAACTCCCGCAGGACCCGGCGGTAGAGCTGCTCCTGGCTGTGGACCCGGTCCTCGGTCGTCGGGGCGGTGAGGTCCATGTCCTGCCAGTAGCCGAAGTTGATGAATCCACCGGCGAAGCTCGCGGCCCGGGACAGATCGCCGGCACCGTAGGTCCGGCGTACGGGGGCGGGGATGTGGTCGTGGCTCATGATGGTCGGTCTCCCGGTGTGTGATGTACCCGGTCTCGGCGGTGGAGTGACGACCCCGGACCGGGGGCGCTGAACGCGCAGTGTGACGGTGTGGCGGCGCTGTGACCGGCTCCGCGGTGTTCGGCGCCCGTCGGGCGCGCCGAGGTACGTACCCAAACCGGTGGTGATCCGAACACGGTACGTGATGGACCCCGGTCCGGGGCGGGAAAGGGGCGCGGAGGTGGCCCGGGGGGCTCAGAACACCGCCGCACTACCCTGGGCGGCTACCGGGCGCGCGGACTTCCTGCGGGAGGCGGCCGACGGGGCGCCGGGGCGCAGGGCGTGTCGTGCGGGCCGCCCGGCCCGTTACCGGGACGTCTGAACAGGAGACCCGTTACCGGGACGTCTGAACAGGAGAGGGGATTCCTTGGGGAACAGCGGAGGTGCCGCGGCGCATTCCGGCATCGACTTCCAGCAGCGCGTGGCGGCGCTCGCCATGTGCCACATGCTGTGCGACCTCGCCGATCTGAGCCTGCTGGGGCTCGACGGCGCGGGCCGGGTCGAGGAGTTGCGGTTCGAGACGGAGGACGAGATCGACGACCTCGTGCTGGTCGGGCCCGGGGTGCGGTACTTCGTCCAGGCCAAGAACACGATCAGCGTGTCGGCCGCGCCGACCTCGGACTTCGGGTCGGTGCTGGGCCAGTTCGTGCGGCAGTACGTGACGGACAGCCGGCCCGGGGACGTCTATCTGCTGGCGACCTCGACCGAGGCGTCCGCCCGGGTGCGCAGGGAACTGCGCAAGTTGACGGAGGCCGCGCGGCTGAGCCGGTCGAGCAGCGCGGAGCTCCCGCTCAACGGGGCCGAGCGGGACGTCCTGGAGAAGACCGAGGGGCTTGTCCGGGCGCACTACGAGACGGCGACCGGGCGCGCGATCACGGCGGTGGAGCTGCGGGAGATCCTGGCCAGGATCAGGGTCAGCTCGCTGGACGTGCGGGAGGGCGGTTCGCTGGAGTCGGCCGCGCTGCTGATGCTCAGCGTCCGGTCGGCGATCGGACCGCGGCTGCTCTGGGGCGGCCTGATCGCGCTGGCGGTGTCGCTGGCACGGGACAGGCTCGCGATCGATGCCGAGGGTCTGCGGGCGCGGATGGGCAAGTACGTCCGGGACCACCCGGAGCCGCCGGGGCCCGGCGCGAGCGGGCTGCTGAACCGGGAGACGGTGGCCGGGCTGGCGTTCGGCCGGGAGGTGGTGCTCGCGGAGGCCTCCTTCGAGGGGTACGAACTTGTCATCGCGGACTTCCGCAGGTTCGACGAGGCCGGGGCGAAGCGCGTCACCTTCGCGGACGGGCACGTCGAGTGGGCGCCGGGGGAGCGGTGGAGGGTCGTCGGACGGTGGGCCACCTGGGCGGGACTGGAAAGGCACCTCGAAAACCGTGCGGAGGAGTACCGGGACCGGCGGGTGCTCATAATCCCCGCCACGTTCACGGACGACCCGAGTGACGCACCGGCGGCCCGCGCGCACGCGGAGCACTGCGCGAACCTCGCCGAACGCGTCGAGGACGCCTTCGGCTGCCGGCACTGCGGCGACGCCGTGTCCGAGGCGGGCGCACCGCTGATCGAGGTCGACGAGGAGGGCCGCCCCGAGGACATCGGCCTGGTGCACGAGGAGTGCCTGCGGCCGACGGACCGGGTGCTCGGCGGGGTGGACGGCGAACTCCTCCGGGAGAATCCGCGGTTGCGCAACTTCGACTACGCGGGCTGGATCGCCGCCCTCCAGGGCGGCCAGTGGATGTTCGGCGGGATCGCGAGGGCGCAGCTGCCGGTCGCCCGCATCGCCTGGAAGTCGGAGTACGACGACTTCTCCCGGGGCGGCTGGTGTGTCCGGATCTCGTTGGAGGACGGCGGCGCGAACTACGTCACCGACCGCGGTCGGGTGGCCCGGCGCTCGGAGCGGAGGGCGGCGGAGGGCGCCGAGCGGATGAACGCGGACTTCGCCGCCGCGCGGAGGTCGGGGGATCCTTGGTGCTACACGCCCGACGGCTCCGGATTCGCCCCCTACTCAAGGCTGCTCCGCCAAGGGGAGGAGCCGATCCCGTGCGTCCGGGCCAAGGCGGTGCGGTACACCCGGGCCATCGGGGAGGCCTACTCGGACTGCCGGCGGTACTACGCGCCACTGGCGTACCTGGTGGACGCGGAGACCGGGGACCCCGTGGTCGTGGACGGGGTGATCACACTGCTCACCGATCCGCTGGAGCTGGACTCCTACGTGCGGAACTGGGCGCGCAGCGGCGTCGAGCTGCCCGAGTTCACGGTGGCCGGGATCCTGAGCGACGAGCAGTTCGACCGCTTCGTCCGGCTGGCGATGACGCGGGGCACGAACCTGGTCGTCAACCCGAAGCTGGCCCTGGACGGCTCCCTGGTGAGCGGGTACCTGTTGGACGTCTTCGAGGACCTGACGCGGGGCGCCGCGCCGGTCCTGTAGCGGGGCCGGGTGCCCGGGGCCGGGGCCTCGGGCACCCGGCGGGGTCACCAGCCGAGCAGGTGGGTGCGGCGGGTGAGGGCGGCGAGGATGGACTCGGCGGCGCCGGCGGGGGTGAGGGAGCTGGTGTCCAGGGTGTGCGGGCCGGGGACGGCGCCCGGGGTGGGCTGGAGGACGACGAGGTGGAGGGCGGCGCCGGTGGTGCGGCTCTCGCGGCGGAAGGTGTCGAGGGTGGGCGGGGCGGCCGGGCACTCGACGATGACCTGGTAGCCGCCGGTCGCGTAGGCGAAGGCGGCCTGCGCGGCTGCGGCGAGGGCGGTGGTGTTCTGCCGCTCGGCCTCGGGGAGGTGCGGCGGGAGCTGGCCGCGCCGGATGACCCGCAGGAAGTCGTGCGCACGCAGGTGGACGCTCGGGTGCAGCTCCTCCGCGAGCCGGCTCGCGACCGGGCTCTGGCCGGCCCCGGCCGGGTCGACGAGGACGAGGACGCCGCCGGCGCCCCGGCCGCCCCCGAGCTCCGGCCCACCTACGGTCGTACGGTTCACAGCTGCTGATCCCTTCGCGGGCCGGGGACGGACGGGTAGCCGGGGCGAGGCGGTCGGAGTGCGGACGGGCCGGCCGGCCCGGATACGGACAGCCGACCGCCTCGTCCCTACGACTGGTGCTTTCGGGGATCAACCTAGTCCACGCCGGTGCCCCGAGTCGTCCCCACTCCTGCACCGGGGCGCTCAGCGGTCCTCGACGCGCAGCACGATCGGGTTGGTGAGGGCCGCCATCGGGCCCCAGGGGAGGTCCGGGCCCATCGCGTTGCCCTTGCCGGGCGACCCGTCCGGCTTCGGGTGGCGAACCTCGGCCCGGACGTAGGCGGCGAGCGAGGCCGTCGTGCGCCAGACCACCGTGCCGGAGCCGTCGGCGGGCAGTGACTCCTGGTGCAGCTGGCCCTCGTCGGTGAGGAGGCGGACCGTCCCGCCGGGCACGCCGGAGACGGCGAGCCGGACGTCCAGCGGGGCGTCCGCCGGGACGGCCAGCTCCTCGCCGATGCCGGCCCGGCGGCCGTGCCCGGTGACGGTGAACTCCAGCTGGACGGAGGCGGATTCGGCGAGCCAGCTGCGCCCGTCGCGCAGCCCGTCGAGGATCGCGTCCCGGGTGAGGTCCTCGGCCAGGACGACGTTGTGCGGGGAGCCGATGACCTGCGGGGCGCTGTGCGCGTCGCTGTTGCCCAGGGCGGGCAGCCAGGAACGGCCCTCGCGCAGGGCGACGGCGAGCCGGCCGTCCCAGGTGTCGACCGCGGACTCGTCGTCGTACGTCCAGGGCCCGTTCCACACCTCGACGCCGTCGGCCTGCTCGTAGCCGAACTTCCACTGGCAGGCGACGTACGGGCAGTACGGGTGCGCGGGCACCACCAGGCCGCCGGAGCGGTGGACCTGACGGACGAAGCGCGGGTACTCCTCGTCGCGGGAGCGGTAGCGCCAGTCGACGAACTGGCCCGCTTCGAGGCCGAGGGCCAGCCAGTGGCCGTTGCGGGTGGTGATCTCCTCGCCCGGGATGATCAGCAGGTCGGGGCCGGCCAGCGGGCCCCAGACCGCGTGCGAGGAACTGGTGTTGTGGTCGGTGGAGACGATGAAGTCGAGGCCGGCCGCGCGGGCTCCGGCGGCCACCTCCTCCGGGAGGCGCCGTCCGTCGGAGTGCACGGTGTGCAGGTGGCAGTCGCCCCGGTACCAGGCGAGGCCGCGGCCGCGGGCCCGCTCGGACGGGTAGTGCGGGGTGAACGCCGGCCCGGGGGCGCCGAACCGGAGGGTGACCTGGACGTGGTAGTCCAGCCCCTGCGGCGCGATCTGGTAGGGGCCGAGGGCGAGGTGCCAGGTGCCCGGGTTGATCGGGCCGGGGAGGTAGCCGGGGGTCGCGGTGTCGCGGGCGAGGCTGAACTCGGTACGGAAACCGCCGGACCAGCCGCGGAACCCGGGGCCGCCGAGGTCGGTGCCGCGTTCGTCGAAGATGCCGATGTCGCAGGAGTTGCCGGGGGTGCCGGCCGGGACCGGGGGCTTGTCGTAGCCGTAGCTGACGGCGATCTCGCGGACACCGGCGGGGACTTCGACGGGGAGGTGGACGAAGTCGGGGGAGCCGGTGGGGAGGTGGCCGGTGAGGGTGAGGGTCCGCTCGGTGCCGGGGGTGCCGGGTGCGCCGGGTGCGTCGGGTGCGGAGGCGGCGGCGGGGGTGGTCGCGGCCAGGCCGAGGGCGGCGGCTCCGGTGGTGAGGCCGGTGCGGAGGAGGTCGCGACGGGCGGGGCGTGGGGTGTCGTGGTCGGCGGGCATCGGGTCCTCCGGGGCAGGGCGGGCGGGGTCCGTTCGGCTCCTTACCCGTGGCGGTGAATCAGGGGTGAGCCGGGGCCCACGGGCGGGGGGCGGCTCGGTGAAGGGGGTCGCCGTCGGCCGGGTCGGCGAGTTGCGGGCGGTGACGAATAGTCCGTTCATATTCATAGCGAGCGGATCGGATCATCGCGGAGGAGACGGGTGTGGCACTGAGTCGGCGGGCGCTGCTGGCGGCGGTGGCCGGGAGCACGCTGGCGGGGTGCGGGCCCTCGGCGGGTGGCCGGGCGGCGGCCCCGGCGGCCTCGGTGGCTTCCGCTTCGGTTTCCGAGGCCTCCGAGGCCTCCGAGGCCTCGGCGATATCGGCGGCGACGCCGTCGGAGCCCCCGACGCCCGCCCCGACCACCCCGACCACCCCGACCGCTGCGCCCGGGCGCCCGGAGCCGACCCGGGCCGAGCTGGTCGCCCGGTACGGCGGCGCCGAGCCGAAGCAGTGGGGGATGGAGGTCACCGGGGTGATCACCGAGCTGCCCGCCGGCGAGATCGCGATGGCGCTCACCTTCGACGCCTGTGGCGGCCCCGGCGGGAACGGGTACGACGCCGACCTGATCGACTTCCTGCGGAAACGTTCCGTCCCCGCCACGCTCTTCCTGAACGCCCGCTGGATCGACGCCAACCCGGACGTGTTCGAGCAGCTCGCCGCCGACCCGCTCTTCGAGATCGGCAACCACGGCACCGTCCACCGCCCGCTCTCGGTCACCGGCCGCTCTGCCTACGGCATCGCCGGCACCGGTGGCGTCGGCGAGGTGTACGACGAGGTCGCGGGCAACGCGCACAAGCTCGCCGGGCTGCTCGGCCGCCCGGTGCGCTTCTTCCGCTCCGGCACCGCGCACTACGACGACGTCGCCGCCCGGGTGGTCGCCGACCTGGGGGAACGCGCCGCGGGCTTCACCGTGAACGGCGACGGCGGGGCGACGCTCAGCGCCGTCGAGGTGCGGCAGGAGATCGCGGCGGCCCCGCCCGGGGCGATCGTGATCTGCCACATGAACCACCCGGGCGGCGGTACCGCCCCCGGGGTGGTGGCGGCGGTGCCGGGGCTGCTGGCGGCGGGGCGGCGCTTCGTCCGGCTGTCGGACGTGATGCGGTGAGGCGCGGGCGTGCCGCGCTGCGGCGACGTGCGCGGACCGCGTTGCGGCGTTAGGCCAGTCGGAGGCCTCCCGGGTGCTCCTCCTCGATGATCCGGACCAGCCAGTCGAACACCGTCGGCCCCTTGCCGGCCCTGGCGGCGGCGAGGTCGGCGCGGACGTGCTCGCGGTTGGCGGGGTGGCAGTGGGCCAGCCGCAGTTCCAGCTGGCGGACCGTCTCGGGGTAGCCGAGGTTGCGCCGGGAGACCGCGTGGTCGCGCCACTCGATCAGGTAGTCGCCGTCCTCGGGGGTGCCGTAGCCGCCGCGCAGGCAGTCGGCGAAGGCGTCGAGGTTCCGGCCGAAGTAGCCGTCGCTGCCGATGGTCTCACCGACCACGTCCCAGAAGTCGTCCAGCGTGTGGATCCGGGTGCCAGCTATCACATAGGTCACGGTCACGGGGTCGAGGATATGCCGAGTGCGGTCGTCGGTGCGCCGGACTACCGGGCGACCGCGATGGCGGTGGCGAGCAGGCCGTCACCGACGGCCCAGCGGCCCTCGAAGCCCTCGATGCGGCGGCCGTTGACGTTCGGGCCGGGGACCAGCAGCCGGGCGGTGAAGGAGCCGTCGGGGGAGAGGACCAGGTCGGCCTCGCTGAAGTCCAGGAACTGCTCGGTGAGCGGGAACCACGCCTTGTACACGGATTCCTTGGCGCTGAACAGGATGCGGTCCCACGGCGTGCCGGGGTGCTCGGCGAGCAGTTCGACGATCCGCTTCCCCTCCTCGGGCAGCGCGATGACGTCCAGGACGTCGTCCGGGAGCGGCAGGGCGGGCTCGGCGTCGATGCCGACCGAGGCGAGGTCGCCGGAGTGGGCGACGGCCGCCGCTCGGAAGCCCTCGCAGTGGGTGAGGCTGCCGACGACGCCGTCGGGCCAGCTCGGGGCGCCGCGCAGGCCGGGGACCAGCGGGCGGTAGGGGATGCCGAGGCGGGTGAGGGCGGTGCGGGCGCAGTGGCGGACGGTGGTGAACTCTCGGCGGCGCTTGGCCACCGCCTGGACGACGGCGGCCTCCTCGGCCGGTTCCAGCCGGGCCTCCGGCGGGTCGTCGTAGGACACCTCGGTCACGACGGCGTCCGGCAGCAGGTCCCCGATCACACGCTCCCCCTCGGTCGGTGCGCGGACGGCCGCCGCGCGGATCGAGCCTAACCCGGGTGGGGGTGGTCCCGGCGGGCCTTCCGGGGAAGATCCACCGGGACCACCCGGAGCATCGGGAGCACCGGGACCACTGAGGCCAACTCGCGGTACTGCTCGGCGCCGTCCAGCGACCGCAGCGGTCGGCCGAGGCCAGGCCCCAGCTGCGCGGGTAGCGCACCAGGCTCTGCGGGCCGCCGATGAGCGCGGCCTCGCGCTCGACGTCCGGGTTCCAGTCGTCGGGCAGGTTCGGGTGGTGGACGAAGCGGCTGAAGTAGCTGCGGGTGCCCTCGGGGAAGTGGCCGGCGGCGAGTTGGCGGGCGAAGCGGCTGCGGCGCAGTTCGTCCCAGCCGCCGTCGTGGCGGCCCCGGTGGCGGCCCCGGTGGCGGGCGGGGTGGAAGAGGCCGGTCAGGCCTTCCAGGGCGCCGTAGTACTGGTCGAAGGCCTGCTGCAGCGGTCAGTTGGTGCGGTCGTCGGCGGCGTAGGGCTCGCGGTGGTGGGGGTCGGCCTGCGGGTCGGTGGGCGGGGCGACGGGCCGGTCGGTGTGCGGGGCGGTCTGCGGGGGGGGGGGGGGCTTTCGAGGGCTTTTTGGGCGGGGGCTAGCGGTACCGGGCAGGCGTCGCGGCGAGGGCCCGGACGGGCCGGGCGTACAGCTCGCCGAGCACCGGGGCGCCGGCGGCGACGGCTAGCGCGTCGGGGCCCCGCTGCTGGGCGATCAGCAGGTCGGCGTCCCGGTGCAGGTGTGAGCGGAGGGTGAACTCGGCCCGTACGACGTCGAGATAGGCGGGGTCGAGGACGGCGAAGGTCTCGGTGAGCACCAGCAGATCGGGGTTGACCACGTCCGCGAGCAGGGCGAGGGCGCGGCCGATGGTCCGGGCCCGCTCGCGGACCAGCCGGTCCGCCCGGGGGTCGCCCTGCTGGACGGCGGCGATCAGCTGGGCGCGGTCCGGCTTGGCGGTGATCCCCTCGGCGGCAGCCGCTTCGAACAGGGTGGTGTCGGAGGCTGCGACCGAGAGGCAGCCCCGGCGGCCGCAGTGACAGAGTGCGGCGTCGTCCGCGTCTTCGTCCGCTCTCTCGTCCGCTTGTTGGTCCACTTGCTGGTCCGCTTGTCCGTCCGCGAGCCGGTCCGCGATCGGCAGGTGGCCGAGGTCGCCGGTGGCCGAGGGTGGGCCCTGATGGACCGTGCCCGCGACCGCCAGCGCCGCGTCCACCACATGGCCGACGAACAGCTGCACCATGCTCCGCCGGGCGGCCGGGTGGCCGAACAGGATCTCCGCCTGGGTGAGCGCCCGGGCGTGGTTGTCCACCTGGACGGGCAGGCCGGTGGCGTCCTCCAGCAGCTCCCGCAGCGGCATGTCCCGCCAGCCCAACGGTCCGTGACGGGGTATCAGCCCGCGTTCCGGGTCGACGGCGCCGCCGGTGACGGCGCCCAGGCCGACTACCGTCCGGCCGCCGCGCAGGGCGGCGATCAGCCGGGGCAGTCGCTCCAACAGCGGCTTCAGTACGGCGAATCCGGTCCGGCCCCGGTTGGAGATCTCCTGCCGGTACAGCACCTGCCCGCGCAGGTCGAGCAGTGCGAAGGTGGTGTACGGGACGCCGATGTGCAGTCCGGCCACGGCAAGCCGGTCGGTGTCCACGTCCACCGGCAGCTGCGGGCGGCCCAGCGCCCCGGTGCCGCGCCCGCCCGCCAACTCCCGGCGCTCGCGCAGCAGTCCGAGCCGCACCAGGTCCACCACCTGCCGGGAGACCGCCGACGCGCTCAGCCCGGTCAGAGCGGCGACCCTGCTGCGGGCGATCGGCCCGTGGTCGAGCACCGTGCGCAGCACGGCGGAGGCGTTGGCGTCCCGGCGGTCGTCCCCGGTGCGGACGGGCGGCCGGGCGAGGGGGGTGGTCATGGTGGCGGTACCCGGGTCCTCTGGGTCGGTTGACGGCCGGGTCCTCCCCGGCCGGGTCGGTCGTATCGCGTTCCTCCGGTCGGGACGATCGGCGGTAACGCGTGCCCCGGCCGAGTCAGTTGGCCGTTTCGAGCTCCTCGGCGGGCACCAGGCCGGCCACCCGCGGCGGGTCGGCCGGCTCCAGCAGACGGCTCGGAGCGCCGTCCACGCCGAGCGGCAGGTCGCCGTCCAGGGTGATCCGGCGGACCAGGCGCGGCTCGTCGCCGTAGTCGTTGACCGCGTAGTGCTGGGTGGCCCGGTTGTCCCAGATCGCGACGTCGCCGATCTGCCAGTCCCAGCGGACGGTGTTCTCCAGCCGCTCGACGTAGCGCTGGAACAGGTCGATCAGCGCCCGGCTGTCGGCGCCCGACACGCCTTGGATGCGCTGCGCGAACGCGCCCAGGAGCAGCGACTTCTCCCCGGTGACCGGGTGCACCCGGACGACGGGGTGTTCGGTCTTGAAGGCGGTGGAGACGAAGACGTCGCGGAACAGCCGGGCGATCTCGGCGTTGTCCGCCAGCTCCGGGCGCAGGGCCAGCCGGGCGGCGTAGTCGTAGTCGTTGGTGTGGACGGCCCGCAGGCTCTCGGCCAGGGCCTTCAGCGGTGCGGGCAGGTCCTGGTAGGCGGCCGCGGTGTTGGCCCAGACCGTGCTGCCGCCGGCCGGGGGCAGCTCCAGCGAGCGCAGGATCGAGGCCTTGGGGTAGGACGGCACGAAGGTGACGTCGGTGTGCCAGTTGTTGGCCCGCACGCCCTTGGTCGCGTCCAGCTCGAAGATGTAGCGGCCGTCCGCGCTGGGGACGGTCGGGTGGCCGACCGGCTGTCCCAACAGGCGGGCGAACGCCTCGTGTCCGGCGTCGTCCAGGTGCTGCTGGCCGCGGAAGAACAGCACCTTGTGCTGGTGGAGGACGGCCTCGACGGCGGCCACGGTCTCGGCCGGCAGGTCGCCGCCGAGGCGGACGTCGTGCACGATCGCGCCGATCCGGCCGGCGGCGGGGGTGAGGCGGAGTTCGGTCAGGGCGGTGGTCATGACGGTTCCCCTTCACGGGAAGATGGTGACGGTGAGTGACGCATGGCGGCACCGGGCCGTTCCGCGTACCGGTCGCCGGGCAGGGCAGGGCAGGGCAGGGCAGGGCAGGGCAGGGCAGGGCTGAGCGGCGAGGCGGGGCAAGGCCGAGCGGCGGGGCAGGGCGTGCGGGAGGGAGGCCGGTCCGGCGGGACGGACGGTCAGAGGGCGAGCGCACCGCGACAACAGCGGCGCGGGCAGCAGGCGGTGGCCGGGCGCGGGGCACGGCGGACAGCGGTGTGCATCGGCCCTCCTTCCGGCTCGCCGCGAGTGGGCTCGGCGCTCATCGTGCTGAAGGGCGAGGCTCGCTGTCAATCGTCAACTTGTCTTCTGGGAACGGGTGTTGCCGCCGCGTTGCGGTGTGTTGCGGCGGATGTCGCGGGGGTGGCGGGTGTGCTGCGGGCGGGAGTTCGACCTTGTGACGGGCTCGCGGCGGTTACTAACTTGCGGAGCGGAAGTAAGTTCGGAGCGGGCCGAGGGCGCGCCCTCGAGCCTTGGCGAAGGGGAGGTCGGCGCCCGTGCCGGAACTGCTGCACGCCCGCGCGTCGGCGCGGACCACGTGACGGGTGGCGCGACTGTCCGGCGGTGACGGAGCGTACGGACTGGGCGAGTGCTCCGAGGCCGGCCCGGGCGCCGGGCGGGCCAGGGCGGCGGTCGCTCCCGGCTTCGTCCCGGTGGAGCGCAACCGGCGCGTGTGGGCGGATCCGCAGCCGAGCGCCGCGATGCTACGGTCGTCCCCACTGGGGCGGTTCGGCAGTGCGGCCGAGGTCGCGCGGGTGGTCGGCTTCCTGGCGGCCGAGGAATCCTCGGTCGTCAGTGGTGTCCGCCTCGCCGTGGACGGAGGAACGACCGCGATGCTGCCCGAAGCCCCGCTGCGCTGACACCTTGTTCGAGGAGGGCCCCGCTGTGCGTGCCGAACCGGTCGCCGACACACCGTACCTGGAGCTGGGCGAGGGCCCGCTGTGGGACCAGTCCGCGCAACTGCTGCGCTGGATCGGCATCCCCGACCGGCGGGTGCTCACCCTGGACCCGGCCTCGGGCGCGATCGGCTCGGTCGAACTCGACGCCACCCCCGGCACCTTGATGCCGTACGGCGACGGCGGGCTGATGCTCGCCACCGAGCGCGGCTTCGAACGGTTCGATCCGGCCACTGGCCGCACCACGCTGGTCGCCGCCGTCGAGGCCGACCGCCCGGACCGCCGGATGAACGACGGCAAGACCGACCCGTACGGCCGACCGGTCGCCGGCTCGATGGGGCGGGGGGAGCCGCGCGAGCCCGGATCGCTGTACCGGCTGGAGCGCGACGGCGGTGTCCGGGCGATCCTCGGCGGGCTCGACATCCCCAACGGCCTCGCCTGGCCGGAGCCCGACCGGCTCTGGCACATCGACACCACCACGCGCCGCATCGCCCTCTACCCCTACCCCGAGCACGGCCCCCTCGGTGAGCGGATCCGCACGCTCGACGTCTCCCACCTGCCGGGTTACCCGGACGGCATGACGCTCGACGCCGACGGCAACCTGTGGGTGGCGTTCTGGGACGGCTGGGCGGTGCACTGCCTCTCGCCCGAGGGCGAGGTGCTGGCGTCGGTCGAGCTGCCGGTGCCGCGCGTCACCAGTTGCGCCTTCGGCGGGCCGGACGGGCGGACGCTCTACATCACGTCCGCCCGGTCCGACCAACACCCGCTGTCCGGCGGTCTGTTCAGCGTCCGGGTGTGAGGGGTCCGGGTGTGGCGGCGCCGGGTTCGAGGGGGGCGCGACCCTACTGCCCGAGCAGGCGGGCGAAGTCCAGCCCGAGGCTGCCGAGCACCGGCAGCGCGCCGAGGTCGGTGACGGCGCCGACGGGGATGCTGTAGCCCTGGTTCACCGCGCGGGGCGCGGGCGCGCCGTTGGCGGGCACGGCGTTGGCGGGTGCGGCGGCGGCCGGGATCAGGGCGGCGCCGAGGAGCAGGGCTGCGAGTGCGGTGCGCATGGGGCGGGGCCTCCGGGGGTGGGCGTGGTGACCTGTCAACACCCTGCGGCGCGGTGCGGTCACGTATCTTCGCCCCTTCGGCCGTATTGGTAAAGATTCCTGCCTTGTGTTCATGTCAACATGGCGGCGGTCTGGACCATACCGCCGTCGGGCGCATACGTTCTCTTCACTCGGACGGGCATCGGGCGATCTCGCTGAACCCCCTTGCGGCTTCGGCGACTTCTGCCTGTCATGCCCATGGCTAGAGAACCGGAGGGAACCATGCGCGCCATCAGCAAGAACCTCAGGATCCTCGCGGGCGCCCCGCTCGCGGCCGCCGCCCTCATCGCCCTCACCGCCGGCACCGCCAGCGCGGCGATACCGATCAACACGCCCATGGCCGGCAAGGCCACCTACTACAACGACGCCGGCTACGGCGCCTGCGGCACCCAGATCAACGCCTCCAACCAGATGCTCGTCGCGGTCTCCCACACCTGGTGGACCAGCGCCAACCCCAACAACGACCCCCTGTGTCAAGGAATTTCGGTCAAGGTCAGCTACCAGGGCAAGACCGTCACCGTCCCCGTCCGGGACAAGTGCCCCTCCTGTGACGCCGGCCACCTCGACCTCAGCCAGCCCGCGTTCGCCCAGCTGGCCCCGCTCGGCCAGGGCGTCATCAACGGCCTCACCTGGCAGTTCGTCAAGGCCGGCCTGAACGGCAGGACCGTCGAACTCTCCGAGCCCGTCACCGGCTCCACCATCGGCTGAGACTGCGGATGAGCGGCCGTGCCCGCCCCGTGACACGTGGGCGGGCACGGCCGTCGCCCGGGGTCCGCTTCCGGGCCTGGGTGTTTCAGCGTTTCAGCGCCTCAGCGGCAGAGCGCGGCGTCCACGGCGTCGGCGACGCGCTGCTTGACGTCGGCGGAGGGCAGGGTGGTGACGGCGATGTCGGCGGCGCGACCGCCCTCGGTGACACCACCGCGCGTCACGTAGCCCGGGAGCGTGCCGCCGTGGCCCCAGTACACACCGCCGCAGGACAGCGGGCGGCTGGCGAGGCCCAGCCCGTAGCGGCCGCCGGGGCCCATGTACTCGGCGGGGACGGTGACCTGCATCTGGGCGAGCTGGGCCGGGGCCAGCAGCTCGCCGCCGAGCAGGGCGCGGAAGAAGCGGTTCAGGTCGCTGTTCGTGGACACCAGGGCGCCGGCCGTCCAGGCCCAGGACATGTCCTGTTCGGTGACGTCCAGCGGCTGGCCGCCGGGCTCCTCGGTGAAGTAGCCGTGCGGGTGGCGCTCGTGCACCGTCATGTCGCCCTGGGCGGGGAAGTACGTGTGGCGCAGGCCGATGCGGTCGATGACCCGCCGGGTGATCTCCTCGCCGGCGGGCCGCCCGGTGACCTTCTGGATGATCAGACCGGCGATCAGGTAGCCCGTGTTGCAGTACTTCCAGCCCTTGCCGGGCTCGAAGTCGGGTTTCTGGGCGAGCGCGAGGTCGAGCAGGTCGCGGGGCTCGTGGTACTGGGAGAGGCTCTGGTCGGGCAGGAAGTGGGTGTAGTCGGGCAGGCCGCTGGTGTGCTGGAGGATCTGGCGGACGGTGATCTTCCGCCCGTCGATGCGGCTGCCGTCGGCGCCGGTGCCGCGGACGAGGCCCGGCAGGTAGGTGTCGAGGGAGGCCTCCAGATCGACCTTGCCCTCGGCGACGAGTTGCAGGACGACGACGGCCGTGAAGGACTTGGTGTTGCTGCCCGCCCGGACCTGCCCGTCCACGGGCACCGCCGCGCCAGTGGCGAGATCGCCCACCCCGGCCGTGGAGGTGCGGGTGTGCCCGTTCCGGTCCCGCACGGTGGCCAGCGCGCCGGGCACACCGTCTTGCCGGACCAGCGCGTCGAGCCGCTGTTGGACGAGGTCGGCTCGGGGGCCTGCCGCCTGGGCTGCCGGCGCGGCGGTCACGCCGAACAGCAGGGCGCCCGCGGCGACGGCCGCCGCGCTGAGCCGGAGTGGTCGATTCCTGTACGGGGTGGACGGGTTCACGGAGCGTCTCCTCTCGTCGGGCCGGCGCGCCCGGGACCACCAGGGCACCACGCGGCACCGGCGACGGTCGTCCGCGCGCAGGAGGAGCGGGGGCCGAAGCCGTGGTCCTGACGGTCTACGACCTGCGGGGTATGAACGGCGATCCGGCCGGCGCTGTGTGATGGTGTCCGCCCCTGCGCGCCGCAGGGGCGGACACCCGGGGCTTACCTAAACCAGTCGCTCGATCGCCTCGAAGATGTCGGCGTCGGTCTCCTGCTGCCACTTGGGCAGGTCGTTCCAATCCGCGACGTAGCCGGGCTTGGGGCTCTCGATGTGCTTGTGGATCTGGGCGATCCAGCAGAGCGAGACGAAGCGCCCCTTCTGCTCGCGGGAGAGCTTGACGGTCGTCCCGCCGCTCACGGCCACGAAGTCCCGAACCTGCCCGAACACGGCTGCGGCGCAGGGTCGTTCCCAGTCGGGGGTCTCCTCCCAGGAGGCGATGCAGCCGGGCTTCGGCTCTCCGGGGAAGTGCCGCTTCACTCCGGCGATCCACGCCTCCCGGAAGATCCTGCCGTCCTCGGTCATGAGCTGTTCCTTTCCTCATGCGGCGCGCTGGAGCGCCGTAATGTGGTCGTGCAACTCCGCGATCCGGTTGTCGTTGCCGGTACTGATGGCTGCGGGGGAGGACGAGGAGTGCCACCGGCGGCTGGCGTTGGTGCACAAGCTGACGAAGGGGCGTCGGGGAGCCGTGGTCGAGCCGTGCGGGAAGGTCGTGCATGCGGACCTGGTAGTGGGGCGGCCGTGAGGGGTGAGAGTGGGATCGCCGACCCGGTGCGGGTGTGGCTAGCGTGTGGGGTCTCCGTGGCCGGGGTGATGATGCTGATCGCGCTCTGGGGGACGGTGATGTGCCAGTGACAGGAACAGCGGGGAGACGAAATTGATGCTCTACGTCGTGGTGTGTGCGGCCGGAGTCGCGGGTGGGGTGGGGGAGTTGGTATCCGCCGCGCAGGGGCGGGGGTGGGAGGTGGGCGTGGTGGCGACTCCGCGGGCGATGGGGTTCATCGACGAGGAGGAGCTGGTGGCGCGGACGGGGTATCCGATCCGTTCGGCCTGGCGGAAGCCGGGGGATCCGCGGCCGTTGCCGGATCCGGATGCGGTCGTGGTCGCCCCGGCGACGTTCAACACGATCAACAAGTGGGCGGCGGGGATCTCGGACACCCTGGCGCTCGGCATCCTCTGCGAGTCGTACGGGTGGGGCGTCCCGGTGGCGGTGCAGCCCTGTCTGAGCGCGGCGCAGGCGGCGCATCCGGCGTACGGGGAGAGCCTGGCCAGGCTGCGGAGCATGGGTGTGCGGATCGCGGAGTTCACACCGGGGGCGTACAGCTGGACGCGGGTGCTGGAGCTGCTGGCGGTCTGACAGGGTGGCTGGCCGGGCGGGGGGATCTTGGCAGTGTGGGGGTGTTCCGGCGTGACCGGTGCGGCGTAGCGTCCGGGCAGGTCGGCGACGGGTGTGGGAGGTTCTGGTGGCGGTCAACGGCGAGGTGTCGTTCTGGTACGCGGCGAGCGGGTTGCCGGAGCCGGGGCCGGCGTTGCCCGGGAGCGCGGATGTGGACGTGTGCATCGTCGGCGGCGGGTACACCGGGCTGTGGACGGCGTACTACCTGAAGAAGGCGGAGCCGTCGCTGCGGATCGCGGTGCTGGAGCGCCGGTTCTGCGGCTACGGCGCCTCGGGCCGCAACGGCGGGTGGCTGTACAACGGTTTCGCGGGCCGGGGCGCGTTCGCGAAGCGGTACAGCCCGGGTGCGGCGGCGGCGATGCAGCGGGCGATGGACGATGCGGTCGGGGAGGTCGTGGACGTCGCCGCCGCCGAGCGGATCGACGCGCACATCGTGCGTGGCGGGGTGCTCGAAGTGGCCAGGAACAGAGCCCAGTTGGAGAGGCTCAAGGCTTTCGCCGCCGCCGAGCGGGCGTACGGCGAGGGCCGCGTCGAGCTGCTGGGCGCCAAGGAGGCCGCCGACCGGATCGCCGTCGCGGGTGCCCTCGGTGGCACCTGGACGCCGTACGGTGCGCGGATCCAACCGGCCGAGCTGGTACGCGGGTTGGCGCGGGTGGTGCGGGACCTCGGGGTGGCGGTGCACGAGGGGACGGCGGTGACGGCGATCCTGCCGGGCACCGCGTACGCCCGGCCGCGCGCGGTGACGCCGCAGGGCACGGTGACCGCCGAGTACGTGCTGCGCGCCACCGAGGGGTTCACGGCCGGCCTGCGCGGCGAGCGGCGGACCTGGCTGCCGATGAACTCGGCGATGATCGCCACCGAGCCGCTGCCGCCCGCCTTCTGGGCGGACGCGGGCTGGCAGGGCCGCGAGGTGCTGGGCGACTTCGCGCACGCCTACATGTACGCGCAGCGCACCGTGGACGACCGGATCGCGCTGGGCGGCCGGGGCGTGCCGTACCGGTTCGGCTCGCGGACGGATGCGGACGGCGGCACCCAGGTGGAGACCGTGCGCCAGCTCCGGCAGATCCTGAACCGCTTCTTCCCGGCGGCCGCGAGCGCCCGGATCGACCACGCCTGGGCGGGCGTGCTCGGCGTCCCCCGGGACTGGTGCGCCACCGTGGAGCTGGACCGTGCGAGTGGCCTCGGCTGGGCGGGCGGGTACGTCGGCAGCGGGGTGACCACGACGAACCTGGCGGGCCGGACCCTGCGCGACCTGGTCCTCGGGCGGGACACCGGGCTGACCGGGCTGCCCTGGGTGGGCCACACCGTGCGCCGCTGGGAGCCCGAGCCGCTGCGCTGGATCGGGGTGCACGCGATGTACGCGGCCTACCACGCGGCGGACCGCCAGGAGGCGGGCGGACGGGCCACCACCTCGCCGATCGCCCGCGTCGCGGACGTCGTCTCCGGGAGGTAGCGAACGCGGCTGCGCGGGTCCGGGCGTGAGGGAGGGCGCCCGCGCGGATCCGGACGGTGGCGAGCACGGTGGCGGATCCGGACGGTGGCGAACACGGTGGCGGATTCGCCACCCCGGATCCGCCACCGCGCTCGCCACGGCCGTTCGGACGCTCCGCCGTGCAAAGCGGCCCGGGAGCAAGCACGGTGGGGGCGTGCTGAGGAGAACGCTGGTGGCCCTGTGCGCTCTGTGCGTCCTGCTGTTCTGCGTGCCGGCGACCGGCGCGCAGGCCAGGTCGCCCGGGTGGGCGGTCGTGGTGGTGGACCAGGAGTCCCGTAGCGTCCTGGTGCTGCAGAGCGCCGAGGAGCTGATGGCCTACCGGGGCCCGGGGCGGCTGCCGGTCGTGTGGGGCTGGAGCGCCGACCGGGCGGCCGGGCTCGCGGACCTGACGCCCGCGCGGAGCTGGACGAATCCGGACGAGGCGAAGAGCCGGGTGCGGCAGGGCCGGCGCTACCTGCTGACCACCGCCTCCGGCGGCCTGGCCGCCGTCGTGGACACCACCACCGGCGCGACCCGCTGGGCGGCGGACCTGGGCGGGGCGGCCAATCCGCACAGCATCGAGCTGCTGCCGGACGGCAACGTCGCGGTCGCGGCGAGCGGCGGCGGGTGGGTGCGGCTGTACGCGGCCTCGCAGGGGCCGCGCGCCACCGCCCACGCAGGCTACCCGCTCCCGGGCGCGCACGGCGTGCACTGGGACGGCCGGACGGGCCTGCTCTGGGTGCTCGGCGACGACGTGCTGACCGCGCTGCGGGTGGGCGGCACCCCGGCGGCGCCCACCCTGACCGCCGTCCGCTCGACGCCGCTGCCCGACCACGGCGGGCACGACCTCGCGCCGGTGCTGGCCGAGCCCGGACGGTTCTGGGTGAGCACGCTGACCGGCCTGTGGCGGTACGACCCGGCGGCCGACCGCTTCACCGCCGTGCGGCTGGGCGACCCCGCAGCCGTCCGGGACGTGAAGAGCGTCGGGGACGAGCCCGGCACCGGACGGCTGCTGACCGTGGCCCCCGACCACAGCGGGCCGTGTTCCTGGTGCACCTCGGTGATCACCCTGCACCGGCCGGACGGGACGCGGATGCTGCGCGGGACGCATCTCTACAAGGCGAGGTGGTGGGGAGGCTGGTAGCAGATCCGCGACGTGCAGGTGTCGGTTTCGGGGTTCGGGTCGGCGATGCCACCCGTTCTGCCGACGGCATTCGGATGATGGGGCATATTGTGTACCCCGCCAAACTACTCCAATAGGAGTGAGTTTCCCGTCGCCGTCCGTAAACCATCCGTCGACCGTGTCGGCTGGGATAGCGTCGAAGGCGTCGGGGGGCCGACACCGATTCGGTGTATTCGAACACTAGTTACCGGGCCGTAATGGCCGGAATGAGTCATGGAGAAAAACGTGTCGAATTTGATGCCGGAAAACATGCCGGAGAAAATGCCGGACACCGTCGACGACCTGCAACTCGCGGCGGAATCGCTGGCCGCTTTCCCGGCCCGGGGCGCGGCCGTCGGCGCCGATGTCACCGAGCGCCTCGCGGCGGTCGCCGAACTCTGCCGGTCGGTCGACGCGGTGCTCGACAGCCTGGTCGTCCAGGTCGCCGCGGAAGCGGCCGAGGAGGGTTGGACGGCGGCCCGGATGGCGGCGGAACAGTCCGGTTACTACGCGAGGTTGCGCCGGGCACTGCTCCCCGCCGCGACCGGCGCCGGGCTGACGCAGCAGTGAGCGCGCTGCACCCGGGCGTGCACGTGCTGTCCTGCCCCACCCGGTGGAGCGACGTCGACGAGAACGGGCACATCAACAACGCCCGGCTGGTCGGCTACGTCCAGGAGGGGATTTACGACATGTTCTGCCACCACGAGACCGCCGTCCGGGACGCCCTGTTCCCGTCCGGATTCATTATCGCGCGGCACGAGATCGATTTCCTGGAGCAGTTGTACCACCGGCCCGAGCCCTTGTCGGTGCAGTTGACGGTTGAACGGATCGGGCGGAGTTCCACGCATGTCGTGGTGAATGTCTGCCGTGACCCGCTCACCTTTATGCGGGCCAGGACCGTGGTGGTCGCGCGGGACCGTGAATCCGGCCGCTCGCGCAAACTCAGTTCGAACGAGCGGCGTTTTCTCGAGGCGTTTATGCCGGATGCCGTGCAGGCCGTCGCGGTCCCGCCGGCCGCGCCGGCTGTGTCCACCGTGCCCGCTGTGCCCGCCGCACCGGCCGTGCCGGTCACGGCGCCTCCGCCGCAGCGCGTGGCGGCCCGCTCGGGCGCCGCTCTGCCGCACCGCACCCGCAGACGGTGTCGGGCGTCGGTGGCCTGACACCCGGTCCCCTGGTGGCCCCGCGCCGGGCAGGGCGCGGGCCGGCGGCGTGATCGACAACGGCGTCGATCCGTCCGGCCGGTCTCCCTGCCGCCGTGCCGCCGTGCCGCAGTACGCTGAGCAGCACGGGTACCGGCGAACCCCAGGCGGTCACGGGCCGTGACGGCGCAGCCGACCGGACCTCGCCGCCACCAGCCGTCCGCCACGGGCCGTCCGCCACACCAGCCGTCCGCCGCCTCCGGGCCTCCGGGCCACCGGGCCAGGGATCGTCCGCGAGAGGGCCGGCGGCTCTCGGCCTCCGGCTTCCGGGCGGAGCGCAGCCGGTTCCCGCCGACCGGAAGGAGGACGCGATGACCATCTCCCCGGAGGACTTCCGCGCCCGCGTCGTCGACTGTGGGGAGTACCCGAGCGAGGCGGAGGCGGAGCACGCCATCCGGGTCGTGCTCGCGCTGCTCGGTGAGCACCTGGTCGGGGCCGAACGGGCCGAGCTCGCCGACGCGCTGCCCGAGGCGTACGCCCCGCTGCTGCGCGATGCCGGGCCCGCCGCCGAACCGCTGACCGCCGAGCGCTTCGTGCGCGGCGTGGTCGGCTGGATCGACGGCGCGACCGAGGCGACCGGGCCGTGGGACATCGGGGCCGTGCTCGGCACCCTCGCCGACCTGGCCCCGGGGGAACTGGTCGACCGCGTGGTCGAGCAGCTCCCGGACGGCTACGATCTGCTGTTCGGCCACCCGGTGCCGGCCTGGGCCGGCGCGCCGGTGGTGGCCCGGAACAGCTCCGCACCCCGGCCGGTCAGCTCGACCGGTCCGGCGCCCGGCCGCAGGTAGACGGACGCGCCCCGGGGGAGGTCGAGGTCCGCGAAGCCGGGGGCGTGCAGTCGGGCGCGGCCCTCGACGCACAGCAGGATCTGCGGGGTGGGCAGCTCGGCGCGGACGGCGGCCGGGCCGGGGCGCAGCCGGGAGAGCCTGAACTCCTCGGCGGGGGAGGGGAATTCGTCCTCGAATCGGTCGCCTGGGAGTGCCGTGAGGACCTGCGGTTCATCGGCGCGGAAGGACGTGACCGCCAGCAGGCCGTCGACGTCGACGTGCTTGGGGGTGAGCCCGCAGCGCAGCACGTTGTCCGAGTTGGCCATCAACTCCACGCCCACGCCCCGGAGATAGGCGTGCGGAACCCCGGCGTCCAGGTAGAGGGCCTGGCCCGCCGTGAGCCGGACGTGGTTGAGCAGCAGTGCGGCGATCAGGCCCGGGTCGCCGGGGTACTGCGCGGCGGCGCGGGCGTAGCCGGCGCAGGCCTCGGCGAACGGGCCGCCCTCGGCCGCGAGCCGGTGCAACGCCCTGGTGACGTCGCCGAGTTGGGTGCGGGTCGGCCGGTCCTCGGCCAGGACCCGGCGCAGCAGCGCGGGCAGGGCCTCGGCGGCGGGGTGCGCGCGCAGGTCGTCCGCCCAGGGGGCGAGCAGCGGGACGGCGAGCGCGTCCAGCAGCCGGGCCGTTCCAGGGGCCGGGCGGAAGCCGCACAGTGCTTCGAAGTCCCCGAGGGCGCAGATGAGTTCGGGCTTGTGCCCGGGGTCCTTGAAGACCCGTTCGGGTGCGTCGAGCGGGACGCCGCGAGCCTCCTCGGCCGCGTACCCGGCCGCCGCCTGGGTCCGGGTCGGGTGGACCTGGAGGGAGAGCGCCCGGTCGGCGGCGAGCACCTTGAACAGGAACGGCAGCGTCGGGCCGAACCGCCCCACGGTGTCCGGCCCGAGCATGGCGTTCGGGTACCGCTGGATGAGTTCGTCCAGCGGCTGCGGCCCGCCGGTGCCGTCCGGAGACAGCAGCTCGGAGGGCGCCGACGGGTGTGCGCCCATCCACAGTTCGGCCTGCGGGGCGCCGGTCGGCGCGGTGCCGGTCAGCGCGGGGATGGCGGTGGGCGAGCCCCACGCGTACGGGCGGACCGGGTTGTGGAGCAGGGCGAAGGGCGGGAGCGACATGGCGCGGCCTCCGAGGGGTTCGGGTCAGCGGCAGAGCGCGGCCGCGCCGATCAGCCCGGCATCGGTGCCGAGTTCGGCGCGGCGGACGTCGAGGCCGCGGATGTAGGACAGCGTGGCGTAGCGGTCGAGGTGGCGGGCGAGCGGTGCGAACAGGACGTCGCCGGCGGTGGCGACGCCGCCGCCGACCACCACCCGGTCGAGGTCGACCAGGGCCGCGGTGGCGGCGATCCCGGCGGCGAGGGCCTGGGCGGCGCGGTCGAAGGAGGCGAGCGCGACCGGGTCGCCCGCCTCGGCGTCGGCGGCGACGGCCCGGGCCGAGCGGTCCTCCCCGGCCGGGCGCCAGCCCTCGGCGAGGGCCCGGCGGGCGATGGCGGTGCCGCTGGCGAGGCCCTCCAGGCAGCCGCGCGAGCCGCACGGGCAGGGCTCGCCGTCCAGGTCGACGCTGATGTGGCCGAGGTGGCCGGCGTTGCCGCTGGGCCCGGGGCGGACGGCGCCGTCGAGCACCAGCCCGGCGCCGACCCCGGTCGACACCACCAGGCACAGCGCGTTGGCCGTGCCCCGGGCGGCGCCCTGCCAGTGCTCGGCGGCGGCCATCGCGACGCCGTCCCCGGCCAGTTGGACGGGCAGCCGCCGGGCGGCCACCGCCGGGTGCGCGGCGACCTCGGCGACCAGCGGGAAGTCGAGCCAGCCGGGGATGTTGACGGGGCTGACGGAGCCGGCGACGAGGTCGACCGGGCCGGCGCTGCCGATCCCGACGGCCGTCACGGCGGACCAGTCGGCGGTGCGGGCGAGCCGGTCCAGCACCTCGTGCACGACGGCGAGCACGGCCGCGCCCGGCTCCCGGGCCGGGGTGGGCAGTTGGTGCCGGTGCCGCAGCCGCCCGTGGCCGTCGACCAGCGCCCCGGCGATCTTGGTGCCGCCGATGTCCACGGCGGCGAACAGCGGGGTGGCGGCGGGCGGCGGGGTGAGGGTCATCGCGGCGGGCTCCAGGCGGGTTCGGGCGGGGGCGGCGCCCCGGCGGGCGGGCCGGGGCGCCGATCAGCGTAGTGCGGCATGCGGGGCGCGGTGGGCGGGGGTGCGAGACCCCGAACGGCGGCCCCGAACAGCGGGGCCCCGAACAGCGGGGCTCCGAACGGCGGGTCCCCGAAACGGCGGGTCCCCGCCCGCCCGTCAGCCGGCGGTGCTCAGCCCGCCGCGCTCAGACGCAGCGTGACCAGCTCGAACGGCCGCAGCGCCAGCCGCACCGCGCCGTCCTCCACGGCCACCTCGCCGCGGGTGCCGTCCCAGGGCCGCTCCAGCAGGTCGCAGGGGACGGCACCGGCCAGCGGGTAGGAGGTGGTGAGCAGGCCCCGGGCGCGGCCGCCACCCGCCTCGTAGACCCGGACGATCAGGTCGCCGCTGCGGTCGTCGGCGAGCTTGACCGCGCTGACCACCAGCGCGTCGTTGTCCAGCTGCACCAGCGGCGCGACCTGCTCGGCGGTGCCGGTGACGCGCCGCTCGGGCAGGCCGATCCGGTAGCCCTCGCGGACGGCGTCGCCGATCGCCGCACCCGGGACGAGGGCGTGCCGGAAGCGGTGCAGGCCCTGGTCGGTCTTCGGGTCGGGGAAGCGGGGCGCGCGCAGCAGCGAGAAGCGGACCGTGGTGGTGGTGCCGCCGTCGGTGTCGCGCACGGCGCGGGTGACGTCGTGGCCGTAGGTGGAGGCGGTGACGAGGGCGACGCCCCAGCCGGGCTCGTCGAGGTGGACGAAGCGGTGGTTGCAGGCCTCGAACTTGGCGGCGTCCCAGCTGGTGTTGGTGTGGGTGGGCCGGTAGAGGTGGCCGAACTGGGTCTCGGCGGCGTACCGCTCGGTGTGCACGTCCAGCGGGAACGCGGCCTTGAGGAACTTCTCGGTCTCGTGCCAGTCGACCTCGGTGTCGATGTCGAGCCGCTGCTCGCCCGCCCGCAGGGTGAGCGTCTGGACGACGGTGGACGAGCCGAAGGAGCGCGCCACCCGGACGGCGGCCTGGTCGGGGGCGGAGAGCGCCGTCAGCGCGTCCACGGCGGTCAGGTCGGTGACGGTGTTGCGGTAGAACTGGTCGACGTCCCAGGCGTCCCACATGTTGGGGAAGTCCGGGTGCAGCTGGAGCAGGTTGGCCCGGGTGCCGGGGGCGACGGTCTCCCGGCCGCTCGCCACCTCGACCACCGACGCCACCAGGCCGTCGGCGTCCACGACCACGTCCAGCAGCCCGTTGCGCAGCAGGAAGCCGCCCTCGGGCCGCTCGATGACCTCGCAGGCGCCCGAGCCGAGCACGGCCGGGGCGGCCCCGCCGGCCGGGACGGCCGAGCGCGGGTGCGGCGCCGAGTTGAACACCAGCTCGCGCCCGCCGGCGGTGTCCCCGGCGAGGGCCTGCTGGGCGCCGTCGATCAGCGAGTCCAGCTCCGCGGCCAGCGCCGCGTACGTCGCCTCGGCCTCGCGGTGCACCCAGGCGATGGAGGAGCCGGGCAGGATGTCGTGGAACTGGTGCAGCAGGACGGTCTTCCAGATCCGGTCCAGCTGCTCGTACGGGTAAGCCGCGCCGGTGCGCAACGAGGCGGTGGCGCACCAGAGTTCGGCCTCGCGCAGCAGGTTCTCGCTGCGCCGGTTGCCCTGCTTGGTCTTCGCCTGGCTGGTCAGGGTGGCCCGGTGCAGCTCCAGGTAGAGCTCGCCGACCCAGACCGGCGGGTTCGGGTACTCGGCCTCGGCCTTGGCGAAGAACTCGGCGGGCTTCTCCCAGCGGACGGTGGCCGAGCCCTCCAGGTCCTTCATCCGGCCCGCCTTGGCGACCATCTCGCGGGTGGTGCCGCCGCCGCCGTCGCCCCAGCCGGTCGGGGCGAGCGAGTGCCGGGCCACCCCCTTGTCCTTGAAGTTCCGTGCCGCGTGGGCGATCTCGCTGCCCTTCATGGAGCAGTTGTAGGTGTCCACGGGCGGGAAGTGGGTGAAGATCCTGGTCCCGTCGATGCCCTCCCAGAGGAAGGTGTGGTGCGGGAACTTGTTGATCTGGCTCCACGAGATCTTCTGCGTCAGCAGCCACTTGGAGCCCGCGTTGCGGATGATCTGCGGCAGGCCGCCGGTGAAGCCGAAGGTGTCGGGCAGCCACGCCTCGTGGTTCTCCACCCCGAACTCGTCCAGGAAGAACCGCTTGCCGTGCACGAACTGCCGGGCCATCGCCTCCGAGCTGGGCATGTTGGTGTCGGACTCGACCCACATGCCGCCGGCCGGGACGAACCGGCCCTCCGCCACGGCCTTCTGCACCCGGGCGTACACCTCGGGGCGGTGCTCCTTGATCCAGGCGAACTGCTGTGCCTGGGACATGGTGTAGAGGAAGTCCGGCTCGTCCTCCAGCAGCGCGGTCATGTTGGCGGTGGTGCGCGCCACCTTGCGGACGGTCTCGCGCAGCGGCCAGAGCCAGGCCGAGTCGATGTGCGCGTGGCCGATCGCACTGATCCGGTGCGCGGACGGCACGGCGGGCGCGGCCAGCACGTCGGTGAGCTCCGAACGGGCGGCGGCCGCCGTGCCGTTGACGTCCTGGAGGTCGATCGCGTCGAGCGCCCGCTCGACCGCGCGCAGGACGTCCCAGCGGCGGGCGCCGTCCACCGGCAGCTCGGCCATCAGCTCGCCGAGCACCTCCAGGTCGATCACCAGTTGCCAGACCGTCTCGTCGAAGACGGCGAGGTCCATCCTGGTCAGCTTGTACTGCGGCTGGTCGCCGGCGGTGTCCTTGTCGCCCAACTCGGTGGGCAGGAAGGGGTGGTAGTCCAGGATGACCGGGTTGGAGGCCGCCTCGACGTGCAGCAGCACCTGCTCGCCGCCGGCCGCGGGGGCGGCGATGCGCACCCACTGGTTCTGCGGGTTGAGGCCCTTCACCGGGGTGCCGTCCGGGCGGTAGACCAGGCCCTCGCACTGGAAGCCGGGCATGTTGGCGTCGAAGCCGAGGTCGATCAGCGCCTCGACCGTCCGCCCGGCCCAGGCCTGCGGCACGGTGCCGGTCACGGTGATCCAGCTGGTGCCCCACGGCGCGCCCCAGGCGTCGCCGACCGCGATCGGGGTGCGCGGCGCGGCCAGGCCCTCGGCGACCGGGACGGGCTCGCCGGGTGCCGTCCAGATGCCGACCTCCAGCGGGACGGACTCGGGGTAGACGGCCGGGCGGATGCGCTCGTCCAGGACGCGCTTGAGGCGGGACTCGACCAGCGTGCGGTCATCGTGCATGTCAGCGGGCTCCGTTGCGTGACTGAGGGGTAACGGCTGAGGCGAAGGGTCAGAGAGAACGTACGTCGTCCGGGTGGACCACCTCGGTGATCCCGCGCGCGGCCAGGTGGGCCTGGTCCTCGGCGTGTTCGGCGAGGACGGTGGTCGGGCGGGCGCCCGCCTCGGCGAGGCGCATGAACGCCTCGTAGACGGCGCCGCCGGGCCCGCAGGCCGAGCGCTTGGGCGCGGTCACCTCGTCCCCGGTGGCCACCACCACGGCGGTGGTGCGCGGCTGGGGCGGCTGCCAGGAGCGGCGCGCCTCGGCGGCGGCCTCGGCCAGCCGAGCGCCGGCCGGTTTGACCGCGCGGTCGGTGGTGAGCAGGCCGAGGCTGTACTCCAGCTCGGGGAAGTCGGCCAGCGACCGGTCCACGTCGTGCGAGCACCACCAGGTGACGCCCCACACGTCCGGGCAGTCGAGTACGGCCTCGACGGTGGCGCCGGTGAACCGGGCGGCGTCCTCGGCGGTGATGTGCGGGGCGGGGGCGCCGACCTCCTGCAGCCAGACCGGGCGGGCCGGGTCGTCCGCCCAGGCCTTGGAGAGCTCGACCAGGTAGGCGGCGTGCTGCGCGGTGGCGGTGGAGTGGGCGCCGTAGCGCTGGGCGGTGCCGTTGAACACCCAGGAGTGCACGGCGGTGGCGGCGCCGATCCGGGCCGAGTGCCAGGGGGTGAACGGGTGTTCGTCCAGGTACCAGGCGGCGTCGTAGGAGGCGTGCAGGTGCATCCGGCCGGGCGCGCCCTGCTCGCAGGCGTCGAGCATCCGGCGCAGCCAGGCGTCGGCCTGCCCGGGGGTGATCCGGTCGGGGTCGGGGTGCGGTTCGCCGGAGAACTGGTTGATCTCGTTGCCGAGCGTCATGCCGAGGAAGTTGGGCCGCTCGTGCAGCGCCTCGGCGAGGGTGCGCAGGTAGGCGGCCTGGCCGTCGAGGACCTCGGGGTCGGTGAAGATGTTCCGCCGGTGCCAGGTCTGCGTCCAGGAGGGCAGGAAGTCGAAGCTCGACAGGTGGCCCTGGAGGCCGTCCACCGCGACGTCCAGGCCGCGTTCGCCGGCCGCGTCCACCAGGGCCGCCAGCTGCTCGACGGCGCGCGGGCGGATCAGGGTGCGGTTGGGCTGGAACAGCGGCCAGAGCGGGAAGACCCGGACGTGGTCCAGGCCGAGTGCGGCGATGGAGTCGAAGTCGGCGCGGACGGCGTCGAGGTCGAAGTCGAGCCAGTGGTGGAACCAGCCGGCGCTGGGCGTGTAGTTGACGCCGAAGCGGGGGCGCTGCGGTGCGGGGTTGCTCATGGGCGGGTGAGTCCTCAACGGGTGTGGGGCGAACGGGCGGTGGGGTCAGGAATCGTCGGACACGTCCGGCCGGGGCCTAACCCTTGACGGCTCCCTCCTCGACGCCCTTGAAGAAGAAGCGCTGGCAGACGCCGAACACCACGACGATCGGCAGGAAGGCGATCATGGTGCCGGCCGCGATCAGCCGCGGGTTCGCGGAGAAGGTGCCGTTGAGGTACTGGAGTCCGACGGTGAGGGTGTACTTCTGCGGGTCGTTGAGCACGATCAGGGGCCAGAGGAAGTCGTCCCAGGCGCCGATGAAGGTGAAGATGACGATCACGCTGAGCATGCCGCGCACGTTGGGCAGGCCGATGTGCCAGAGCCGCTGCCACACGGTGGCGCCGTCGACCAGGGCGGCCTGGTCGAGTTCGAGCGGGACGGCGGCGAAGGCGGTGCGCATCAGCAGTACGTTGAGCATGGCGATCGCGCCGGGCAGGGCGACGCCGGTCAGGGTGTCGGCCAGACCGAGGCCGCGCACCAGCACGTACTGGGAGACGATGGTGACCTCGCCGGGGAGCACCAGGGTGGCGAGGAAGAGGCCGAGGACGAGCTTGGCGCCGCGGAAGCGCAGCCGGGCGAGCGCGAAGCCGGCCAGGGTGCAGCCGACCACGTTGCCGGTGATGCAGATGGCGGCGACGATCAGCGAGTTGAGGGCGTAGGTCCAGACCGGGATGGTCTCGGCGACCTTGCCGTAGTTGCCGAAGGTCAGCTGTTCGGGGATGAAGCTCGGGGTGCTGGTGTAGACGTCCTCGTTGGGACCCTTGAGGGAGGTGGAGAGCTGCCACAGGAACGGCCCTACCACCAGCAGCAGGACGAGCACCAGGAGCAGGTAGCGGCCGGCGGTCTGGGCGGTGGAGGGGGTGTTGAAGCCCCGGGAGCCCTGGGAGCCCCGGGAGCCCTGCGAGCCCCGGGAGCCCTGCGAGCCTTGAGCGCGGCGGACGGCCTTCGAACGGGGGGAGGTCACGGGGTTCAGGCCGCCTTCCGGTTCAGGCGCATCAGCAGCAGCATCGGGCCGAGGGTGATGACGAACAGCATCAGGCTGAGCGCGGAGGCGTAGCCGAGGTGGCCGTTGAAGCCGCGGCTGTACATCTGGATCAGCATCACCACCGACATGTCCCGCCCGCCCGGGCCGCCCTGGCCGTGGGAGAGCACGTACAGCTCGGAGAAGACGCGCAGCGCGCTGACCGAGATGAGGACGGAGACGAGCATCATGGTCGGCCGCACCCCGGGCAGGGTGACGTGCCAGAACCGGCGGATCGGGCTGGCGCCGTCGACGGCCGCCGCCTCGTGCAGTTCGCGCGGGACGTTGGCGAGGGCGGACAGGTAGATGACCATGTAGTAGCCGAAGCCCTTCCAGACGGTCAGGGCGATCGCGCTGAACAGGAGCAGCCAGCGGTCGGTGAGGAAGGCGACCGGGGAGTCGGTCAGACCGGACTGCTGGAGCAGGCCGTTGACCAGGCCGCGGTCGTCCAGCACCCAGCCCCAGATCAGCGCGACCACGACGGCGGAGGCGATGACCGGGGTGTAGAAGGCGGTGCGGAAGAAGGTGATGCCGGGGATCTTGCGCTGGACGAGCAGGGCGAGCAGCAGCGGCAGGATGGTCAGCAGGGGCAGGCAGACCAGCATGAAGACGATGCTGTTGAGCAGGGCGTCTGCGAGTTGTTCGTCGTCGAGCAGGCGCCCGTAGTTCTCCAGGCCGGTGAACTGCCCGCCGCCCAGGGGCTTGGCGTTGGTGAAGGACAGGATCACCGTGTTGACGGCCGGCCAGAGGTTGAAGACGGCCAGCCAGAGTATCGCGGGCCCGGCGAGCAGCCAGGGGGTGAACCAACGCCGGTGGGTCATGCCGTTGCCTTCCTGGGGGTGGTGCGGGTCATTCCCGGGTGCGGCGGGCGGGGGTGGCCCGCCGCTTGACCGGTACGGTCGGGGTGGCGCCTGGCCGTCAGCCCTTGAGCAGCTTGTTGCACTGTTCGACGGCGGAGTCCAGCGCCTGCTTGGAGCTCGCGTCGCCGCTGATGGCCAGCGCGATCTGCTGGTTGACGATGGTGCTCATGGCGTCGTCGACCTGGACGGGCTGGATCAGCTTGGCCTTGGCGAGCGAGTCGAAGGCGACCACCTTGGCGTCGCCGGCGTTGGTGCCGTCGCTCTTGCTGAAGAACGGGTCGTTCGCGGAGGCCTTGGTGGACGGGAAGACGCTGGTCAGGTGGGAGAACGCGGCCTGGTTCTCGGCGCTGGTGACCCAGCGGGCGAGGGCGACGGCGGCGGCCGGGTTCTTGGTGTTCTTCGGGATGGTCAGGCCCTGCACGTACAGCGGCGGGACGCCCATGGTGGGGGAGGAGACCATCTTCGGGGCGATCGTCGGGTTGTCGGTGGCGAGGCTGGTGATGAAGTTGCCGCCGCCGGTGGTCCAGGCGGCCGTGCCCGCGTTGAAGAGCTTGGAGTTGCCGACGTAGGTGTTGGTCAGCACGTCCTTGGGCAGCAGGCCCTCCTTGAAGGCGTCGCGGTACTTGTCGAGCAGCGCGGCGGCCTCGGGGGTGTTGAAGGTGAAGGACTTGCCGTCGTCGGACATGAGCTTCACGCCGGCGTTGTAGAGGTCGCCGAGGCCCGGCTTGCGGCTCATCAGGTAGGTCTGGCCGCCGGACTTCTCCTTCATCGCCCGGGACTGGGCGATCAGGTCGTCCAGGCTGGCGGGGAGCTTCTTCGGGTCCAGTCCGTTCTTCGTCAGGAGTTCCGAATTCCAGTAGTTCACATCGGTGTTGAGGTACCACGGGTAGCCGAAGGTGCCGTTCAGGCCGGTGTAGCGGTAGGCCTCGACGCCGCCCGCGACGTACTCGTCGGCGAGCTTGGGGTCGGCCTTGAGGACGTCCAGCAGGAGGTCCTTCTTGGCCAGCGGGAAGGCGAAGTCCGGCGGGAGGTTGACCACGTCGGGCAGGCCGCCGGACGCGGCCTGGCTGAGCACCTTGTCGGAGTAGCCCTCGCCGGGCTGGTCGAGCCACTCGACCTCGACGCCGGGGTACTTCTTCTTGAAGCCGTCGAGGACGCCCTGCATGTAGTCGGTGAACTTCGGCTTGAGCGCCCAGGTCTGGATCGAGACCTTGCCCTTGACCTCGCCGGTGGCGGCCGCACTCGCCACGCTGTCGCTGTTCTTGCTTTCGCTGGAGCCGAGTCCGCAGCCGGTGAGTGCGGCCGCGGTGAACGCCGTCGTGGTCAGTGCCGCCCAGATTCTTCGCATGAGGGTCTCCCGGTCCTGGGGGTGGGTGGGGGATCGTGCCGAGCTCGGGGGGTGGTTTTGGGTCACGGGGGTGGTGCCGAGTTCCAGAACCTGTCTTACTAAACCGGTCTAGCTATGCCAGGGACTATGCTCCCGCCTAAACTTGGATGTCAAGAGAGGAGTCGGGTTCTGTGGCCAGACCGACGATCGCCGACATCGCGCGCCAGGCCGGTGTCTCCAAGGGCGCGGTGTCCTTCGCGCTCAACGGCCGCCCCGGCGTGAGCGAGGCGACCAGGGCCCGGATCCTGCGGGTCGCCGAGGAGATGAACTGGCGCCCGCACAGCGCCGCGCGGGCCCTCGGCGGAGCCAGGGCCGACGCCGTCGGGCTGGTGATCGCCCGCCCGGCCCGCACCATCGGCGTCGAGCCGTTCTTCAGCCAACTGCTGTCCGGCCTCCAGGCGGTGCTCTCGGCCAGCTCCGTCGCACTGCACCTGATGGTGGTCGAGGACACCGCCGCCGAGATCGAGGTCTACCGGCGCTGGGCCTCCGAGCACCGGGTCGACGGCTTCATCGTCGTCGACCTCCAGGTCCGCGACCCGCGGCTGCCGGTGCTGGACGAACTCGGCCTGCCCGCCGTCATCCTGGGCGGGCCCGGCAAGGGTGGCGGCCCGCTGCGGATCTGGGCCGACGACCGGGAGGCGATGCTCTCCATCGTCGACTACCTGGCCGCCATCGGGCACCACCGGATCGCCCACCTGGCCGGGCTGCCGCACTTCCAGCACACCCAGCGGCGGATCCGCGCGCTGCGCGACGCCTCCCGCCGGCTCGGACTGGAGGAGGCCGTGTCGGTGCCCACCGACTTCAGCGACGCCGAGGGCGCCGCCGCCACCCGCACCCTGCTCTCCCGGCCCCGGCGGCCCACCGCGATCGTCTACGACAGCGACGTGATGGCCGTCGCCGGGCTCGGCGTGGCCGGGGAGATGGGCGTCGCGGTGCCCGCCGAACTGTCCATCGTCTCCTTCGACGACTCGGTGCTGGCCCGGATCGTCCACCCGCCGCTGACCGCGCTGAGCCGGGACACCTTCGCGCTCGGCGAGCAGGTCGCCCGCAGCCTGCTGGCGGCCCTCGACGAGGCCGGCCCGGGGCGCGACCTGCAGATGCCCACACCGCGGCTGACCGTGCGCGAGTCCACCTCGCCGCCGGGGGCCGAGCCACCCGACGGGGTGGTTGCTGCGCGAGTCGTTGACAGCGCTCCTGAACCGGTTTAGGTTCGCTGCGCCGAGCGGCCTCCGCCCGGCGCGCACCCAGGCCCGCACCCTCCGCAGGCCCGCACCCCCGGCGGGCCCGCCGCGTCGCGGCTGCGGCCGGCCGCAGCCGCGACACGGTCACCCCGCCTCCTCGCGCACCGCCACGCCCACATGCACCCGGCCCGTCCACGCCGACGGCCCGCCCCCACCCACCTCCGCTCGATCGGAGCCACCGCATGTCACGACGGATACCCCTGCTGCTCAGTGCCGCCCTCGCGGCCGCCGTGCTGGGTGCCGCCCCCGCCGCCCAGGCCGGGCCGCAGGCGCCCACCACCCCGGCCGCCGGCACCCCCGGCACCCAGCCCTACGCCTCGTACTGGTACCCCTCCACCATCCTCAACTGGGACCCGGCCACCGACCCGGACGCCCGCTTCAACCGCTCCCGCGTCCCGCTCCAGCCGCGCACCAGCGACCCCGCCCTCAAGGCCAACCCCAACGCCCGCACCGGCGAAGGGAAGATCGCCTCCCTGGTCTCCTTCGGGCCCACCTCCAACAACCCCTCCCAGGGCTCCGCCGACCCCAACTACTACGCCTTCGGCTACTGGCAGTACGTCGACAAGCTGGTCTTCTGGGGCGGCTCGGCCGGCGAGGGCCTGATCCTCGCCCCCAACCCGACCGTCATCGACGCCGCCCACCGCAACGGCGTAAAGGTCTACGGCACCGTCTTCTTCCCGCCCGCCGCCTACGGCGGCCAGCTCCAGTGGCTCCGCGACTTCGTCCAGAAGTCCGGCAACAGCTACCCCGTCGCCGACAAACTCGCCCAGGCCGCCCAGTACTACGGCTTCGACGGCTGGTTCATCAACCAGGAGACCGGCGGCGGCGATTCGGCCCTCGCCACCGAAGTGCGCAACCTCATGCAGTACAGCAAGGCCAAGAGCGGCACCGAGTTCATGTGGTACGACGCCATGACCACCTCCGGCTCGGTCAACTGGCAGAACGCCCTCACCTCCGCCAACTCCCCGTTCCTCCAGGACGGTTCGAAGCGCACCTCGGACTCGATGTTCCTGAACTTCAACTGGAGCTCCGGCGGCCTGAACTCCTCCCGCGCGCTGGCCCGGCAACTCGGCCGCAGCGAGTACGACCTCTACTCCGGCATCGACACCGAGGCCAACGGCTACAACACCGGCGTCGACTGGAAGTCCCTCTTCCCGACCGGCCAGCCGCACACCACCTCGCTCGGCCTCTACCGGCCCGAATGGACCTGGAAGTCCGCCACCGACCGGGCCGACTTCTACGCCAAGGACGCCCGCTACTGGGTCGGCGCCGACAACGACCCGTCCAAGGCCAACCCCTCCGACAACTGGCCCGGCCTGGCCGGCTACGTCGCCGAGTCCTCGCCGATCACCGCCAAGCCCTTCGTCACCAACTTCAACACCGGGCAGGGGGACTTCTACAACTCCGCCGGCACCCGGGTCGCCACCGGCGGCTGGAACAACCTGTCCCTCCAGGACGTCCCGCCGACCTACCGGTGGATGGTCGACTCCAGCGGCAGCAAGCTCACCCCGTCCGTCGACTTCACCGACGCCTACCAGGGCGGCTCCTCGCTGCGCCTCACCGGCACCCTGGACGCCGCCAACACCGTGCGGCTGTACGAGACCAAACTGCCCGTCGCCGCGAACACCAAGCTGGACCTGGTGGTCAGGACCCCGGCCGCCGGGCCCACCAAGCTCAAGGCCGCGGTCTCCTTCACCGACGCGCCGAACAGCTTCACCACGATCGACGTCGGCGCCAACTCCGGTACCGGCTGGGAGCGGCACACCCTCGACCTCGCCCCGTACGCGGGCCGTACCATCGCCCAGCTCGCCCTCCGGGCCGACGGCTCCGACCCCGCCTACGACGTGCGGATCGGCCAGATCTCCGTCCACGACGGCGACGTGGGCGCCCCGGCGGCGCCCAGCGGCCTCACCGTCCTCGGCGCGAGCGACGTGACGGCGGGCTCCAGCCAGTCGCTGCGGCTCTCCTGGACGGCCGCGCCCGGCGGCGACGTCCACCACTACGAGGTGTACCGGCGCAACGCCGACGGCAGCCGGACCTTCCTCGGCGCGACCCCCAACGACGCGTACTACGTCGGGCGGCTCGACCGGGCCGGGACCGAGGACGCCACCACCCTCGACGTCGAGGCCGTCTCCACCACCTACGGCCGCTCCACCGCCGCCTCCACCACCGTCGGCTGGACGGGCACGCCGCCCGCGACCGGCGGCAACCTGGCGCTGAACCGCCCGGCCACCGCCTCCGGCCAGTGCAACGCCGGCGAAGGCCCGGCCAAGGCCGTCAACGGCAGCGTCAACGGCGGCACCGGCGACAAGTGGTGCAGCCTGAACAGCTCCAAGTGGCTCGAGGTGGACCTCGGCTCGGCCAAGCAGCTGTCGAAGTTCGTGGTCAAGCACGCGGGCGCCGGCGGTGAGAGCGCGGCCTTCAACACCCGCGACTTCTCGATCCAGGTCCGCTCGAACACCACCGACCCCTGGACGACGGTCGCCGACGTCACCGGCAACACCGCGGGCACCACCACCCACCCGGTGACCACCACCGCCCGCTACGTCCGGCTGGTCGTCACCAAGCCCACCCAGAACACCGACCCGGCCGCCCGCATCTACGAGTTCGAGGCCTGGGGCCAGTAACCGGGCACGTCAGCAACTCCCGCCGGGCGCGGCACCCAACCCCGCGCCCGGCCCCCGCACCTGCACCGAAAGGACCCTCCCCGTGCCGGTCACCATCACCGCCGTCGAGAACACCGACCTCTTCACCGGTCCCGAGGAGGCCCCGCGCCAACTGCTGCGGGTCACCCTCGACGGCCCGGCCGCCCGGATCACCGTCAGCGGCCCGGGCGTGCGCGGCGAGGCGACCGGCACGGGGCTGGTCGAAGTCCCGTTGGAGCTCACCGGCGCCCCCGAGCCGGGCACCGAACTCCCCGTCACCGTCGAGGCGGAGGGCGCCTCCGTGGACGCCCTGGTGGAGGTCGCCGAACCCGGCTGGACGATGTTCCTGGTCTCCCACTTCCACTACGACCCGGTCTGGTGGAACACCCAGGCCGCCTACACCTCCCCCTGGGAACTGCTCTCCGCCGACGCCACCACCCGGCCGCTCTGGGAGCGCAACGGCTTCGCGCTCGTCGACGCGCACATGGACCTCGCGCTGCGGGACCCGGTGTACAAGTTCGTCCTCGCCGAAGTCGACTACCTCAAGCCGTACTTCGACCAGCACCCCGAGCGCCGCGAGACCCTGCGCACGCTGCTCGAGCGCGGCCAGGTCGAACTCGTCGGCGGCACCTACAACGAGCCCAACACCAACCTGACCGGCGCCGAGACCACCATCCGCAACCTCGTCTACGGCATCGGCTACCAGCGCGACATCCTCGGCGGCGACCCGCAAACCGCCTGGCAGCTCGACGTGTTCGGGCACGACCCGCAGTTCCCCGGCCACCTCGCCGCAGCCGGCCTCACCGGCAGCGCCTGGGCCCGCGGCCCCTTCCACCAGTGGGGCCCGATCCAGAAGAACTTCCGCGAGGCCAAGGACGACGCCCGGGTGATGCAGTTCCCGAGCGAGTTCGAGTGGATCGCCCCCTCCGGCGAGGGCGTGCTCACCCACTACATGCCGCACCACTACTCGGCCGGCTGGTGGATGGACTCCTCCCCGGACCTCGCCACCGCCGAACAGGCCGTCTACGAGCTGTACCGCAAGCTCAAGCCCGTCGGCGCGACCAGGAACCTGCTGCTGCCCGTCGGCACCGACTACACCCCGCCCAACAAGTGGGTCACCGAGATCCACCGCTCCTGGGCCGCCAAGTACCTCTGGCCGCGCTTCGTCTGCGCCACCCCGCGCGACTTCCTCGACGCCGTCCGGGCCGAACTCGCCGCCACCGGCCGCCGGCCCAGCCCGCAGACCCGCGACATGAACCCGGTCTACACCGGCAAGGACGTCTCGTACATCGACACCAAGCAGGCCCAGCGGGCCGGCGAGGTCGCGGCCGCCGACGCCGAGAAGCTCGCCACCCTCGCCGCCGTCCACGGCCTGGGGCAGTACCCCACCGCCGCTCTCGACAAGGTCTGGCGCCAACTCGCCTACGGCGCCCACCACGACGCCATCACCGGCTCCGAGTCCGACCAGGTCTACCTCGACCTGCTCGGCGGCTGGCGAGAGGCGCACGACCTCGCGGCCGCCGTCCGGGACCAGGCGCTGGACGCGCTGACCGCGCGGATCTCCACCGCCGGCGTCGGTCCGGAGGGGGCCGGCGGGTCGGCGGTGGCCGCCGGTTCGGCCGTGGTCGTCACCAACACGCTCTCCTTCGACCGGACCGACCTGGTCGTCGTCCAACTTCCCCCGCAGACCGGGGCGGTACGGGTGCTCGACGACCGGGGCGAGCCCGTGCCGAGCACCGTCGACCGGGGGGCCCTGCGCTTCCTCGCCGCCGACGTCCCCGCGCTCGGCTGGCGCACCTGGCGGCTGGTGGAGGGCCCGGCGGCGGAGCCCTGGACGGCGGCCGAGGGGGTGGTGATCACCAACGACCGCTACCGGGTGAGCGCCGACCCCGTCCGTGGCGGCGGCCTGTCCTCCGTCCACGACCTCCTGCACGACCGGGAGTTGATCCAGGGCGGCCGGATCGGCAACGAACTGCGGGTCTACGAGGAGTACCCGCAGCATCCCGACTTCGGCGAGGGCCCCTGGCACCTGGTGCCCAGCGGACCGGTGCGCGGCTCCGGCACGGCCCCGGCCGACGTGCGCCGCGAGACCGGCCCGCTCGGCGAGCGGCTGGTGATCGGCGGCACCGTCGACGGGATCCGCTACGAGCAGACCGTCACCCTGTGGCGCGGCCTCGACCGGGTCGACTGCCGCACCCGGGTCGTCGACTACTCCGGCGCCGACCGGCTGCTGCGGCTGCGCTTCCCCGTCGACCTGCCCGGCGCGCTGCCGGTCAGCGAGGTCGCCGGCGCCGTCGTCGGGCGCGGCTTCGCCCTGCCCGACGTCGACTCCGCCGAGGCGCCGTGGACCTTGGACAACCCGGCCAACACCTGGTTCGGCCTCGGCGCCACCGCGCGCGCCGTGCTGTCCGATCCGGCCGGATCGCCGCTGGGGGAGCGGGCGTTGGGCGTCGCCGAGGTGGTCGTGCCGAGCCTGGACGACGCCGCCGACGCCCGCCCGCTGGTGGTCGCCCTCGCCCGGGTCGGCGTCACCGCCACCACCTCCGGCGCCGACTGGGCCCGGTACGGCTGGCTGGACGTCGACTCCAACCTGCCCGACTTCCGGATCGTCCTCGGCGGGCCGGAAGAGAACGACGCCGCACGGGAGTTGATCGAGCGGGCCGGCGAGGAGTACGCGAGCGTCCTCAAGACGCACGGCGCGGTCTGGGTGCCCGCACTCACCCCGCTCGCCGAGGTCTGGCAGCCCGGCGCCGACCTGCGGGACCTGCGGGCGCTGCCCGCACTGGTCGTCACGGACGCCGCCGCGCTCGTCGCGGACCTCGCCGACGCCCGGATCGGAGCCGTCTGCCCGTCCGACGTCGTGGACCAACTCGCCGACCACACCGTCGCGTTGCTCAGCTTCGGCCTGCCCGGCTTCGCGGTCGACACCACTGGAGCCCTGCACCTCTCCCTGATGCGCTCCTGCACCGGCTGGCCCTCCGGCGTCTGGATCGACCCGCCCCGGCGCACCCTGCCCGACGGCGCCTCCTTCCAACTCCAGCACTGGACGCACGAGTTCAGTTACGCACTGGTCGGCGGCCCGGGCGACTGGCGGAGCCAGACCCTGCCCGCCCAGGGCCAGGAGTTCAACCACCCGTTCCACGCCCGGATCGCGCCGCCGCAGGACGGGCCGCTGCCGGCCACCCTCTCCTGGCTGCGGGTCGAACCGCAGCGCGAAGTCCTGCTCGGCGCGCTCAAGCCCGCCGGCAACCCCATCGCGCACGGCTCGGCGGCGGCCGTCGGGCGCGAACTCGCCGTCCGGCTGGTCGAGTCGACCGGACTCGGACGCACGGCGGAATTCGGCGGCGCACTCGGGCTGAGCCACCTGCGGCCCGCCGACCTGCTGGAACGCCCCCTCGGCGAGGCCGTCGAACGCGTCGACCTCGCCGGCTCGCAGATCGCCACCCTGCTCGCCGCCCCGGGCGTCGCCGCCGAGCCCGGCGGCCCGGTCCTCGGCCCGGTCGCCGAACCCGCGCAACCCGTCCACGCCCGCTACTGGCTGCACAACCGGGGTCCGGCGCCGCTCGGCTACCTGCCGGTCTCCGTCGGCGCCTCGCCCGGCCTGCTGCGGACGGACGGCGAGGCGGTCGAACTCTCCGTCGCCCTGTCCTCGCAACTGCGCGACGCGGCGGTCGAGGGCACGGCCGTCGTCCTGCCGCCCGAGGGCTGGCAGACCAGCCTCGGCAGCCGCCCCTACCGGCTGGAGCCCGGCGGCCACCTGCGCTTCCCGGTCACCCTCACCCCGCCCGCCGAAGTCCTGCCCGGCCTGCACTTCGCCGCCGTCCGGATCGTGCACGACGGCCAGGAGATCGAGGACGTCGTGACCATCGCCGTCGGCGACCTCCCCAACCTGCTGCCCGTCCCCGGCGACGCCCCCGAGGACTGGACGATCGCCCAGGGCACCAAGGCCACCACCGGCCGCGACACCGGCCTGGACGTCGCCGTCTCCGAGGAGACCCTGCGCGTCACCCCGGGGGGCCGCACCACCCTCGGCCTCACCCTCACCAACCGCACCCGCGGCGAGATCCGCGGCGAACTCCAACTCGTCTCCCCCTGGGGCACCTGGGACGCCATCGCCGACCCGGTCCGCGGCTTCGCCGTCCCGGCCGGATCGTCCTCGACCGTGGCCTTCGAGATCGCCGCCCCCGAATCCACCGACCCCGGCGCGTACTGGGCGCTGGCCAAGGTCATGTGGTTCGGCCGCTGCCAGTACTCCCCGACCGTCGCCCTGGAGGTGGAGGCATGACCCTCGGTCTGCTCGACGGAAAGCCCCTCCCGCGCGCCGCCCTCGACCACCGCCTCGCCGCCCTCCGCACCGGCCCGCGCTCCACCGCCCTGCCCCAGCCCGGCAGTTCGGAGGACCGCCAGCTCAGCCGCTGGGTCGCCCAGGTGCTGCTGACCGAGGCGTTGTGCGAGGCGGTCGCCACCGAGCGCGACCTGCCCGTACGGTCCACCGGCCCGGCCCGCCTGGACCAGCAGGCCGCCGTCGAACTCGGCTCCATCACCGCCGCCGCCTACGAGGGCAGCCCAGCCGTCCGAGCCGTCTACGCGGCGGTCACCGCCGACGTCGAACCCTCCGCCGCCGACGTCGCCCACTACCGCACCCTGACCACCCGCCCGCCGTCGGCCGTCTGGCACCTCGCCCTGCCCGACGGCGAACTCGACGCCAACCCCGACACCCTCCCGACCGCCCTCGCCGAAGCCCTCCGCGAGGCTCCGCCCGGCACCTGGGTCACCGCCGGCCCCTGGAGGGCCGCGCTCCGCTCCGTGCACACCGTCACAGAGGAGCACGACCCCACCGCCGACCTCACCGAGGCCGCCCGCCGCGCCGCCTTCGTCCGCTGGCTCGACCACGAGCGCGCCCGACGCCTCACCCTCGTCGAGGGATTGGAGCACCCCGGCGACCCGGCCCAACCCGACAACCACCACCGCCACTGAGACGCCACCGCTGCCGACCTCGCCGGGATCACCAGCGAGGTCGGCAGCGGAACGGGCGGTCAGACGATCTTGCAGGGCGCGTACGCGGCGCCCAGCTGAACGGCCGCGCCCAGGCGGTGGTTCCCGTCCTGGATGCTGATGCCGCCCCCGTCGACCCGGATCTTGATCGGTTCGAGCGCGGCGCTGTTCTTCATGCCGGTGACGGCGGCACTGAGCCGCTTCTCGTCGAGCCCGCCCGCCACCGTCTGCGCACGACCGCTGGCCTGCCGCAGCAACGCGACGCTCACCTCGACCAGTTGGCCGGGACGCACGCCCTGCGCGGCGAAGTCCTGCAACTGGTCGATCTGTGCGCCCTCGAAAGTCCCGGCACCGGCCCGGACGTGGTAGCTGGAGTCCCGCTGCCGGTTGACGTGGCCGCTCAGGTCCGCCTGCGCCTGCTCGGGGCCGACCTCCATGTTGACGAGCTTGTAGTAGGTCTCCAGGCCGTCGTCGACCTTGATGTACCCGTAGCTGCCGTCCTCGTCGAAGATCACGCGTTCCTCGGAGCCCGCGAGCTGGTAGATCTTCTCGTAGTGCTCGTCGGTCAGCTTCTGGTCCAGGATGAGCCGCATGCCCGGATAGTCGGCGTCGACGTGGGTGTGGTCGCCCTCCTCCTCGGCGGGCTTCGCCGTGGGGCGCCGCTGCACCGAGGGCTCGCCGGCCTGCGTGCCGTGCGCGTGGGCCGCGTGCTCCGCTTCGGACTCCCGGGCGAGCGGCCGGGACAGCACCCGGGAGGCGTTCGCCTCGGCCTCGCGCTCGTAGCGGTCCGAGGGGTCGCTGACCCGCAGCCCGCTCCCGTTGTCGGTGCCCGCGACGGGGCCGCTGCGCTGCTGGATGACGTGGGTCAACTCGTGCGCGAGCGTGTGCTTGTCGCCCCCTCCATCACCGAGGACGATGTGGCTGCCCGAGGTGTACGCGCGGGCGCCGATCCCCGCCGCCGACTCCCGGGCGGTCGCACCCGTGTGCAGCCGGACATCGGAGAAGTCCGCGCCGAGCCGGGTCTCCATCTCGGCCCGGAGCCCGTCGGCCATCGGTGTGCCGGGGCTCCGCAGCACCTCGTGGACGGCCGAGCGCTGCACGTCGGCCGCAGCGTGCTCGTGCTGCTCCTGTTCCTGCTCCAGCATCCGGCTCACCGCGGCATTGCCCACGGCCCGTTGCGTGGCGGTGAGCGCCGCCGGCGTCACGGCCCGGGCACCGGAGGGCAGCCGGGCGGGAGCCGTGGGCCGACTGGTACGGCCCGGTCGTCGGTCGGTGGCAAACGCACTACCGGAGTCATGGGCACGCACAGGTAAGGCCCCTTCGAGGGATCGTCGACAGTCCCTCCCAGTCTGTTCGACCCCGCACCTCCGGCGGAAGGTACGCCAGGGCAACGTCCGATGTCCCCCGGGGCCACCTCCCCCGTCAGCCCGCCGAGCTGGGTGCTCGGCGGGCCGGGTTCACGACGTGGTGTGCGACGGATCGCGGCGATGGGATGTGTCGGCGCAGTTCAGGGCAGCAGCGAGACCTGGTAGTGGGCGATGGACCAGCCGTCGTCGGAGCGCCGCAGCAGGACGCCGAGGTTGACGGTAAGGGTGGGGCGGTCGGAGAAGGCGAAGTCGACGCTGTGGTAGCCGAGGAGGAGAGTCGGGGTGAGCCGCCGGGACTCCAGGATGCGGTAGTCGGCCGTCATGCCGGGGGGCTGGGAGGCGTAGTAGGCACTGATGCCGGCCCGCCCGACAGTGTACGGGTGGAGGCCCTGGAAGATCGCGTCCTCGGTGAAGCAGTCGGCTGCCTGCTCGGGTTCGTGGGCGTCGACGGCGGCCTTCCAGCGGTTGAGGACGCCGCGCAGCACGGCTTCGTCGCTCATCGGGCGCCTCCCGTGCCGGGGTCGTTGGGGTGCGGGGCGAGCGGGGTGACGGTGTCCTGGCGCCATACCCGCAGGGGCATGGAGGCGAGCGCCTGTTCCAGCCGCGTCTCGTCGGGGGCGCTGAAGAGGCCCCAGGTGCGCCATTCGCCGGGGGCGAGCGGCGGGCGCCAGAGCCGCAACAGGGCACCCTGGGCGGCGAGTTCGCGCGACCGCTGGGCCTCGCGGGCCCGGATGTCGGCGACCGCGTCCTCGGTGGTTCCGTCCGGGACGGTGGTCACCATGTCGACCAGGAATTCCATCGGTGTCCTCTCGTACAGGGGTCTACCGGAGTATCGAGGGGCACGTACGGGCACCGAGGAGTGCCACGCCGGTTACGGCCGGGCGTCGCGGCCGGCGCCCATACCGATGCCGATGCCGATGCCGAGGATGCCAGCCCAGAGCGGAGCACCGGCGGCCGGGGCGAGCATGACGCCGAGCAGGCAGAGGACGCAGACGGCCACCACGGCCAGGAGGTGCGGCCGCTGGTCGGTGCGGGCGGCGGCGAGGACGGGGGCGAGGAAGCCGCCGTGATGGCGAGCGAGCAGGCGGCGGAGCGGAAGGCGCTGCTGGCGGCGCAGCGGGACGAGATGACGGCCCGCGCCCGCCGTCTGGAGCGCGCCGCGGCCGTCCTGACCCACATGCTCGACTGCCACCGCGACCGCCCGCTGGACTGCCCGGTCACCCACGCGCACATCCACGCCCGCGTCGACGCCGCCCTCGCCGGCGAGGAACTGGCCGACGACTTCCTCCCGCCGGCGACCGGGACCGCGACCGGGATCGGTCAGCCCAGCACCGCCGGCGTCGGCCCGTCGGGGCGGACGGTGATGCTGTAGGCGGAGCCGGTCGGGACGGATCGGAACCGCACGGTGTGGGCGGGCAGCAGGAGTTCGAGCAGCGCGGTGGTCTCGCGGACGGCGAACTGGGTGCCGAGGCAGGCGCGGGCGCCGAGGCCGAAGGGGAGGTACGCGCCGAGCTGGGCGGGGCGGGCGCCGGTGGCGGTGAAGCGGGAGGGGTCGAAGCGTTCGGGGTCGGGCCACAGGGCCGGGTCGCGGTGGGTGAGGTAGGGGCAGACCAGGACGTCGGTGCCGGCGGCGATGCGGTGGCCGTCGATCACGTCGTCCTCGACGGCGTGCCGGGGGAGCAGCCAGGCCGGGGGGTAGAGCCGCAGGGCCTCGCTGACCAGGGCCTGCGGGTCCGCGCCGCGCGCCTCGGGGTGGCGGTCGAGGAGGAGGAAGAGCCAGGTCAGGGTGGTGGCGGTGGTCTCGTGCCCGGCGACGAGCAGGGTGACGAGTTCGTCGCGGATCAACCGGTCGGTGTACTCGGGGTGTTGGGCCGAGGCGTCGAGCAGGACCCGCAGCACGCCGGGCTCCTCGGCGTCGGTCGCCGAGCGCGCCGCGTCGATGGCGGCCAGCGCGACGGCGTCGATCCGGGCGAGGTCGGCGGCGACGGCGTCCCGGGCGTCCCCGGCGTCCGTGGGCAGGGTCGGCATGGCCGCCACCACCCGTTCCACAGAACGGAGTTCATGGTCGGTGCGGTCGTCCAGCGGCAGCCCGGTGAGGGCCCGCCAGACGGTGTCGAGGGCGAATCCGCGCATCTCCTCGCCGAGGTCGAAGGTCTCGCCGCTGCGCGCGTACCCCTCCCAGCGGTCGGCCGTCCGGCGGGCGGCGGCGGCGATCCGCTGCTCGTAGCGGCGCATCCCGGTGCCGGTGAACTGGGATTGCAGCAGCCGCCGTTGGCGCTTCCAGGCGTCCCCGGTGGCGGAGAGCACGCCGTCGCCGACCAGCATCCGCGCGCGGTGCGAGCGCTTGACGTAGCGGTCGGGGTGGCGGCCGAGCACGTGCTGCACGGCGGCCGGGTCGGTGACCAGCACGGTGGGCGTGGGGCCGAGCCGGAAGGCGGCGATGCCGCCGATGCCCCGCTGCGCCCGGGCGAGCAGGTCGACGAGGTCGGCCTCCTCGCTGCGCCACTGCTCGACGGCCTCGGCGGCCAGCTCCGGTACGGGGCGGGTGTCGGTGGTCACCAGGAGTCTCCTCGGGGGTCGGCCGTCGTGGGCGGGCGGCCCGCCCCGCAGCCGACTGTACGTCAGCCGAGTGGCGGCCCGGTTACGCCCGGTGACCCGGGGGTGCGCCCGGCACACGGCTGCGCCGCGATCCGTCCCCCTCGACGGACCGCGGCGCAGCGGCTTACGGGGTGTCAGGCAGGTGACCTGCGGGTCACACGGCCTGCCACAGGGCGGGGACGATCGGCGGCTCCCAGCCGACCTGGGCGGTGTGACCCTGGAGGCAGCGGTAGCTGACCCCGTTGTAGGTCACGACGTCGCCCGCCTGGTAGGTGGTGCCGGGCGTCCAGGTGCCGCCGGGGTTGGTCGGGCCGTTGCCCACGACCAGCGAGAAGCTGGTGCTGTGGGTGGCGGAGCCGGTGCCGGTGAGCGTGATGCTGTAGGTGCCGGCCGCCGTGTTCGCGGCGGTCGCGATGGTCAGCGAGGCCGAGGCGCCGGACTGCACCGAGGACGGGCTGAAGGAGACCGTGACGCCCGCCGGGGCGCCGGAGGCGGTCAGGTTGACCGTCTGGGCGGAGCCGGAGGTGGTGGCGGTGGAGACCGTCGCGGTGGCCGAGTCGCCGGGGTTGACGGTGGCGGTGGCCGGGTTCACCGCGAGGGAGAAGTCGTTGGCGGGGGTGGTGCCGCCGACGGAGGTCTTCCAGATGGTGTAGGCCACGCCGTCGGCGCTGCGGTTCAGCGCGGTCGGGTCGATGTTGCTGGTGGTGTCGCAGGACTGGTGGTAGCAGGAGTCGTACGAACGGCCCGCGCTGCCGCCCCACTTGGTCGCCTGGCCGGAGGTCTTGACGGCGTCGGCACCGGCCGCGTAGCCGGAGGTGGGGATGCCGGCCTGCTGGAAGGAGTAGTCGTCCGAGCGGCCCTGGCCCTCGACGTTCTCCTCCGGCTGGAGGTTGAGGGAGTCCCAGTAGGCCTTCATCGGCGCGGCGGCGGCGGAGGTGATGTTGTTGATGAAGTAGCCGGCGTTGGGCGATCCGACCATGTCGAAGTTGTAGTAGGACTTGATCGCGGAGCGCTGGGTGGAGCTGAGCTGGCCGACGTAGGACTGCGAGCCCTGGAGGCCCTGCTCCTCACCGGTCCACCAGGCGAACCGGACGTGCCGGGTCAGGGTGGGGTTCTGCTGGGCGAGGACGAGGGCGTTCTCCAGCAGGGTGGCCGAGCCGGAGCCGTTGTCGTTGATGCCGGGGCCGGCCGAGACGCTGTCCAGGTGGGCGCCGAACATGGTGACCTGGTCGGCGGGGCCGCCGGGCCAGTCGGCGATCAGGTTGTTGGACTGGTAGGTGCAGGAGGTGCAGGTCTGCTCGGTCACGGTGTAGCCGGCGGCCTGCAGCTTGCCCTTGATGTACGCCACGGACTGGCTGTGCCCGGCGCTGCCGGCCCGGCGGTTGCCGCCGTTCTGGCTGGCGATGGTGTTCAGCTGGGTCAGGTGGGCCTGGACCTTGGCGACGTCGATGTCGGGCGCGGGCCCGCCGGGGGTGCCCCCGCCGCCGACGGTCAGGGTGTACTGGGCGGTGTGGGTGGCCGCGCCGGCGGTGCCGGTGACGGTGATCACGTACGTCCCGGCCGGGGCGCCCGAGGAGGCCGACAGGGTCAGCGTCGCGGACGAACCCGTCTGCACGGAGGAGGGGCTGAGCGTCGCGGTGACCCCGGTCGGGGCGCCCGAGGCGGTCAGGTTGACGGTCTGCGCGGTGCCCGAGGTGACGGCGGTGGAGACCGTAGCCGTGGTCGAGGCGCCGGGCTGGACCGAGCCGGAGGCCGGGCCGAGCGCGAGCGAGAAGTCGTTGTTGCCGGACGGGGTGCAGGTCGGGTCGCCGCTCTGCGCGGGCACGCTGATCGCGTCCCAGGCGGCCTTGGTCCGGTTGAAGTAGTTGCAGGTCGGGTCGAGGTTCTTGGCGGCGGTCAGGGTGGTGGTGCGGTACCGCTTGTAGGTCATGCCGCTGGTCTTGAGCAGCATGCCGCCGTAGAAGACCTGGCCGGCCTGCTTGACGCCGATGCCGGTGACCGAGGAGTTGTTGCAGGTGGGGCTGGACGGCTTGCCGCCGCCCGGGTTGGAGCCCATCGACAGGAGGTAGAACCAGTGGTTCAGCGGGCCGGCCGCCGCGTGCACCTCGGTGCTGGGGATGGAGGAGGAGTAGCAGTTCGGGTCGTTGTTGACCAGTGAGGGCTGGTAGAGGTTGCGGATCGGCCCCTGGCCGACCAGGTTGACCTGCCGGCCGACCTGGTAGTCGGGGTAGTCGTAGGGCGCGGGCTGGTTGGCGTACTCCTTGGTGAGCGCGCCGAAGATGTCGCCGGTGCCCTCGCCCAGGCCGTTCTCGTTGTTGGCGCCGCCGGGGGTGTACTGGTCGATGCCGTGGCCGAACTCGTGGCCGACGACGTCCTGGGCGGCGATCCACTCGTTGTTCTGGTTGTGGCCGATGGAGACGGAGCTGCCGTCCCAGTAGGCGTTGACGTCGTTGAGGCCGACCTTGACCGGCCAGCTGCCGCCGTTGCCGTTGTGGCCGTTGCGACCGAGCCAGTCGCGGAGCATGTCCCATTCCTTCTGGGCCGCCCACATGGCGTCGGCGCAGCCGGTCTCCTTGCTGGAGGGGTTGCCGGTGCCCCAGGAGTCGGAGGACTTGCTGAACACCTGGCCGCTGCTGTAGTCGGAACAGGTCAGGCCGGGCCGGTTCGGGTCGCGCAGCGAGTACGAGCCGCCGGAGTTGGTGGTGCTGATGGTCAGCGGGCCGGGGCCGTTCCACTTGCTGTTGATGGTGCCGGCGCGGACATCGTCGTAGCTGTCGATCACCTCGCCGCTGGCGGCGTCCACGAAGACGTGCAACGTGCTCGGCGCGCTCTCGGTACGGCCCTTGAGGACGGTCTCCCAGGCGAGCCGGCTCGCACCGTCCTTGACCCGGACGACCAGGCGGCGCTCGGCCACCGAGTCCACCGCGGCCAGCTTGGTGCGCGCGGTCTTCTCCGCGTTCGCCGCGCTGACCTGCGGGGTTATCGAGCCGCCGACCGGCCCGGTGGCGGCCGACTGGAGGCCGCGGACCTTGCCCTGGCCGTCGGCGAGCACCACGGCGTCGCCACCGACCACCGGCAGGCCGCGGTAGCTGCGGTCGTACGCGACGGAGTAGAGGCCGCCGAGCCAGGGGGTGACGGCCCGGCGCTCGTAGGTCTCGCCGGGGCCCTTGGCCAGTGCGTCCAGGCCGGCGGCCGCGGCCGCGTCGGCGGCGTTGACGGCTGCCGCGAGGGCGCTGGGTGGTGCGGGAGAGGGGGTGGGCGCGGCGGTGGCCGGCCCGGCCGTGGCGGCGATCATGCCGGCCAGCACGGTCAGGGTGGTCGCCGTGGTCAGCAACCGTCCTGTGGAAACTCTGCGTTGCATCGAGGCTCCTCGCATGTGGGGGTCCTCGACCGCGGACGGCAGGGCTGGTGGCCCACCGCAGGGCCGTGTCTGGGGGACGGCCGTGCGGGCCGTCCGCGCTCGGGTGCCGGAACCCTCACACGGCGTCATGCTCTGGTCAATGGCTGGTGCACGCGATGCATAGGGTTGGCAAATTCCGTCAAGCTGGGCTTTTGCCCGAGTGGTTGAGACCACCTCATGTACGGACCGGGTGTCATCGAGTACCGTCCTGATGGTCGGAAGGTTGGCGAGGGGCCCGGGGGAAGCGACCGGAGGAGGCAGCCGTGCACCGGAACCGCGTGGCCGTGGAACCGGCGTCCGCACCTCCGTCCCCACCCGTCGCCCCGCCCGCCCAGGAGTTGGGCGCCTGGCGGGACTTCGGCGCCCGGCTGCGCCACTGGCGGCGCCGGGCCGGCCTCACCCAGGCCCAACTCGGCGCCGGAATCGGCTACGACCACACCGCGGTGAGCAAGATCGAGCACGGCGCCCGCCGGGTCACCCCTCGGATCGCTGACAGGATCGACGAACTCCTCGGCGCGGGCGGTGAGTTGCGGGCCGCCTGCCAGCGGGCCGAGACCGCCGAACTGCCCTCCCTGGCGCCCCTCGCGCCCGCCCTGCTGCGGCCCCCGCTGCCCACCGCGGCCGCGAACGGGCCCGGCGGCCCGGCCCGCTGGAGCGCCCCCGCCCAGCCGCCGCCCCGGCTGCCCGACTACGGCCTGCTCTGCCCGCTGCACGGCGCCGACGGCTGCGACGTCCCCGACCCGGTCGAACTCGCCGCGCTGCACGCCGAGTTCTGCGCCGCGAACCCGGCCGGCGCGCCACCCCTGGACGCCGCCACCGCACACGCCCTCACCGGGCTGCTCGCCGCCCACCTGCGCTCCGGCGAGGCCGGCGGCCTGCCCGGCCTGGCCGCCGCCGTCGAACGCACCTTGCAGGCCGTGCTCGCCCGGCTCGCCGCCGCCCCCGCCGCGCAGCGCCGCCCGCTCGCCCGACTGGCCGCCGAGCACGCGCACGCCGCGGGCGCGCTGCGGATGCAGGACGGCCGCAACGCCACCGCGATGGCCTGCTTCGACCGCGCGCTCGCCTGGGCGGAGCTCGCCGGGGACCAGGCCACCCAGGTCGCCGCGCTGAGCGACATGAGCACCCTCGCCCGGATGGACGGTGACCCGGCCGCCGCCCTCGGCTACGCCCGGGAGACCGGCCGCGCCGCCCCCGGCCGGCACTGGGCCGGCGCGATGGGCCAGATCGGCCAGGCCCGTGCGCACGCCCTCACCGGCGACGTCCGGGCCACCATTCGCCACCTCGGCCGCGCCCGGCTGCACCTGGACCACATCGGCGCCCGGGACGAGGACGACGCGCCCTGGCTCTCCATCGCCTCGATGCGGCTGCGGGTGGAGTCCGGCGCGGCCGCCGCGCTGCGCGACCTCGCCGCGGTCGTCGGCGACCCCCGGCTGGCCCGCCGGGCGCTGACCGCGGCCGAGACCGCGCTCGGCCTGCTCGGCCCGGCCCAGCTCCCCTCCAGCCGTCTCCTCTTCACCGTCCGGGTGGCGGACTGCCACGCCTGCGCGCACGACCCGCAGACGGCCGTCCAACTGCTCGGGCCCGCCCTGGAGACCGCCCCGGCGGCGGCCCTGCCGGCCCTGGTCGGGTACGAGCTGCGCGGCCTGCGCGACCGCCTCGCGGCGTACCGGCCGGAGGCGGCGTGGCGGCTGGCGGAGCTGGCGGGGTCCTGACGGGCGGCGCCACCCGCACGGCCCGCGCCCTCGCGCCCGGCTCGCGCTTGCCCGGTGCCACCCGCGCCGCCCTCGCCGGACCGGGGGCCGGATCCGGGTCCGGACCGCCCCCTGTGTCAGGGGGCGTGCGACCTCGCCCGGCGTGGGCTCGACCCCGCTGCGCTCCGGTTTCTCCAGCGCCTGCGAACAAACGCGCCCCTTTCGCGCCGGTCTGGTGTCAACTTCGTGCGCAGATCTTCCTCCGATCGGGTTATTTATGGCGTTAACACGTCGAATGACTGCCGTAGCTGACCTCTCCAGCTAGAGTCTCTGACGTTTCCAGTCATTAGTTCGCGAATAACCAAGGGGGCGCGTGCTGTCCGCCATTGCACGCCGGCTCGCTCATCCGCTTCTGCTCCTGGGGGTGCTGTGCACGGCCGTCGCCACACTGCACTTCCACTGGGAGCCCGACCGGGTCTCCCCCCTCGTGCTGGTCGGCGTCCTCGGGTACCTGGCCGTACTGGAGCGAGTGATCCCGTACCGGACCGACTGGCATCCGAGTGGGCGTGAACTGCGCTGGTACACCGTGTACTTCGTGCTGAGTATGGCCGGTGGTGCGCTCGCCCAGGGGCTGGTGACGGCGCTGGTGCAGGTGCTCGGGGCGGCCCATCCGGTGCTCCCGTTCGCCCTGGAGATCCCGCTCGCGCTGCTGATCGGATCGCTCGGCGACTACCTCGTCCACCGCTGGTCCCACCACAACCGGTGGCTCTGGCGCCTGCACGGCGTCCACCATGTGCCGGACAAGGTGAATGTCGCGAACAACGGTGTGAACCATATTCTCGACGTGTTCGTCGCGCAGTCCGTGGTGCAACTCCTGCTGTCGCTGATCGGCTTCTCGGCGGAATCCGTGTTCGTGGTCGGAATATTCATTCTTGCGCAGGGGTATTTCGTTCACGCGAACATCGACGTCCGCCTCGGGTTCCTCGGCCACCTGCTGGCCGGTCCCGAGCTCCACCGACTGCACCACAGCACCGACCTCGCTGAGGCCGGGCACTACGCCTCCGACCTCTCGCTGTGGGACCACGTGTTCGGCAGCTTCACCTGGCGCCCCGGCCGGGTGCCCACCGCCGTCGGCCTCGCCGATCCGGCCGCCTTCCCGGCCACCGGCGAAGTGGGTGCCACCCTGCTGCACCCCTGGCGCCAGGTGAAGACCACCGAGCCGTCCGTCTGACCCTGCCCGCGAGGCCGCTCTTCCTCCGCCCGTGTCCGCGCCGCCACGCCATCACCCTCGGATTGGATCATGAACACCTCGCCCTTCGCCGTGCCCTGCGACCGGATCGCGATCACCGGCATCGGCTGCCGCCTGCCGGGACACGCCAACGACCACCGGACCTACTGGCGCAACCTCGTCGAGGGTCGGGACTGCCTCACCGCGACACCCGCCGACCGCTACGACACCGGCACGCTCGGCAGTCGGGACCGGTCCAAACCGGGCCGCCTGGTCGGCGGCCGGGGCGGCTACATCGACGGCTTCGACACCTTCGACCCGGACTTCTTCGGCATCAGCCCGCGCGAGGCCGAGCACATGGACCCGCAGCAGCGCAAGCTCCTGGAGGTCAGCTGGGAGGCCCTGGAGGACGGCGGCCTGCGCCCCGGCGAGCTGGCCGGCCGCGACGTCGGCGTCTACATGGGGGCCTTCACCCTCGACTACAAGATCCTCCAGTTCGCCGACCTCGACTTCCGCACGCTCGCCGCGCACACCGCCACCGGCACCATGATGACGATGGTGTCCAACCGGATCTCGCACTGCTTCGACTTCCGCGGCCCCAGCGTCTCGATCGACACCGCCTGCAGCTCCTCCCTGGTCGCGGTGCACCTCGCCTGCCAGAGCCTGCTCCGCGGCGAGACCGAACTCGCCCTGGCGGGCGGCGCGTTGCTGCACATGGCGCCGCAGTACACGATCGCCGAGACCAAGGGCGGCTTCCTGTCCGCCGACGGCCGCTCACGCGCCTTCGACGCCTCCGCCGACGGCTACGTCCGGGCCGAGGGGGTCGGCGTGGTCGTCCTCAAGCGGCTGTCGGACGCGCTGCGCGACGGCGACCCGGTGCACGCCGTCATCCTCGGCAGCGGCGTCAACCAGGACGGGCGCACCAACGGCATCACCGTCCCCAGCGCGGACGCCCAGGTCACCCTGATCGAACGGGTCTGCGCCGAGGCCGGGGTGCTGCCCGGCAGCCTCCAGTACGTCGAGGCGCACGGAACCTCCACCCCGGTCGGCGACCCGATCGAGGCGGCCGCGCTCGGCCGGGTGCTGGGCATCGGCCGCCGCCCGGGCGACCGCTGCTACGTCGGCTCGGTCAAGACCAACATCGGGCACACCGAGGCCGCCGCCGGCGTCGCCGGGCTGATCAAGACCGCCCTGGCCCTCAAGCACCGGCGGATCCCGCCGCACCTCAACCTGGAACGGCCCAACCCCGGCATCGACCTGGCCGCGCTGCCCTTCGACATCCCGACCGCCCCGATCGACTGGCCCGAGCACGACGGACCGGCCCGGGCCGGCGTCAACTCCTTCGGCTTCGGCGGCACCAACGCGCACGTCCTGCTGGAGGAGCCGCCGAGCACCGGGCCCGCCGCCCCGGCCCCGCAGCCGGCCTGCACCGTGCTGCCGCTGAGCGCCAAGGACGCCGCCGGGCTGCCCGAACTCGCCGCCGGAATCCGTCGGGAGCTCGCTGCCGGGGTGCCGCTCGACGACCTCGGCCACACCCTGGCGCACCGGCGCCAGCACCTGCCCGAGCGGCTCGCGGTGGCCTACTCCACTCGGGACGACCTGGACGAGGCGCTGGCCGCCCACGAGCGCGGCGAGGCTCACCCCCGGGTGCTCCAGGGCCGCGCCCGGGAGCGCCAACAGCGCCGTCTCGCCTGGGTGTTCACCGGCATGGGCCCGCAGTGGTGGGGCATGGGCCGGGGCCTGTACGAGAACGAACCGGTCTACCGGGCGGCCGTCCAGGCCTGCGACCGGGAGATCCGCGAGCAGGCCGGCTGGTCCCTGCTCGACGAACTGCACCGCGACGAGGCCGACTCCCGGATGGCCGAGACCTGGCTCGCCCAGCCCGCCAACTTCGCCGTCCAGCTGGGCCTGTCCGCGCTCTGGCGCAGCCACGGCCTGCGCCCCGACGCGGTGGTCGGGCACAGCACCGGCGAAGTCGCCGCGTTCTACGAGGCCGGAGTGTACGACCTGGCCGACGCCGTCCGGGTGGTGCTGGCCCGCAGCCGCCTCCAGCAGCGGCTGGCCGGCACCGGCACCATGCTCGCCGTCGGCCTCCCGGAGGCCGAGGCGGAGCGCCGGATCCGCCCGTACCGAGCCCGGGTCTCGCTGGCGGCCGTCAACAGCCCCTCCACCGTCACCCTGGCCGGCGACACCGACGCGCTGCGCGAACTCGCCGAGGAACTGCGCGGACAGGAGGTGTTCACCCGCTTCCTGGAGGTCGAAGTCCCCTACCACAGCGTGCGGATGGACCCGATCCGGGACGAGCTGACCGCAGCGCTCGCCGCGCTCAAGCCCAACGAGGCCCGGCTGCCGCTCTACCTCACCGCCCGCGAGGGCCTCGCCCGCGGCCCCGAACTCGACGCCGGGTACTGGTGGCACAACGTCCGCAACCCGGTGCGTTTCCGCGCCGCCGTCGAACGGATGGCCCAGGACGGGCACGGCCTGTTCCTGGAGATCGGCCCGCACCCGGTGCTCGGCCACGCGATCCGCGAGTGCGTCGACGGCGCGCACGCCCTGCCGTCCATCCGCCGGCACGCCGACGAGCCCGCCTGCTTCACCCGGTCGCTCGCCGAACTGCACACCCTGGGCGTCGAACCGGACTGGCGCGCACTGCACCCGGCCGGCCGCCCGGTGCCGCTGCCCGGCTACCCGTGGCGGCGCGACCGGTACTGGGTCGAGCCGAGCGCCGTCCGGCAGGTCCGGCTCGGCGAGGTCGACCACCCGTTGCTCGGCCGCCGCACCGCGAGTGCCCAACCCGCCTGGACCACCGCACTCGACCCCGAGCGGCTGCCCTACCTGGCCGACCACCGGATCGAGGGCCAGATGGTCTTCCCGGCGGCCGGGTACCTGGAGATGGCCGCCCAGGCCGTCCGCGCCCTCACCGGCGGCACCGAGGTGGTGCTCGCCGAGATCGAGCTGAACCGGGCCCTGTTCCTCTCCGACACCGAGCCCACCCCCGTCCAGCTCGGCTACGCCCCGGAGGACGCCCGCTTCACCATCGCCTCCACCCCGGTCGGCGGCGAACCGGTGGTGCACGCCGGCGGCCGGGTCCGCACCGGCCAGCGCCGCGCCCACGGGCCGGCGCTGGACGCCGAGGCGATCCGCTCCCGCGGACAGCGCTTCGACGGCCCCGACTGCTACCGGCTCCTGGCCGCCCGCGGCTACGACTACGGGCCCGCCTTCCAGGCCGTCCAGGAGGTGTGGACGAGCCCTGGCGAGGCACTGGCCCGGATCAGCCCGACCGACCGGCTCGGCCCCGAGGCGGCCGACCACCAGCTGCACCCGGTGCTGCTCGACGCCTGCTTCCAGACCCTGCTGGCCACCCGGCTGCTCACACCCGAGGACGGCGGCGTCCGGCTGCCGGTGTCCATCGAGGAGGTCCGGCTCGACCAGGCCGGCGACCGGCCGCTGTGGGCGCACGCCACCGTCACCCGCGAGGGCGGCGGCGAACTCGTCGGCGACCTCGCCCTGTACACCGAGGACGGCACCCCGGTCGGCCGGATCACCGGCTTCCGGGTCGCCGACGTCGCGCAGGCCCCCGCCTCGGTCGGCCTCGCCACCATCGACGGCTGGCTCACCGAACTCGCCTGGACGGACGCCCCGGCCGCGCCCGCCGACCAGGACCTCGGCGACCTGCTGCTGTTCGCCGACGCCGGCGGCCTCGCCGAACGCCTCGCCGCGCTGGCCGCCGAACGCGGCGCCCGCTGCCACCTGGTCCGGCCCGGCACCGACTACCGGCCCGGCGACGGGCGCTCGACCGTCCGCCCGGACTCCGCCGAGGACCTCACCCGGCTCCTCACCGACCTCGGCCCCGGCTACCGCACCGTCGTCCAGCTGTGGAACCTCGACCAGCCCGCCCTCGACACCACCACGGCCGACCGGCTCGACCAGCTCGCCACCCTCGGCGGCTACGCGCTGATCGCCCTCGCCCAGGCCCTGCCCGCCGCCCTCCCGGACGCCCGGCTGCACATCGTCACCCGGGGCACCCAGGCCGCCGCCCCCGACGACCGGGTCGAACCGCTCGGCGCACCCGCCTGGGGCATCGGACGGGTGCTCTGGCAGCAGGAACTCGTCGCCCAGCGCGGCACCCTGATCGACCTCGACCCCGCCGCCGAGCCGCTCGACCAGGCCGAGGCGCTGCTCGCCGAACTCACCTCCCGGGACGAGCAGGAGATCGCCCTGCGGGCCGGCCACCGCCGCACCAGCCGGCTCCGCCGGGCCGAGGGCCTCACCCGCCCGCTGCCGCCGGTCCTGCGCCCCGACGGCAGCTACCTGGTCACCGGCGCGTTCGGCGCGCTCGGCCGGCTGCTCTGCCGCACCCTGGTCCGGCGCGGCGCCCGGCGGCTGATCCTGGTCGGCCGTACCGTGCTGCCCGAGCGCGACCAGTGGTACCGGACCGACCCCGCCAGCCCGGCCGGGGAGCGGATCGCCTTCCTGCGCGAACTCCAGGCGCTCGGCGCCGAACCGCTGCTCGCCCCCGTCGACGTCACCGACGAGACCGCCCTCGCCGCCTGGCTCGCCGACTACCGGCAACGCCAACGCCCGCCCATCCGCGGGGTGTTCCACCTCGCCGGACAGGTCAAGGACGTGCTGGTGCCGCAGATGGACCGAGCCGCCTTCGACGCCGGATACGCCCCCAAGGTGGTCGGCGGCCACCTGCTGCACCGGCTGCTGCGCGACGAACCGCTCGACCACTTCGTGCTGTTCGCCTCCGTCGCCTCGCTGCTCACCACCGCCGGGCAGACCAACTACGCGGCCGGCAACGCCTTCCTGGACGCCCTCGCCCACCACCGCCGGGCCGCCGGCCTGCCCGCGCTCAGCCTCGACTGGGGCCCCTGGGCCACCGGCATGATCGAGGAACTGGGCCTGGTCGCCCACTACCGCGACGCCCGCGGCATGAGCTCGCTCCCGCCGGACGCCGGCACGGCCGTGCTGGAACGCGTCCTCGGCCAGGACCGCGCCCAGCTGCTGGTCGCCACCGTGGTCGACTGGCCGACCTTCCTTGCCTGGTACCCCGCGCCGCCGCCGCTGGTCGCCGACCTGGCCGCCGGCGCCGCCGAGCAGGCCCCGGCCGAGACCGGCGGCTTCCTGGACGCCTACCGCACGGCGGATCCGCCGACCCGGCACCGGCTGGTCACCGAGCGGTTCACCGCCGCCGCCGCGGCCGTGCTGCGGATCGGCGCCGAGCGGATCGCCCCGGACACCAGGCTCGGCGCGCACGGCCTGGACTCGCTGCTCGCGATGGAGCTGCGCGCCCGGGTGCACGGCGAACTGGGCGTCGCCCTGCCGGTGGTGGCGCTGCTCAGCAACGGCACCGTCGGCGACCTGGTCGACCTGCTCGTCGCCGGCCTGGCCGAGCGGCTCGACGCCGAGGGCGGCCCCGAGCAGGCCGAGGTCGAGCTGCACACCGACGAGGCCCGCTACCCGCTCACCCACAACCAGCAGGCGCTGTGGTTCCTGCGCCAGCTGCACCCGGACGGCTTCGCCTACAACATCGGCGGCGCGGTGGAGGTGCGCGCCGAGCTCGACCCCGAGCTGGTCTTCGCCGCCTTCCGCGCGCTGGTCGCCCGGCACCCCGGGCTGCGGGCCGCCTTCACCGCCGAGGAGGGCCGACCGGTCCAGCGGATCCGCCCGGAGGCGGTGGCCGACACCGGACTGTTCGACGTCGAGGGCCGCCCCTGGGAGGAGATCCACGCGCTGATCGTCGCCGAGTACCGGCGGCCGTACGACCTCGCGAACGACCCGCTGGTCAGGCTGCGACTGTTCCGGCGCGGACCGGACCGCTGGGTCCTGATGAAGGCCGTCCACCACATCGTCTCGGACGCGATCTCCACCTTCACCTTCATCGAGGAGCTGTTCGAGGTCTACGAGGCGCTGCGCCACGGCCGCACCCCCGAACTCCCCGCCGTGGCCGCCCGCTACCTCGACTTCCTCAACCACCAGAACCGCTTCCTGGCCGGCCCCGACGCCCGGCGGATGCTCGACTACTGGCGCGGCCACCTGCCGGCCGAGATGCCCGTCCTCGCCCTGCCCACCGACCGGCCCCGGCCGGCCGTGCAGACCCACAACGGCGCCTCGGCGTTCTTCCGGCTCGACGCCGACCTGACCGCCCGCGTCCACGAGCTGGCCCGCGCGCACCACGCCACCCCGTTCATGGTGCTGCTCAGCGCCTACTACCTGCTGCTGCACCGCTGGTCGGGCCAGCAGGACATCGTGGTCGGCAGCCCCGTCACCGGCCGCACCCAGGAGGAGTTCGCCTCCGTCTACGGCTACTTCGTCAACCCGCTGCCGCTGCACGTCAGCCTGGCCGGGGAGCCGACCGTGTCCGAGCTGCTGGCCCGGGTGCGGGAGAGCGTGCTCGGCGGCCTGGACAACCAGGAGTACCCGTTCCCGCTGCTGGTCGAGCAGTTGGGGCTCCAGCACGACCCCAGCCGCTCGGCGGTGTTCCAGGCGATGTTCATCCTGCTCACCCACAAGGTCGCCGTGGAACGCTTCGGCTACCGCCTGGAGTACATCGAACTCCCCGAGGAGGAAGGGCAGTTCGACCTGACGCTGTCCGCCTACGAGGACCGCGCGGACGGCTGCTTCCACTGCGTGTTCAAGTACAACTCCGACCTCTTCGACGCCGCCACCGTCGAGCGGCTGGCCGCGCACTACCGCAACCTGCTGGACGCCATGACCAGCGCCGGCGCCGACCGCCCGGTCGGCCGGCTGCGGATGCTCGACGAGGCCGAACGCCGCCGCATCCTCACCGGCTTCAGCGGCGCCGACCGGCGGGCGGACCACGACACCCCGGTGCCCGAACTCGTCGCCAAGGCCGCCGCCGAACACCCCGAGGCCGTCGCCGTCACGGCCCCCCGCCCGGACGGCGCCCGCCGCCTCACCTACGGCGAACTCGACCGGCGGGCCCAGCGGACGGCCCTGCGGCTGCGCGAACTGGGTGTCGGCGAAGGCTCGGTGGTCGCGGTCTGCCTGGACAAGTCACCCGAGCTGATCGTCGTCCTGCTGGCGATCTGGCGGGCCGGCGCCGCCTACCTGCCGCTCGACCCCGGACACCCGGCCGACCGGCTCGCCTACCAGGTGACCGACGCCGGAGCGGCCCTCGTCGTGGTCGCGGAGCGGAACCCGTTCGGCACCGAACCGCCCGTCCGCCCCGTCACCCTGGACGAGCTCGACCGGCCCGCCGCCGAGAGCGGCCCGCTGCCCGCCGCCGACCCGGACCGCCCCGCCTACGTCATCCACACCTCCGGCTCCACCGGCCGCCCGAAGGCCGTGCGGGTCGACCACCGCAACCTCGCCGCCGTCACCGCGGGCTGGCGCGCCGAGTACCGCCTCGACACCGAGGCCCGGGTGCACCTCCAGATGGCCGGGACCGCCTTCGACGTGTTCTCCGGCGACCTCGCCCGGGCGCTGAGCACCGGCGGCACCCTCGTCCTGGTCGACCGCGACCTGCTGTTCGACACCGCCCGGCTGTACCGCACCATGCGCGAGGAAGCCGTCGACTGCGGCGAGTTCGTGCCCGCCGTCGCCCGCGGCCTGCTGGCCCACTGCGAACGCGAGGGCCTGCGGCTGGACTTCCTGCGGCTGCTGGTCGTCGGCTCCGACTCCTGGAAGGCCGCCGAGCACCGGCGGCTGCGCGCCCTGTGCGGGCCGGACACCCGGCTGGTCAACTCCTACGGCCTGACCGAGGCCACCATCGACACCAGCTACTACGAGGGCGGCGCGGACGCCCTGGAGCCCGGCCGGATGGTGCCGATCGGCCGACCCTTCCCCAACAGCGCGCTGTACATCCTCGACCACTACGGCGAGCCGGTACCGCCCGGCGTGCCCGGCGAGCTGTGGATCGGCGGCGCCGGTGTCGCCGCCGGCTACCCGAACGACCCGGAGCAGACCACCCGGCGCTTCACCACCCTGGAGCTCGACGGCCCGCCCGTCCGGCTCTACCGCACCGGCGACCTCGGCCACTGGGACGCCCACGGCACCGCCCACCTGCTCGGGCGGATCGACAACCAGGTCAAGGTGCGCGGCCACCGGATCGAGATCGGCGAGATCGAGGCCCACCTCACCGCCCGCCCCGAACTCGCCCAGGCCTGTGTGACGGTCCGTGAGGATTCCACCGGCGAAGCCGTGCTGGCCGCCTACCTGGTCCCCGCCGAGGGGACCACCCTGGACCGCCGGGAACTGCGCCGCCACCTGGCCGAGCACCTGCCCACCGTGATGATCCCCTCCCACCTCACCGAACTGCCCGCCCTGCCGCTCACCCCCAACGGCAAGGTCGACCTGGCAGCCCTGCCCGAGCCCCGGATCGACACCGGCGGCGCGCAGCACGAACCGCCCGTCACCCTCTACGAGATCCGCACCGCCGAGCACTGGAGCAACCTGCTCGGCGTGGCGGAGGTCGGCCTCCAGCACGACTTCTTCGAGCTCGGCGGCAGCTCCATCCGGCTGATCGAGCTGATCCACCACCTGCAGACCGAGTTCAACATCAGCATCCCGGTCGGCCTGCTGTTCAAGGTGACCACCCTGCACGGGATGGCCCGCACGCTGGAGCAGATCATCACCGGCGAGGTCGCCGGCGGCCAGCCGTACCTCTGGTTCAACCCCGGGGCGCCCGAGGGGCGGACGGTGTTCTGCTTCCCGCCGGCCGGCGGCCACGGCCTGGTCTACCGCCAGCTCGCCGCCCACCTGCCCGACCACCGGCTCGCCGCCTTCAACTACCTCACCGGCGACGACAAGACCGCCCGCTACGCCGACCTGGTCGAGGACCTGGAGGAGGCGGGGCCGTACGTCCTGCTCGGCTACTCGCTCGGCGGCAACCTCGCCTTCGAGGTGGCCCGGGAGCTCGAACGCCGAGGCCGTACGGTCAGTTCCGTCCTGGTGGTGGACTCCTACCGGATCCCCGAGCCCTTCGAGCTCGGCGAGGAGCACCTGGCCGTCTTCGAACGCGAACTCCACGAGCACCTGCACCGGCACACCGGCTCCCGGATCGTCGCCCAGGAGACCCTCGAACAGGCCCGGGACTACCTGGCGTTCTGCAGCAGGACCCCCAACCTGGGAGTCCTGAAGGCCCCGCTCAACGTGGTGTGCGAACGGGACCGGCTGGCGCTGCACGCGGGCGGCGAGCACGGCTCCTGGCACGGCGCCTCCAGCGCCGGAACGGCCGTCCACGCCGGGCACGGCAGCCACGCCGAGATGCTGGACGCCGAGTTCGCCGCCCGCAACGCCGAACTGGCGGGCGCCATCCTGGCCGGAGGCACCGCCGATGGCCGGGTCTGAGCGCGGGCCGGACTGGTCGAGCCGGGAGCGGGCCCCCGGCGGCCCGCCCCGGGTCATCGTGATCGGCGCGGGCATCGGCGGGCTCTCCACCGGCTGCTACGCGCAGATGAGCGGGCTGGAGACCCGGATCTTCGAGAAGCACGTGCTGCCGGGCGGCTGCTGCACCGCGTGGTCCCGGCACGGCTACCTGTTCGACTACTGCATCGACTGGCTGATCGGCACCGCCGAGGGCACCGGGGCGAACCAGGTGTGGCGCGAACTCGGCGCCCTCGACGGCAAGTCGATCACCCGCTTCGACGTCTTCAACCGCGTCGTCGACGAACACGGCCGCGCCGTCACCTTCTACGGGGACCCGGACCGGCTGGAACAGCACCTGCTGGCCACCGCCCCCGGCGACGCCAAGCCGATCCGCGCCTTCTGCCGGGACCTGCGCCGCTTCGCCGCCATCGACCTGCCCTGGGACCTCACCCCGCCGCCGCTGCGCGGCCCGGCCGAGCGGCTGCGCACCCTGCGCACCGTGCTGCCCGCGTTCCGGCTCTTCTGGCGGACCGCGACGACCCCGATGAGCGGCTTCGCCGAGCGCTTCCAGGACCCTCTGCTGCGGCGGGCGCTGCCCAACATGTTCCTCCAGGAGCCGGCCGGCTTCCCGCTGCTGCCGTACCTGTACACCCTGGCCGCCGCGCACAACGGCAACACTGGCTTCCCGCAGGGCGGTTCGCTCGGGCTGGCCCGGTCGGTGGAGGAGCGCTACACCTCGCTCGGCGGGGTGGTCGGCTACCGCTGCCGGGTGGAGCGGATCCTGGTCGAGGGGGACCGCGCCGTTGGCGTCCAACTCCGGGACGGCTCCCGGCACTTCGCCGACCACGTGGTGGCCGCCTGCGACGGGCCGACGGTGCTCGACCGGCTGCTCGAAGGCCGCTGGTCCAGCCCCGCCACCGACCGGCTGTACGGCGAGCTGCTGGACAAGCCCGGCAACCTGTACCCGGCCGTGGTCTCGGCCTTCGTCGGCGTGGACGGCCCGCTGCCCGAGGGCGAACCGCACAGCACCACCTACCTGCTGTCGCCCGAGCAGGGCGCCCGGCTGCCCGGCTCGCTCCAGCACAGCCTGGTCGTCCAACTGCGCTCGGACTACGCGGAGGGCTTCGCGCCGCCCGGCAAGTCGGTGCTGCACTGCACCTACTTCAGCGACTACCGCTCCTGGAAGGACCTGCGGGTCCGCGACCGCCGCGCCTACCGGGCGCGCAAGCAGGAAGTCGCCGCGTTCGTCCGGGAGTTCCTGGAGCGGACGTACCCGGGGCTCGGCCGCCGGATCGAAGTCGTGGACGTCGCCTCCCCGGTGACCACCGAGCGGTTCACCGGCAACACCTACGGCAGCATCCTCGCCTGGCAGGCCTTCTCCGAGGCCGAGGACGCCGCCAACCGGCTGGTCAACCGGGACCGGATGCGGCTGCCCGGTCTGCGCGGCTTCTCGATGGCCGGGCAGTGGGCCGGCCTCGGCGGTCTGATCCGCGCCGCCACCAGCGGCCGGTACGCCGCGCAGTACCTCTGCCGGGAGCTCGGCCGGCCGTTCCGGGCCTGGCCCAGTGACAACCAGGAACCTTGGCATGCGGGCAAGTTGGGCAAACTGCCGCAACTCGACCGGGCCACCGTGGGAGTGCCGGAATGACCGGAATGAGTACCAGCAGGCAGACCATGGTGATCGTCGGGGGCGGGCTGGGCGGCCTGTCGACCGGCTGCTACGCACAGATGAACGGCTACCGCACCACCGTCCTGGAGATGCACGAACTCCCCGGCGGCTGCTGCACGGCCTGGGACCGCGGCGAGTTCACCTTCGACTGCTGCGTGAGCTGGCTGCTCGGCAGCGGCCCCGGCAACGAGATGCACCAGATCTGGCTCGAACTCGGCGCGTTGCAGGGCAAGGTGATGCGCAACTTCGACGTCTTCAACGTGGTGCGCACCCGGGACGGGCGCGCCGTCTACTTCTACTCCGACCCCGACCGCCTGGAAGCGCACCTGCTCGACCTCGCCCCGGAGGACGCCCGGCGGATCCGGCAGTTCTGCGAGGGGCTGCGCAAGTTCCGCCGCGCCCTGGTCCGTTACCCCTTCCTCAAGCCGGTCGGACTGATGGGCCGGGCCGAGCGCTGGCGGATGCTCGCCTCGTTCCTGCCGTACTTCAACGTCATCCGGCGCTCGATCACGGTGCTGATGAGCGACTACTCGGCGCGCTTCCGGAGCCCGCTGCTGCGCGAGGCGTTCAACTTCGTGCTCTACGAGAAGCACCCCAACTTCCCGGTGCTGCCCACCTACTTCCAACTCGCCTCGCACGCCGGGCAGTCGGCCGGGGTGCCGGAGGGCGGTTCGCTCGGGCTGGCCCGCTCGATCGAGCAGCGCTACCGGCGGCTCGGCGGCGAGATCAGCTACAACACCAAGGTGGCCGAGATCCTGGTCGAGCAGGACCGGGCCGTCGGGGTGCGGCTGAGCGACGGCCGGGAGATCCGGGCGGACATCGTGGTCGCCGCCTGCGACGGACGCACCACCATGCTGGACCTGCTCAAGGGCCGCTACCTGAACGACACCTACCGCCGGCTGTACACCCGGACCATCACCGAGCCCGGCATGGTCTTCCCCGGCTACCTCACCGTCTTCCTCGGCCTGCGCCGCCCCTTCCCGGCCGGGGACCCGTGCACCACCTACCTGCTGGAGGACGAGGTCGCCGACCGGCTCACCGGCATCCGCCACCCCAGCATCAACGTCCAGTTCCGCAGCCGCCACTACCCCGAGCTGTCGCCCGCCGCGACGACCGTCGTCTACGCCAGCTACTTCTGCGACATCGCCCCCTGGCGGGAGTTGAGCACCGGCCCGGAGCAGGCGCCACGGTTGCGGCGGGGCGAGGAACTGCACACCCTGCCGGTGGGGCGCGGGCGCGAGTACCAGCGCGAGAAGCGCCGGGTGCGGGACGCCATCGTGGAGTTCCTGGACGGGCACCACCCCGGTCTGAGGGACGCCGTCGCCGTCAAGGACGTGTCCACCCCGCTCACCCAGGTCCGCTACACCGGCAACTACGACGGCACGGTGCTCGGCTGGCAGCCGTTCGTGGAGAGCGGCGAGACCCTGGAGGACGAGATCAAGCGCAACGGGCCCGGGCTGCCCGGCCTGGCGAACTTCTACCTCTCCGGCGTGTGGGCGACCACGGGGGGACTGATCCGGGCGGCCGCCGCCGGCCGGCACGTCGTCCAGTTCATCTGCCGCGACGACGGCCGGCCGTTCACCGCCGCCGTGGACGACAGCGCGCCGCCGCCCACCCTGGTCATCGAACCGGTCGGGCCCGCCGACCGGCGGTTTGGAGTCACCTCATGAGGGTCGAGAAGTGGGTCGTCCGCGAGCACGTGGACGGCGTGCCGGACGTCGAACGGATGTACCGGAAGGTGGTCGAGGAGGTGGACGTCCGCCTCGCCGCGGACGAGATGCTGCTGCGGACCAGGTACGTCTCGGTCGACCCGTACCTCCAGGGGATCGCCCTGGACACCCCGATCGGCGACCACATGGGCGCGGACTCCATCATGGAGGTGGTGGAGGCCGGGCCGGACGCCGCCTTCGCCGTCGGCGACCTCGTGCAGGGCTTCGGCGGCTGGCGCACCCACGTGATCAGCAACGGCGCCCCGGCGTTCTGGCAGACCGGCACCTTCCCGATGGTCTTCCCCGCCTACCGGCGGCTGGACCGGAGCGACTACGACGACGCCCTGCCGATCTCCACCGCCCTCGGTGTCCTCGGCGGCCCGGGGATGACCGCCTGGGGCACGGTCGAGAAGTTCCTGGAGGTCCGGCCGGGGGACACCGTGCTGGTCAGCGGGGCGTCCGGGGCGGTCGGTTCGGTGGTCGGACAGCTGGCCCGGCACCGGGGGGCCCGGGTCATCGGCACCACGGCCACCCCGGCCAAGGCCGCCCGGCTGCGTGAGCTGGGCTTCGACGCGGTCCTGCTCTACCGCGACGGCGACGACCCCGAGCGGCTGCGGGAGGAACTCGCCAAGCTCGCCCCGGCCGGCATCGACCGCTACTTCGACAGCCTCGGCGGGGCGCTCACCGACGCGGTCTTCTCCCTGCTCGCCGTGGACAGCCGGGTCGCGGTCTGCTGGCAGTGGGGCAGCCAGGTCGGCGGCGACTGGACGGGCCCGCGGCTGCTGCCGATGATCATGTTCCCGCGCACCACCATCCGCGGCATCTTCTCGCTGGAGTGGTTCACCGAGGAGAACTGGTCGGCGCTGCGGCAGGAGCTGGGCGCCCTCGTCCGCAGCGGGGACCTGGGCTACCAGCAGACCGTCCACCGGGGCTTCGACAACATCCCGGCCGCCTACCGCAGCCTGTACGTGGACCGCTCCGCGAGCCGGGGCAAGGTGCTCGTCGAACTCTGAGCCGGGCGGTCGGCGGGGCCCGGCCGGGGCGGGCGGTTCGTGTGCCCGCCCCGGCGGCGCGCAGGTCAGTTCAGGGTGAACCAGGTGGAGCGGGACTTCTTCCACTCCGGCTGGGCGAGGTCCTTGGCAGCGGTGCCGTCGCCGTACAGGTCGGCGGAGCCGTCGTCGGTGATCAGCTGGGCCCGGGCGCCGGGGGCGTCCAGGTTCGGTACGTCCGGGACGGCCTCCCAGGCGCCGGCGTCGCTGGTCGGCAGGTCGACCAGCTTGACCGGCTGTGAGCCCGACTGCCCGTTCCAGCGGTAGAGGGCGTACGGGGCGGAGTTGTCCTCGGCGGACCAGGAGCCGGCCACGATCAGGTACTGGCCGAGGTCGTTGCGGCGCAGGTCGCGGATGGAGAGACCGCCGAGGTCCAGCTCGACCGGCTCGCCGAAGGTCGCGTGCGAGGCCGAACCGGACAGCAGCGACGGGAGGTTGGTGACCGGGACGAGCAGCGCGCGGCCGCCGGTGACCGCCGGGGTCAGCGGCGCGCGGAAGCCGATGTACGCGGTGGTGGTGCTGCCCGGGGCGAACTCCAGCCCCTCGACGTTGAATCCGTCGATCTGCTTGGGCGCCTGCCCGTCCGCCGCGCCCGCCGCGAAGCCGTAGCGGTCGCCGTGGGCGCCGTCCCAGGCGATCAGGTCGTCGCGCAGGCCGTGGTACGAACCGGCCAGCGAGAGCTGGGTGTCGGCGCCCGAGCCGGTGACCTTCGTGGTGAACACGGTGTGCCGGTCCGGCTTGACCTTGCCGTCCTTGTTGTTGCCGAGCGAGCCCGTCCAGTAGATCGTGTCGCCGACCCGGGCCGCGGCCTCGATGTCGATCTCCTTGGAGACGCCGAGCGCGGAGCTGAAGTCCCAGGTGCGGACCGGCGCGCCGGAGGCGTTGCGGTCGTACAGCCGCAGCACGTTGGACTCGTCGTCGCCGACCAGGATGTAGCCGCCGCCCGCGTCCACCGCGGCGGAGGCGTCGCTGGAACCGGTCAGGTAGCGGCTGGCGGCCGGGAACCGGACGGCGGGGGAGGCCGCGTAGTGCAGGGTGCGGGTCGCGGTCTTGCCGCCCAGGCCGGTCACCTTGATGGTGAGGTCGGTGTAGCCGACGCCCTGCGCGGCGACCGCCAGGGTGCGGGTGCCGCCGGTGCCCGTCACCGCCACGTCGCCGGTCCGCGCGACGGCACTGCGGGTGCTCGCCGAGGCGGCGACGGTCAGCGCCGAGGCCGCGGCCCCGCTCTGCGCCACCGCAACGGACACCGTCGGATCGCCGGTGGCGCCGACCGCGCCGGACAGGTAGCCGGCCGAGAAGGTGATCGTCGGAGTGCCGTACGAGGCCGCGGTGGCCGGGACCACCGGCAGGGCGAGTACGGGCACCGCCGCGACGGCGACGGCCAGCGGGAGCAGACGGCGGGGGGAACGGGACACGGTGACAGCCCTTCGACGCACGGAGAGGAGCGGGGGCGGTGCGGATCCGGACCAGCCTGGGCGGCCGCGGCGAACGCCAACCCTACGCCGGAGAACCGGACGGCGAACAGCAGGCCTCCAACGCCGGGCGTGAGTCGGGGGGAGTCCCGCTAGCCGCGGATTCCGGCCGCGTGCAGCCGGCGGCGGACCTCCTCCCACTCCGGGGTGACCGGCGCGGTCGACCGCGCGCCGACGCCCCGGTCCTTGAAACCGCTGGACGTCGACACGCACACCACCGGCCCCTCGGCCTCCCCGAGGCCCTCGACGCCGCCGAGGCTGCGCAGCCCGGCGAGCCCGGCCGCCGCGGACAGCTCCGTCCAGAGCCCGGAGCGGGCCAGTTCGGCCTGGGCGGCCGCGAGTTGGCCGTCGTCCAGGGCCAGCACCCGGCCGCCGCTCTCGCGGACCGCGACCACGCCCCGGTAACCGCCGACCGGGGAGGCGATCGAGTACGCCTCGCTCGGCCCCACCGTCACCCGGGCCGCCGGCAGGCCCTGGCGGACGGCCAGGGCGAGCGGCGCACCGGACGCGGACTCGCAGGCGACGATGCGCGGCACCCGGTCGGCCAGCCCGAGCCGGTGCAGTTCGCTGAAGCCCTTCCAGACGCCGAAGAGCAGCTCCCCGTAGCCGGTGGGCACGAACACCGCGGCGGGCACGCCGATGTCCCGGAAGATCTCGTACGCGACGGTCTTGTAGCCCTCGGGGCCGTACGCGTGGCCGGTGTGGGTGGTGGTGAGGTTGCTGACCGGGTGCAGGCCCAGCCGGTCCACGACCTGCCGCAGCAGTGGCCAGCGGGCCTCCCACGGCACCGGCAGCACGACGGCGCCGTAGGCGTTGAGGAACGCGTCGACGGCCGGCGGCAGGTCGGGCCCGGTGAACACCACGCAGCGCAGCCCGGCACGGGCGGCGTAGGCGGCGGCGGACGCGCCGTGGTTGCCGGAGGAGGCCACCGCGATCCCGGGCGCGCCGACGCCCACGGCGGCGCTGGTGGTGCAGCGGTTCAGCCGGTCCTTGTGGCTCCAGGTCGGGTTGCGGGCCTCGTCCTTGACGTACACCCCGGGCTCGAGCTCGACCAGCGGCGTGCCGCCCTCGCCCAGGCCCGGCGCGAGCAGCGGCGGCAGCAGCGGGGCCCACCGCTCCAGCCCGCCGCGCGGCGCCCCGGCGTCCGCGCCCGGGGCGAACAGGGCGGCCGCGTCGGCCTCGCGGTAGGCGTAGTCGACCTCGACGGGGTAGGAGACGTCCTCGGTGCCGGTGCGGGGACAGCCCGCGGTGAGCGGGGGCCACAACGGGTAGTCGAGGGTGGGGTCGCCGAGGGAGCGCTGGCCGGTTGCGAGGGAGCCGTCTGTCGCCATGTCAGGAGCCTAACCGGGCCTGCGCCGCCCGGTCCGGCGGATTCCGGGGCCCGTGGCTGGGGCTGCCGCGCCCCAGGGGCTCCGGCGGGCCGCTCCTGGCTCCTGCGGCCGCTACTGGGCCTGTCGGACGGCCGAGACGTCGAACTCCAGGACGACCTTGTCGCCGACCAGGACGCCGCCGCCCTCCAGGGCCGCGTTCCAGGTCACCCCGAAGTCCTTGCGGCTGATCGTCACCGAGCCCTCCAGGCCCACCCGCAGGTTGCCGTAGGGGTCGACGGCGTTGCCCGTGTACTCGACGTCGATGGTGACCGGGCGGGTGACGTCCTTGACGGTGAGGTCGCCCGTCACCCGGAACTCGCCGTCCCCGCGCGGCTCGACCGCCGTCGTGGCGAAGGCGATGGTCGGGAAGTTCGGCACGTCCAGGAAGTCGTTGGTGCGCAGGTGCTGGTCGCGCTGCTCGACGCCGGTGTCGATGCTCTCCGTCCGGATCGTCACCCGGGCGGTGGAACGGCCCGGGTCGGCGCCGTCCAGGTGGGCGCTGCCCTCGAAGGCGGTGAAGGAGCCGCGGACCTTGGTCACCATGGCGTGGCGCGCCACGAAGCCGATCCGGGTGTGGGCGGGGTCGAGGACGTAGTCCCCGGTGAGCTCGGACAGGGAGACGGTCATGGTCGGCTTACCTCCTGGGCGTGTTTGGGGCCTCTCCGGGGAATCGCGGGGGTCCTAGGGGGCCGCTGACGCCTGGGTCGGCCCCGGACCACGCTAGGTGCTGCGCCCCGTCCCCGCCCGTCGGGCCCGGGCCGCTGTCTTCCACGCGGGTGCCCCCGCCCGGGTGGACGGGGGCACCCGCGGCCGTTTCAGGGCACGGGCTCAGCGGTGGCTCGGGAACTGCACCACCTGCTGGTAGGTCGGACGGTTCTGCCAGGTGGTCTTGTCGTCCGTGACACCGCCGAGCGGGCGCTGGATGATCGTGTCGGCGCACCACTGGTCGCCGACGGAGCAGTCCGCGTCGCCCGGGTAGACCTGGGCCGGGGTCTGGGCGGCCGCCCGCTTCAGGGTGTCCAGCAGCACGCCCCGGCAGGCCGCCAGATCGCCCCCGCCGCAGTACGGGCGGGCCAGCGGGCCGGCCACCTGGTCTCCCAGGACGGACCGCAGGTCCTTGTCCAGGTAGCTCCACCAGCCGTACTGGAAGGCCGAACCCTTGTGCGGGATCGCCTCGTTGGCGCTCACCGGGCCGCCGCTGCCGGGACCGGTCTGGCCGCCGGAGGGTGACTCGTTGATCTGCAGGGCGCCGGTCAGGGCCGTGAACAGCTGGTCCCCGAGGCCGGGCCGCATGACGCCCTCCGCGACCAGCGGCCACCAGGCGTCCAGGACGCGGATCGCGGCGGCGTCCGCGTAGCCGTGGCTGCCGGGCGACGTCTCCTTCCGCTGGGCGCCGTCCGCCAGCCAGGCCTCCAACTGCTGGAGCGCGGTGGCGGCGGCCGGATCGGTGACGGGGGCGCTGCGCAGCACCCGGATCAGGTCCGGCAGGACGTCCTCGGCGCGCAGGTCGGCCAGGGCGGCGCTCGCCATGGCCTGGGTGAGCGAGACCCGGCTCGCCTTGCCGCCGTTGCGCAGCAGCGCCTTGACCCGGTCGTCGAGCAGGTTGCCGCGGTGCACCGAGCCGTTGCCGAACCCGGCCGAGGTGAAGCCGTCGGCCTGCTTGTTGTTCCAGGAGATGTAGTAGTCCTGGTTGACGGACTGCGGGTGCTCGGCCGCCGGGGTGTACCGGGCGGTGTTGGTCGCGGGGTCGAAGTCGGCCCACTCGTAGGCCGGTTCGGCGCGCAGCGGCAGGCCGGCGTCGACCCCGGGGGCGCGCACCGGGTTGCTGCCGGAGTTGTAGTACGCGATGTCGCGGGAGTCGGCGTAGAACCAGTTGAAGGTGTAGTTGATGTCCTGCGCCGCCTGCTGGAAGCTCGCGGCGTCGTGCACCGCGCCCGGGTCGTTGAGCTCCTGGAAGCCGATGATGGAGTCCGCCTCGTGCCGGTAGGTGGAGCGCAGCGAGGTGAAGGCCACGGGGGCGCCGCCGACCGTGCCGCGGGCGGTCACCAGGCCGTACCTGCTGCGGTACATGACCAGGGTGTAGGAGCCGGCGGCGGTGGAGTCGGCGGTGGTCGGGTTCCAGGTGTTCTTGCGTTCCAGCCGGTCGAAGGGGACGCACTGGCCGTGCCAGAGGTAGGAGTCGGCGGCGGTGGTGGCCGGGGAGCCGTCGGTGGTGCAGAGCGGGACGGCGTAGGTGTCGGTGATGTCCTGCCCGGCGGAGGTGGCGCTCCAGGCGTAGTCCTGGCCGCGGCCTAGCTGCACGTAGAAGCTCAGGCCGGCGAAGGCCGCGCCGCGCGCGCTGATGCCGGGGCCCTGGATCTCCTCCAGCATCAGCAGCTGCGGGGCGAAGTAGCCGGTCTGCGGGCCGAACACGGCGACCGGGTGGCCGTCGTCGGTGTGGGCGCCGGAGACCAGCAGGGCGTTGGACATGCCGTGCTTGGCGGTGAGCAGGCTGCCGGGCAGCACGCCAGGGGCGGCCGTCCTCGCGGCGCCGGCGCCCGTGCCGGTGGCGTCGTAGATCATCCGCTCGGGCACCACCGAGCCGGGGTCGGGCAGTGCCTCGCCCTGCGGGGCGTCGGGGACCGGGGCGTAGGGGAAGCGCTGGCCGTCGTGCAGGGTCTGGACGGCCTCCGGGTCGTCGGCCTCGCGCAGCGACTTCCAGACCGCGTCCCCGGCGTCCTTGCCGTAGCGGGCCTCGGCGGCCGACTTGACCTGGGCGGAGGCGAGTTCACCGCCGCCGCCGGAGCCGAACAGGGCGCCGACCACGGAGGCCAGGGCGACCAGGTCGGTCAGCTTGAACGGTTCGATCGACCCGGCGTTGGTGATCGGGTCGATGTGCCCGGTCAGGTCGTACTCGCCGGGGAAGGTGCGGGCGTTGTAGGACTCCTTGGCGTACTGGTTGATGCCGTCGAGGTAGGCGTTCGCGTCGGTGAGGGCCTGGGCGGCCCGGCCGCCGCGGGCCGCCAGGGCGTCGATCTGCTGTTGCAGTTCCGCCTCGGTGTACGGCGCGGCCTGCCAGAAGCTCTGCTCCAGCTGGCGGTTGGCGGCGGCGCCGCCGGCGAAGCCGGACAGCTGGCCGCGGCCCACGTGTCGGAACAGGTCCATCACCCACAGCCGGTCCTGGGCGGCGGCGTAGCCCGCGCCGTACTCGGTGCCGTAGCGGGTGGTGCCGGTGATGTGCGGGACGCCGGTGGCCTTGTCGCGGACGATGGTGACGTCGGCGCGCGGGCTGATGGTGCTGGCCACCTGGTCGGCGGGGACGCCGAAGGAGGCGTCGTTGAAGAAGTCGCGCAGCTTGGCCTCGGTCAGGCCCGGGTAGCCGGAGGCGAGGGCGGCGTACGGGCCGAGCTGGTCGTCGGTGTGGGCGGGGCGGCTGCCGAACATCCGGTTGAGCAGGATCTCGGCGAGCGTGGCGTTGCCGTTCTCGCCGGGCGGCAGGATGTCCCGGCAGTGGCCGCCGCAGTAGTCGGCCGCGGTGGCGGTCGGGGCGGCGGGGGCGGCGGCGGTGGGGGTGGTGGTCAGGGCGGCGGTGACGAGCAGGGCCGACGCGACGGCGGCGGCCGGGAAGCGCAGGGGGTGGGGGCGTAGGCGCAAGGGGAGCTCCTCCGTCGAAGCCACGGGAGCTCGACGGTAGGGGCGTTACTGACCGGTTGGCTAGTGGCGTGCATGCCATTTCCGGTGGGGCGCGGCCGGGTTGGTGATCCGTCCGGGCCGTCTACCGCCCGGTGGCGAGGCGGGTGGCGAGGTGGGCGGCGGCGGTGGCGGGGTCGGTGCGGGGGAGGCGGGGGTGGAGGTCGGCGAGGAGGTGGTGGAGGCGCTCGCGGATCGGGCCGGGGGCGGTGGCCACCGAGCCGGTGAGGACCAGGGGTTCGGTGGGGGCGGCGGTGGCGCGGGCGAGGGCGGCCAGGTGGTCGGCGGCGGTGTCGGCGATGGCGCGGGCGGCCGGGTCGCCCTGCGCGGCGAGCCGGGAGACCAGCGGGGCGAGGGTGGCGAGCCGGCGGGGCGGGCCGGCGTAGGCCCAGCGGAGCAGGGCGTCGGGGGAGTCGGCGGCGCAGCGGGCGCGGATGGCGGTGCCGAGCGGGCCGGCCGGGTCGGCGTGGGCGTGGCGCAGGGCCTCGCGGCCGAGCCAGAAGCCGCCGCCCTCGTCGCCGAGCAGCCAGCCGAGCCCGCCGGTGTGCGCGAGCGTGCGGGCACCGGCGAGCCGGACGCAGATCGCGCCCGTGCCCGCGATCAGGACGGTGCCGTGGCCGTCGGTGACGCCGCCGGAGGCCAGGGCCGGGACGGTGTCGGGGACGAGTCGTACCGGGTGGCGCAGGCCGAGGGCGGCCCGGCAGCGCTCGGCGAACGCGTCCGGGTCCGGTAGGGAGCGGTACCCGGCGAGGCCGATCAGGCAGGCGGCGATGCGGTCCGGGCCGCGGGTGTCGAGGGCGGCCGTGACCGCCGCCGCCAGCCGGTCGAGCGCCGGCTCCGGGCCCTCTCCGGCGGGGTTGGCGCCGGGGCTCTCGCCGCGGCCCCGGACGGCGCCCGCGGCGTCCAGGAGGACGGCGCGGGTGTGGCTGCCGCCGGCGTCGACGCCGAGGTGGAGGGTGGTCATCGGGCGGCTCCGGTGCGGGCTCGGCGGGTGGCCGGGGTGGTGGTGAGCGGCATCAGGTCGGCGGCCGGCAGGGCGCCGCGGACCTGCGCGAGCGGCTGCCGCCGGCCCTCGGGGCTCCGGAGGGGGCGCCCGTGGGCCGATCGGTCCTCAGCGTAGAGGGATCGCGGCGGAAGGGTGGGCGGTCGTCGCCGTGACGGCCGCGTGCGCGGCCGTGACCAGTGCGGGGAGGTGCTGCTCCTCGGTGAGCCAGGCCAGGTGCCCGTCGGGCCGGACCAGGGCGGCGGTGACGCCGAGCCAGGCGGGCCGCGACGCGGCGAGCGGCGCGCTGTGTACCGTCACGCCCGGGCTGGTGGCGTGGGCGAGGGCGGCGAACTCGGTGCCGGCCCGGCCGGTGAGGTCGAGCAGGACGTGGCGGCCCGGGCGCAGCAGCGTGAACAGGCCGGTGCCGTCCGCGGGCCCGGCGGGCCTCAGGTCGGGCGCCCGGGAGCCGGTCAGCGGGTGCGCCCCGCCGGCGGGGTCGGCCGGGTAGGCGGTCGTGAGGCCGGCCGCGCGACCGGCCAGTTCGTCCGAGAACTCGTCGACGCCGGTGATGAGTTCGGCGAGCAGGCCGCGCAGGGCCAGTGTCGTCCGCGAGTGGTCGGTCATCAGCCCGGACTGGGCGTGGGTGGAGCGCAGCAGCTCCACGCCGACCGGGTGGCGCTCGGCGTGGTAGCTGTCGAGCAGGCCGTCGGGGGCGGCGCCGGTGATGGTGCGGGCGAGCTTCCAGCCGAGGTTGGCGGCGTCCTGCATGCCGACGTTGAGTCCGGGCCCGCCGGCCGGGAAGTGCGAGTGCGCGGCGTCGCCCGCCACCAGGACCCGCCCGTGCCGGTACCGGTCGGCCTGGCGGGAGGCGTTGCCGAAGGTCGAGATCCAGCCGGCCTCGCGCATCCCGAAGTCCGTCCCGGTGATCCCGCGGACCTTGGCGCGCAGCTGCTCGAAGGTCAGCGGGCCGGGCTTGGTGTGGACGGTCGCCGTGTCGTTGCCGACCACCCGGTGCACCCCGCCGGGCAGCGGGAAGACCATCACGGTGCCCTGCTCGTTGGAGACGGAGCGCCAGTGCGGTGGTGCGTCGAGCACGGCGTCCGCCATCCAGGCCCAGGCGGTGGCCGGGGTGCCGGGGAAGCCGATGCCCGCCGCCTCGCGCACGGTGCTGCGGGTGCCGTCGCAGCCGACCAGGTAGGCGGTGCGCAGCCGGTGGGGGCCGTCCGGGCCGTGGACGTGGACGGTGACCGCGTCGTCGCCTTGGTCCAGCCCGGTGACGCGGTGTCCGCGCAGCAGCCGGGCGCCGGTCGAGCGGAGGTGTTCGGCCAGCAGTGCCTCGGTGCGCACCTGGGGGAGTGCGAGCGTGAACGGGTACGGCGTGTCCAGCCGGCTGAAGTCCAACCGGGGCGGCAGTGCGGCGAAGTGCCCGCCGGGGATTCGGACGCCCTCGGCGAGGAAGGGCTCCACCAGGCCGCGGCAGGCCAGCAGTTCCAGGGTGCGCGGGTGCACGGTGGTGGCCCGCGAGTGCGGGTCGGGTTCGGTGCGGCTCTCCAGCACGGTGACCTCGATGCCCTGCAGCCGGAGTTCGGCGGCGAGCCAGAGCCCGACCGGGCCCCCGCCGGCGATGACGACCTGTTCCATGACTCATCCCTCTCTTGGTCGGTGACCAATGACTTGCTCCAGTAGACTAGGTCAGTGACCAAGAAGCAAGCCCCGGACGCCCCCCGGACCCGACTCGACTCCGACACGGTGGTCCGCGCCGCCCTCGACCTGCTGGACGACAAGGGCGCCGCCGCCGTCTCCGTGCGCGGCGTCGCCGAACGGCTCGGCGTCCGGATGAACACCGTGCTCTGGCACGCCAAGACCAAAGGCCGCCTGCTGGAACTCATGGCGGACGCGATCGTCGGTGAGATCCCGCTCGACGACCTGCCCGCGCCCTGGCGCGAACGGGCCCGCGAGCTCGCCCACCGCTACCGCCGGTGCCTGCTGGCCCACCGCGACGGCGCGGTCATCGTCGCCGGCACCTACGCCGCCGAGCCCGGCACCCTGCGCTTCACCGACGCCATGATCGCCGCGCTCCTCGACGGCGGACTGGACGAGCGCCACGCGTCCTGGGTGTTCTGGACCATCCAGTACCTGACCCTCGGCCTGGCCCAGGAGGAGCAGGCCCTGGCCGCCCAGGACGGCGTGCACACCCTCGGCCCGGCCATCGCCGGCGGCGACTACCCGGCGCTCGCCCGGGTCGCCCCGCACCTGGAGGACGCCGCCTTCACCGAGCGCTTCGAGTTCGGCCTCTCCCGGATCCTCTCCCCGTCCGGCCCCACCGCCCCCTGAATTCCCAGCAGCCGCCCCTCGTTGCCCCGGCCGCTCCACACGCCCCCCCTCGGGACCGCCTTTACCGGTGCTCGGCGAGCGGCGGGTGGGACGGCCGATCGGCCCTGTGGCGGCAGGTATTCCACCGATCGGCGGCGATTTTCGGCCCTCCTCCCGCACCGGGCGATCCCGGCCGCGCCGCCCCGCCGGATCGGCCCCCGCCGTTCCCCGGCCCGGGAACCCGCTGGGCAGGCGCGAGATCACCGTTTGTGAGGCTTGCCTAACCTGCTCCCCGCCGCGACCGGAGGGCGCTGTCCGCTTCCCGGTGTTGGCCGGATCGGGCGGCACGCGGACTTCTTGACAGGCGGGAGCCCGTACGCCGAAGCTCATCGCAGTTGGCGAATTTCTCACCGAACTCCCGCTCCGCTTCGGCCTCTTCACGAGGCGTTTTTCTCAGCAGTGGCTTCGTCATGAGGGAAAGTGAGATCCGCTTGACGTTCGTGACCGCGGAAACCCGCGCGGAACCGGCCCGCCCGGTGAAAGCGAGACATCGGGACAGTGGCGTTCCGGACCACGGGCGGATGTACGGGCGGGCCGATGTCGAATTCCACACCACAGTGCGGGAATTCGGGTTTCCTGACCGCGCCGCCCCGGCGCGCCCCGTCCCGGCGTGCCCCGCGCACGTGACCGCACCTCCTCCGGCGACGGCCTGATCCGGAGGGCCCCGCCCGGCGCGGACGACCGCACCGGGCCGCCCGCCCCTGCCCGTCCGCCCCTGCCCGTCCGGGACCGACCCGTCGCCGCCGTACCACCACCGCCGCACCACCGCCTCCGTACCACCGTGTCCGTACCACCGCACGGAAGGAACAGCCATGTCGCAGAACACCTGGGACAAGGAACCGCGCCCCGCCAGGCTGGAGGAACGCCTGGACGACGGCGTGGTCCGATGTCATCTCAGCCCCCGGAACTGCCGGATCCGCCCCGGCCAGCACGGATTCTGCATGGTCCGGGCCAACCGGGACGGCCGCCTGGTGACCCTGAACTACGGGCGCTCGGTCCACGCAACCGAGGAGACCATCGAGACCGAGGCGGTGTTCCACTACGCGCCCGGCGCCCGGATCCTCTCGATGGGGAACGTCGGCTGCATGCTCAACTGCGACTACTGCCACAACTGGAAGACGTCGCAGGCGCGCCACGTGGAGGACAAGGACGTCTACCACTACACGCCCGAGGAGGTCGTGGACATCGCCGTCCGGCACGGCGTGAAGGTGATCTCCTGGACCTACAACGACCCGGTGGTGTGGCACGAGTTCGTGGTGGAGACGGCCGCCCTCGCCAAGGCGGCGGGAATCGTCAACCTCTACAAGTCCGCGTTCTTCATCAGCGGCGAGGCGATCGAGGAACTGATCCCGGTGATCGACATCTTCTCGGTGTCGATCAAGTCCCTGGACCCGAAGTACTACCGGAAGATCACCAAGGGCTGGCTGGAACCGGTCCTGGAGGGCACCGAGCAGGTGTTCCGGGCCGGGAAGCACGTCGAGGTCTCCACGCTGATGGTCACCGACCTCAGCGACGACGAGGCGACCGCCCGGGACATGGCGAGGTTCGTCGGCGAGCGGCTCAGCCCGGACGTGCCCACGCACTTCGTGCGCTTCCACCCGGACTACAAGATGACCAACACCATCCGCACCCCCGTCGACCGGCTGGAACGGGCCCGCAAGGTCGCCATGGACATGGGGCTCAACCACGTCTACCTGGGGAACGTGTACGACACGGAGTCGACCAACACCTGGTGCCACCGGTGCGGGCAGCTCCAGATCACCCGCTACGGCCTGAACGCCGACCTGGTCGGCCTGGACGCGGCCGGCGCCTGCATCGGCTGCGGCGCCCGCTCGCCGATCGTCCTGCTGCCCGACGTCCGCCCGCGCGCCCGGGTGCCGGAACTCCCCGCCGCCGAGGGCCTGGACCTGGCCCGCTTCGACTGGCACGGCGACGTCCGCGCCCTGCACGTCCAGGTGCGCAACACCTCCGCCGCGCCGGTTCGGGCCTACCACCGCCGCTACGGCGACCCGGCCGCGGAGCAGGGCTGGCAGGTCATCGACCTGGCCCCGCAGGAGAGCTTCCGGTACATCGCGGCCAAGAGCACGGCGGGCGAGGTCGGCGTCCAGGTGGCCGTACCTCCGCAGTGCACCTCCAGCCTCCACCAGGTCTTCGACCGCGCGCACTTCCCGACCGTGGAGGCCTCCGCCGGAACGCTGAACGAGGACGTCTCGCCGCTGCCGCTCTTCCAGCCCCGCGCCAGGTCATGACCGGGCCCGCGAGCGCGACGGAGCAGGCGGGTCCGATGCGGCACGGGACCGACTACCGCGTCCTGCCGTTCAGCGACGACCTGTCGGCCGTCCTCATCACCGGGAGCCACCGGCTGCTGCTCGCCCCGGCGGACACCGCCGAGCGGCTGGCCTCCGGCGTCGACCACCTGCGGCTGGACGAGCGGCGGGCGTGGGAGCGGTTGCAGGCCGGCGCCGCCACCGGCCGGGAGGCCAACCGCATCCGGCTCCGGGAGAGCGCGCTGTCCGACGGCGCCGACTTCGCGGTCAACGTCAACCTGACGAACGTGTGCAACCTCGCCTGCACGTACTGCTTCGCCGAGGGCGGGGACTACGGCCGGATCACCGAGGCGATGGGCGAGCACTCGATCGCCTGGATCTTCGACTTCATCCACCGTTACGCCGCGCCCGGGCAGCGGGTCCGCTTCGAGTTCTTCGGCGGGGAGCCGCTGGCGAACTTCACGGTGATCCGCAAGATCTGCGAACGCGCCCGCGACCTCGCCGGGCGCTCGGGCACCGAGTTCGTCCACCGGATCTCGACCAACCTCACCCTGATGCCCCAGGGCGTCGAGGAGCTGTTCCGCGACCACCGGTTCATCGTCTCGGTCTCGATCGACGGCGGCCGCGAGGTCCAGGACGCCAACCGCCCGTCCAAGAACGGGAAGGGCTCCTACGACCGGATCATCCGCAACCTGTTCCGGCTGCGCGAGGCGTGCGGCGACGACGTCACCCTGGTGGCCCGGATGACCATCGCGACGGCGCAGCCCAGCCTCACCGAGAGCGTGCTCGACCTGTGGGGGCTCGACCTCTTCGACTACTTCCAGATCTATCCGGGCGTCTACCCGGTGGAGCAGGGCACGACGGTGCCGATCGCCCTCACGCTGGGGGACCGGAAGCTGTCCGAACCGAAGGGCATCCAGTACATCAACCACTTCCTCCAGCCCGGCATCGTGGAGCAGTTCAAGGACTTCCTGGTCCACTACCCGCGGCTGTTCGCCCCCGACAACCGGTTCAAGGGCGTGCTGGAGTACGAGCGGGCCGTGCAGATGGTCACCGAGGGCGCGGCGGCGCTGGCGTTCTGCTCGGGCGGCCGGACGTACTACACGCACTCCCCGGACGGCAGCGTCAGCCCCTGCCACCGCCTGGTCGGCGACCAGGGCTTCGACGTGGGCACCGGGGCCGAGGGCCTCACCCGGGACCACCCCGAGTGGCGGCGCACCGTCGACGAGCACCGGGTGTGCGGGTCCTGCTGGGCCCGCTACCTGTGCGGCGGGGGCTGCCGGCAGGAGAACCACGTGGCCTCGGGCGACGTGAACGTCCTCAACACCGAGTCCTGCCAGTACCAGTTGATGCTCGCGGAGGAGGTCGTCAAGATGCTGGCCCGCTCCGCCGCCGACTACCGCGAGCGGTCGCGGGCGCGCTACGACGACCTCTTCGTCTCGTGCGGGCGCCCGGTGGTCCCCAACGACCGGCCGGACCTCGACGCGTCCGCCGACGTCCGTCCGTTCCAGGTCCTCTGCTGACGGCCTCCGCCCCCGGACCCGTCCACCACCACGCCAGGCCGGCCCCGACGAAGGAGCGACAGCAGATGGCCGAGAAGATCATCCGACGGAACATCCACACGTACCCGTTCAAATACCGGCACCACGAGTACGACGAGTACTTCCGCCCCGAGAACGCGGTGCTCTACCTGCACGTCCCGTTCTGCATCACCAAGTGCGGATTCTGCGACTACACCGTCTACATCAACCGGAACGAGCAGCACTTCGCCCAGTACGTCGACGTGCTCGAACGCGAGATCCGCGCCTTCGCCGCCAATCGGGCCTTCCCCGCGTTCCGGGTCGACGCGGTGTATTTCGGCGGCGGTACGCCGGGCATCCTCACCGGCGACCAGACGGCCCGGCTGCTGGACGCCTGCCGGGAATCGTTCGAATTCAACGAGGGCGCGGAGATCGGCCTGGAATTCGACCCCTCGACGGTCGACGAGGCCAAGATCGCGCGCATGCGGGAGGCCGGATTCACCCGGCTCAGCGTCGGGGTCCAGGCCTTCGACGACCGGCTGCTGGAGATCTGCAACCGCTCGCACGACCTCGCCACTGCCGAACGCGCCTTCCGCACCGTCGTCGACGGCGGTTTCACGCACACCAACATCGACCTGATCTTCCCGCTGCCCGGCCAGTCCGTGGACGACTGGAAGCGCAGCGTCGACCGGGCCATCGAACTCGAACCGGCCTGCATCACGGCCTACGGCCTGGAGATCTGGCCCAAGACGGCGTTCCACTCGCTCATCACGTCCGGGAAGATGGCGCTCCCCTCGGCGCAGGACGAGCGCCGGATGTACGAGTACGCCATCGACGCGCTGGAGGCGGCGGGCTTCGCCCGACGCAGCTCGACCGGGTACTACCACCCCGACCGCTGCGCCGACTACTCGCGCTTCCTGGAGTACTACTGGCGGACCTGGCCGATGATCGGATTCGGCGTCTCGTCGAAGAGCGTGATCCACGACCGGCTGTTCGTCAACGTCAAGCCGCTCAAGAAGTACTACGAGATGGTTGGAAGTGGTCAAATCCCGCTGGATTTCGCCACGTACCTCACCAAGGAACAGGAAATGCGCCGCGTCATGATCCGCGGCCTCAAGATGTGCGAGGTCAACCGGCCGGACTTCCACGACCGGTTCGGCGTCACCATGGAGGCCGTCTTCGGGGCGGAGATCGAGCAGCTCGTCGACAAGGGATGGCTGGAGGAACGGGGCACGGACGTGTATGCGCTGACCAGGCTCGGTCAGTTGTTGTCGACCAATGTGTACGAGCTGTTCTACGCGCCGGAAGATCTCAGTCCCGCCGAAGGGGATGAGGTACGGTTCGGCATATCGGAGCTCGTCGAGTGACCTGATCGGCGGGTGTTGTGACGAGGGGCAGAGCGAATTGTCGCGCACGTGCTCGCACCAGGCCTTCCGCCGGGCCTTGAGCCGGGACTTCCACCGGGGCTTTCGTGGGGACTTCCGCCCGGACTTCCACCGGACCGGAATGATCGCGGTGACCTGCGGGGGACCGCGGTGAACATCCTCCCCGCGTGGTTCGCCGGGCTCAGCCTCGGCTTCCTGGTCGCCCTGCCCCTCGGCCCCATCGGCCTGCTGTGCGTGCGCAGCGTCCTGCGCGACGGCTTCCCGACCGGCTGGGCGATCGGCCTGGGCGCGGCCCTGGTGGACATCGCCTACGCCGGCCTGGGCCTCGCCGGGGTCGGCAGGCTGCTGGACGTCCCCGCGCTGCGCACGGCCCTGGGGCTGGCCGGGGCCGCCGTGCTGGTGTACATCGGCGCGCGCTCGCTGCGCTCCGCCTTCCGGGTCCGGGCGGCCACCGAGGACGAGCGGAACCCCGAAGTGGTCCGCCCGCTGGCGGCGTTCCGCACGGCGCTGGCGGCCACCGCCTCCAACCCGGCGACGATCGGCTACTGGGCCGCCGCCTTCGCCGCGGCCACGGCGGCGAACGTCACCGGGACGCTGCCCGCCTCGGTGTCCATGCTGGTCGGCGTCGGCTGCGGCACGCTCCTGTGGTTCACCCTGCTGAGCACGGGCGTGGTGGTGTTCCGCCGGCGCTTCAGCGCCCGGCTGCTGAAGGGCGTCGACCTGGTCGCCGGGATCGGGGTCATCCTCTTCGGCGGCTTCCTGGCCTACCAGTCGCTCGCCTGAACCGGCCGCGGTGACGGCGTCGGGCGGCGGCTGACCGAGGTCCTTCGCCGAACTCCCAGCTGTGTGACGGGAGTTCGGTGGCGTGCCCCGGCTTCCGAACAGCCCGGTGTCCGCGCCGCCGCCTGCCTCCGCACCTCGGGGACGGCAGCGGGCCGGACGCCCGTCCCCCTGGAGGAACCGATGGCGTCCCACCGTCCCCCTGGCGTCGATCCGAACGGAAAGCCTTGGCGGCTGGGGGAGTTACTGCCCAGGGCGCTGGTGTACCTGGCCGGCTGCGTGGTCTTCTCGACGGGCGCCCACTTCTTCATCCAGTCCGATCTGGGCACCGACCCGCTCGACGTCTTCTCGCTGGGCGTGCTCAAGCACCTGCCGCTCACCATCGGCCTGTGCCAGGCGGCCGTCGCGGTGGTGTGCATCGGCGCGTGGGCGGCGTGGAACCGCAAGCGCCCGGTGGTCTCGCCCTTCGTGACCTTCTTCCTGTGCGGCAGCCTGATCGACCTCTTCCAATGGCTGCGGCCTGCCGCCTGGTTGGGGCTGAGCAGCTACCCGCTGATGCTGCTCGGCGCGCTGCTGTGCGCCTACGCCTCGGCGCTGATCATCATGAGCGGCTTCGGCATCCGGGCCATCGACTTGCTGGCGATCACCATCCGGCACCGCTGGACCTGGCCGTTCTGGTGCGCGAAGGGGCTGATCGAAGGGGTGCTGCTGCTCTGCGGCTGGCTGCTGGGAGGCCCGGTGGGCATCGGCACGGTGGCCTTCCTGGTCTTCGTGGACCTGCTCATCGAGCCCTTCGTCCGGTTCAACCGGCGCTTCCTCGACATTCCGGACCACGGCTTCGCGGTCGCCCTGGCCGTGCCCTGACCGGCGCCGGTCCGGCGGTCCGGCCCGCTTCGGCGGCGGTCCGGCCCGCTCCGGCGTCGGCCGGTGGCGGACCGGTTGCCGGAGTACCGTGGGAGGGGTCGAGGCACCGCCGCCGCCGGCGGTTGCCGCAGGTGTCCTCGACCCGTGGCGAGCCCGGCGGCCCGGGCCTTTCGGAGGCGGTGGTGGCCGGTGACCGTCCACGGTGCAGGTGCGGCGGACGTGGTGCGACGTGGTGCGACGCGGGGACCGGAGGCGCCGGTGGCGCGAGAGAGCATGCCCGCGGTCGACGACTCCCGGCAGAGCCCGGTCGGAGCCGTCGGCAAGGTGACGGTGCCCATTCCGGCGGGCGGCCCGGGCGAGGTCCTGGTCGCCCTCCGGGGTGGTTCGGAGGTGTTCGCGGCTTGGTGCTCGGAGCCGGTCGGCCGGGACGTCCGGGTGGTCGTGGTGGACGCGATCTCGGCCCGCTCGGTGATCGTCGAGCTGCTGCCGCCCTAACCGCGGTTTCGGATCCCAGCTGGTCAGGTGGTCGGTCATGTTCTTCTGGCACGTTCCCGCACCCAACGAGGCGATGCTCATCTCCGGGTCCAAGCACCAGGCGCAGGACACCCAGTTCCGCATCGTCACCGGGCACGGCAGCCTCGTCCTGCCGGTCAAGCAGAAGGTCCGCATGCTCTCCCTGGCCCTGCGGGAGGCGGAGATCGCCGAGGACTGCGTGACCCAGCAGGGGATCCGGCTCACCGTGCGCGCGGTCTGCGTGTTCAAGGTCGGGGACGACGCCGTGTCGATCGCCAACGCGGCCCGCCGCTTCCTCTCGGAACAGGACCAGATGGAGGAGCTCGTCGGCCGGATCTTCGCCGGCCACCTGCGCTCGATCATCGGCGGGCTGACCGTCGAGCAGATCATCCGGGAGCGCAGCCGGGTCGCCCAGGAGGTGATGGCGGGCAGCCACGGCGAGATGGAGAAGCTCGGCATCGTGGTCGACGCGCTGCAGATCCAGGAGATCGAGGACTCGACCGGGTACATCGACAACCTGGCCGCGCCGCACGCGGCGGCGGTCGCCAGCCAGGCCCGGATCGCCCAGGCCAAGGCGGACCAGGAGGCCACCGAGCGGGAGCAGCAGGCGGCCGCGCTGAAGGCCGAGTACGAGCGGAACACCGCGATCAAACGGGCCGGGTTCCTCGCCGAGACCGAGCAGTCCAGGGCCCGGGCCGCCCAGGCCGGGCCGCTCGCCGAGGCCCGGGCCTCCCAGGACGTCATCGAGGAGCAGACCTCGCTCGCCCAGCGCCGGGCCGCGCTGGCCGCCCAGCAACTGGAGGCCGAGGTGCGGCGCCCGGCGGACGCCGAGGCCTACCGGCAGCGGACGCTGGCCGAGGCCGCCCGTGACCGGGTGAAGTTCGAGGCGGACGGCAGCGCCTACAGCGAGCGGGCGCTCGCCCAGGCGCAGGCGGACGCCAACACCGCCCGGGCCGACTCCCTGCGCGGCGGCAACCAGGAGCTCATCGCGGCCAACCGGATCGTGGAGAACCTGCCGGCCCTCGCCGACGCGGCGGCCCGTGGCATGTCGGGAGCGGAGCTCACCGTCCTCAACGGCAGCGACGGGGTCAACCAGATGGCGGCGGGCATCGTCAGCCAGGGCCTCGCCATCCTGCACTCGCTCCAGCACTCGACCGGCCCGTTCGGCGACGGCAAGTCCAAGCCCCGCTTCCCGGAACGGACCTGAGGCGCGCCGGGGCCTGCGGGCCGGGGCGTCAACGGGCGGCGACGAGGCCGTCCACCAGGGCCCGCAGGCCGTCCAGGTAGGTGTCGTCGGTGGTCAGCGGGGCCCAGCGGTCCGCGACCTGTGCGAGGCGGGGGAGTTCGTCCGGGTCGAGGCCGCCGAAAACCTGCTCCCGGTAGGTGGCGCGCTCGTCGTCCGCGCGCCGCCGGGCCGCCGCCGCCCGGACCACCAGCTCGCCGGCGGTGTAGTACCAGATCGTGCGGTACCCCTGGACGGCGCGTTCCGGTGTGAGGCCGCACGCGGTGAGGCCGTCGACGATCTGCTCGACGAACCACAGCGCGGACGCGGACATCAGGTCGTCGGCGGTCAGCACCTCGACGATCCAGGGGCAGCCGGCCAGCGCCTCGTGGATCGCGGCGGCTGACCCGACGACGCGGTCGCGCGGGTCGGTGGGCAGCTCGGGCCGGCGCAGTGTCCGCGCCGCGTAGTCGTCCAGCAGCAGGACGAGCAGTTCCTCCTTGTCGCGCACGTGGTGGTAGAGCGCCATCGGCGTACTGCCGACCTCGGAGGCGAGGCGGCGCATGGTCAGCCGGTCCACGCCCTCCTCGGCCACGATCCGGCGGGCCGCCTCGACGACCTGCTCACGGGAGATGCGGGGCGGTCGGCCCGAGGTCCTGCGCGGTGCGGTCGGCATGGGTCCATCATTCCCCAGGGGTCGACAGCGGCGGTCGTGCGGGGTTAGTTTTCTTACGCGTATAGAAATTGCTGACCGGAAGGAACGCCACCATGACGCCCACCGTCGTCGACCTGTTCGCCTCGGCCCTGCACTTCCACCCCGACGGCGAAGTCCGAGCCGCCGGGCGGCAGATGGCCGGCGGCGCGCCGGGCATCTGGCACCTCGGCGCCTTCCACGTGGAGACCGACGCCGACGTCCACGCCGACCACTGGGAGATGCACCCGGAGGCCGACGAGGCGGTGTGCTGCCTCACCGGCGGCGCGCAGCTCCACCTCCGCCCCGCGGACGGGGACGGGCGCGGCGCGGGGGGAGGTGCCGACGAGATGGTGCCGCTGCCCGCCGGCAGCGCCGTGGTCGTCCCCCGGGGCCGCTGGCACCGCCTCGAACTCGACGGCCCCAGCGACCTGATGTCGCTCACCCTGCGCCACGGCACCCGGCTCGAAAAGCGCACCGATACCCCCTGACCGCGGGCGCGGCCCGGTGGCACCGCCGCCGGGCCGGTCAGGACTCCCCGCTCCACGACCGCCAGAGCGCCGCGTACCGCCCGCCGGCGGCGACCAGCTCGTCGTGGGTGCCCAGCTCGACGATGCGGCCCGCCTCCATGACGGCGACCCGGTCCGCGTCGTGCGCGGTCTGGAGCCGGTGGGCGATGGAGATGACCGTGCGGTCGGAGCGCACGGCCGCCATCGCCCGCTCCGCCTGCCGGGCCGTGGTCGGGTCGAGCAGGGAGGTCGCCTCGTCCAGGATCAGGGTGTGCGGATCGGCCAGCTGGACCCGGGCCAGGGTGAGCTGCTGGGCCTGCGCGGCGCCGAGTTCGGTCCCGCCGGTGCCCAGGAGCGAGTCCAGCCCGTCCGGGAGGTCGCGCACCCAGTCCGCCTCCACCAGGGCGAGCGCGGCCAGGACCGCCGCGTCCTCGGCGTCCGGGGCGGCCAGCGTCATGTTCTCCCGGAGCGTTCCCATGAAGACGTGGTGCTGCTGGGTGATGAGGACGACGCGGTTGCCCAGCTCGCCCGCCGCGGCGAGGTCCGCGACCGGCACGCCGCCGACCAGGATCCGCCCCGCGTCCGGGGCGTCGACGCCGGCGAGCAGCTTGCCGAGGGTCGACTTGCCGGCGCCGGACGGGCCGACCACGGCCAGCCGCTCGCCCGGCCGGACCACCAGGTCGACGTCCGTCAGCACGTCGTGCGAGCCGGTGTAGGAGTACCGCACGCCGACGGCCTCGATCCGGTCGTCGGCGGGGCGCGGGCCGGTGGCCGGCGGCTCCTGCGACACCAGGCCGACGCCCTTGATGCGGGCGAACGACGCACCGCTGCTCTGCAGTTGCTCGACCCAGTTGAGCGCCCGGTCCAGCGGGTCGACGAGCTGCCACATGTAGAGGCCGCCCGCCACCACCGCGCCCAGCGTCACCGAGCCGTGGAGGTAGCCGAGGCCGCCCACCAGCAGGATGAGGGCCGTCGGCAGCGCGTGCGCGAACTCGGTGACCGGGAACAGCACGGTCCGCAGGAACAGGGTGCGCACCCGGGCCCGGTAGGCGGTGTCGACGGCCCGGTCGACCACGCCGTCCTGGCGCGCCCCGACCCCGTACGCCTCGATGGTCCGGGCGCCGTGGGCGGTGGAGTTGAGGACCTCGGTGACCCCGCCCGCCGCGGCCCCCTCGGCGAGGTAGGCCTCCCGGGCCCGGGACAGGTACCAGCGGCTCACCGCCCAGACGATCGGCAGGCCCACCAGGGCGCAGAGCCCGATCAGCGGGTCGAGCAGGAACGTCGCGGTGAGGATGACCAGCACCTGGACGACGGCGATGAAGACGTCCGGGGCCGCGTTGCGCAGGGTGGCGGCCACGGTGCCCACGTCCAGCGAGGAGCGGGTCACCAGGTCACCGGCGCCGACCCGTTCCGCGTACCGCCCGGGCAGCGCGAGCGTCCGCTCGACGACCTCCTCGCGGAGCCGGGCCAGGGCGCGTTCGCCGAACCGGTGGGAGAGGCGGCGGGCGTAGCGGGTGAGCACCAGCTGGGCGAGGGCGAACCCCAGGACCGCCGCGGCGAAGCCGTCCACCTGGCCGACCGTCAGCTCGCCGTTCTCGACCCGGGTGACGATGCGGCCCAGCAGCCACGGCCCGGCGACGCCCGCGAGGGCGGCGAGGCAGGTGAGGGCGACGATCGCGCCCATCGCCCGGCCGTCGTCCGCCAGCAGGCGCCAACTGGCCCGGCGCACCGTCGCGGTGTCGGCGACCGGGAGGCGGTGGGGGGCGTGGCGGTCGTCGGGGCCGTCGGGGCCGTCGGGGTCGCTCATCGGGCCAGTCCTTCCTCGGTGCCCGCGGCGACGCTCCGCGGGTGGTCGTCGGTCGTGACGCTCGCGGGGCGGTCGGCGCCTGCCGGGATGGTCCGCGGGCGGTCGTCGGTCGCGGCGCCCGCCGGGCGGGCGCCGGTGCTGCCGCGGAACACCAGCGCCGCGTAGCCGGGGTCGCGGGCCAGCAGCTCGCCGTGGGTGCCGGTGGCCCGGACCTTGCCGTCCACCAGGTGGACCACCTCGTCGGCGCGGCCGAGTACCAGGGGGGAGGTGCTGACGACCAGGGTGGTCCGGCCGCCGCGTACGGCGCCGATCCGGGCCGCCACAGCCGCCTCGGTGAGCGCGTCCAGCGCCGAGGTGGGCTCGACCAGCAGCAGTATCTCGGGATCGGCCAGCAGCGCGCGGGCCAGCCGCAGCCGTTGGCGCTGCCCGCCCGAGACGTTGCCGGCGCGGTCGTCGAGCGGCGCGTCCAGGCCGCCCGGCAGGGCGTCGACGATGTCCTCGGCCGCGGCGGCGTGCAGGGCGCGCCGCAGTTCCTCCTCGATGCGGTCGCCGCGGATCGACACCGCGGAACGGAGCGTGCCGCCGAACAGGTACGCGTCGTCGTCCGACACCAGGACGTGGCGCCGCAGCTCGGCGGGCACCCAGTCGGACAGCCTGGTGTCGCCCCAGGTGGCGTCCGAGTCGGTGTAGCCGGCCAGCCGTTCGACGACGGCCCGGGCCTCCTCGGGCCGGGCGGCGGCCAGCGCGGTGAGCCGCCCGGGCCGCAGCAGCAGGCCGGAGTCGGGGTCGCTCAGCACCGCCGGCGCTTCCGGCGGGTCCGTCAGTGTCCGGCTGCGCGTCGAATCCGGCCGCAGCGCCAGGATGTCGGTGACCCGGCGGGCGGAGACCAGCCCGCGCGGCAGGTCGTCCGCGCCCTCGATGAAGGCGGAGACGGGCACCAGCAGGGCCGCCACGTAGCCGTAGACGGAGACGAGTTCACCGACCGTGATCGAACCGGCGGCCGCCATCCGGGCGCTGAGCCAGGTCACCACGGCCAGGAAGACCACCGGCAGGCAGGCGCCGAGCGCCTGCACCCAACTGGTGAACGAGGCCACCCGGTAGCCGAGCGGCACGAGGGCCTGCGAGCGCTCCCGGTAGCGCCGGGCGAACATCGGCTTGCCGCCGATGCCGTTCAGCACGCCCAGCCCGGCGACCAGGTCGCCGGCCAGGGCCGTCAGCTCCCCCTGCTGCTCGCGGTAGCTTCCCTCGGCGCCGTGCAGCTTCCCCAGCAGCGGGCCGACGGTGAGGGCCAGCAGCGGCACCCCGAGGAGGATCACCGCCGCGAGCAGGACGGAGATCCGGACCAGCAGGACGGCGGTGGCGAGGTAGGCGATGACCGCGCCGACGCCGGGCCCGGTGATGGTCAGTGTCTGCGCGATCCGGCCGATGTCGCCGGCCTGGAGGTGGGTCAGCTCGCCGGCCGACACCTGGCGCGGCAGCGTCGTCCCCAGCCGGTTGACGTGCCGGGCGATGACCTGGACGGTGCGGTACGCGGCGTCCACCCGGATGAAGGTCATGGTGCGGTGCCGCAGGATCCCGAGGACGGCGATGAGCGCGCCGACCGCGAGGACGGCCGACACCCAGAAGACCAGCGCGCCGCTGTCGCGGGCCCGGAGGCCCTCGTCGATCGTCCTGGACATCAGGTAGGGCGGCAGCATCAGGGCGCACATCCACAGGCTGCCCCAGGTCGCGCCGAGCAGTACGCGGCCGCGCTGCCTGCGCACCAGCCACCAGAGGAAGCGCAGCGGACTCCGGTGGTCCGGCACCCCGGGATCGCGGTAGGGGACCCGGCGCGCACCCGCGGGCAGGTCCGGTCCGGCGCCGGTCATCCCGCCTGCCCTCGGACGGGCCCCCGAGCCGCGAACTGGTCCAGGATTCGCTGATGTCTCATTCCCGGAGTCTGGCAGACCGCCCCACCACGGAACTGACGCACCCACAGGTCGGGGGGCGGCGGGCCTGCCGCCCCCCGAAGCGCTCACCCGGCGCCGGGGGCCGCCAGGTTGCGGGGCGGCACGGCTCAGGCGATGCCGCGCGGGTTGAGGACGGTGAAGCGCCAGCCGCCGTCGGCGTCGCGGCGGGCGATGTTGGCGGTGGTGCCGGTGGGGGCGATCCGATCGCCGTCGGGGCCGTCGATCTCCAGGGTCCAGTCGGTGACCAGGAGGGCCGTGTCCGCGCCGATGACCTTGTGCCGCGGGACGTTCGTCAGCCTGCCGCGGGCGGCGACGGTTCCGCCGATCTCCGCACGCAGTGCCTCGACGCCGGTGAGGAGCTCGCCGGCCACCGTGCGCATGGCGGCACCTTCGGCGAACAGGGCCAGCACGTGGTCGACGTCGCCGGCGTTCAGCGCGTCCTGGAACACGGTCGGCAGCTGCGTGGGGTCGGTGATGACAGGGAGCATGGTGAGGGGTCCTCAGGTCGGGAACGGGTGGTGGTGACGGCCCTTCGGCGCGGCGCCCGGTGTGGTGCTCGCTGTGCTGCCGGGCGTGCGCCCGGTGCGGCGCCCGCTGCGGTGTTCGCTGCGGTGCCCGCCGTTCGGCCGTGACTCCACGATGCCGCCGCAGCCACCCCTCGGGCGAGGTAGAGTCGGGACTCGACATGGTCGAAAGTGGACAGCGCGACGTCGTCGACATCGCCTACGACAACCCCGACCGCTTGCGGACCGGCATCGAGGTGCTGACCTTCGACGCGCTGAAACCGCGCCTGAAGAGCGCGGTCGCCCGCCGGCCGAGCCGCCTGGACTTCCACCAGCTCATCCTGGTGCGCGGAGGCGAGGGCACCGCCATGGTCGATTTCGTCACCTACCCGTGCACCCGCGGCACACTGCTGCACCTGCGGCCCGGCCAGGTGCAGCGCCTGCCCTCGGACGCGAACGGCCGCCCCGCGGACCTTGACGCCGTCCTGCTGCTGTTCACCGCCGACTTCCCGCCGCCGCTGCCCGCGACGCAGCAGATGCTCGACGGGTTCGGCCCCGTCGCACGGCTCCTGCCGCCGGCCGAGCTCGACGCCTTCGACCGCGCCGTGACGGAACTGGACACGGAGTACCGGAGGCTGCGGGACGGGCAGGCCCCCGGCCCGACAGCGCCCGTCGATGCCGATGCCGATGCCGATGCCGATGCCGATGCTGATGTCGATGCCGAGCTGACCGGAGTGCTGCTGCGCCAGCTCCTCGGCGCGCTGCTCATCCGCATGGTGCGCCTCCCGGACCCGGCCGGACGCCCCGCCCTCTCCCCACCCGGTGCCGGGGTCTACCCCGCCTTCCGCCGCGAACTGGAACGCTCCTTCGCCGCCACCCGCTCCGTCGAGGACTACGCCGCGCGGCTCGGCTACTCCCCGCGCACCCTGACCCGCGCCTGCCTGGCCGCCACCGGCCGCAGCGCCAAGCAACTCGCCGACGCCCGCGTCGCCCTACAGGCACAGCGGCTGCTCGCCCACACCGACCTGCCCGTGGCCGCGATCGGTCGCGCGCTCGGTTTCACCGAGGCCACCAACTTCGGCAAGTTCTTCGCCCGCGAGACCGGCCGCACCCCGGGCGACTTCCGCCGGGCCCAGCGATGATTCCACCCCGCCCAGCGGTGACGGGGCCTGAGATCCTCATGGCCGATACACGGATGAGACGCGCTCCACACGGGAACCTGACGTGACCGATGGACGGATGAAACGCCTCCTCGACAGGAACCTGACATCCCGCTCCTACCGTGCGACGCATGCCACCTACCTATGGCCAGACCAGCAGTCAGCACAACCGGAACCACGACCGGGCCCGCGGCCGAGCGCGCGGCCGAGTCCTCCTGACCGCCCTCGTGGTGGCCGCCGGCCTCGCGCTGGCGGCGCCCGCAGGGGCCGCGCCGCAGGACGGGGCCGCCACCAGCCAGGTGGCCGTCCACCCGGAGGCGGTCACGCCCGCGCAGCAGCAGGCCGTCCTGGACTACTGGACCCCGGAGCGGATGGCCGCCCTGACCCAGCCGTCCTCCGGCAACCCACCCAAGAGCGGCCCCGATGGGGCTCCGTGGACCGGCTCCGCCACCCTGAGCAAGACGGTGGGCCGGCTCTTCTTCACCGACCACGGCGAGGACGGGAGCTGCACCGCGACCGTCGTCGGCAGCGCCAACCGCAGCACCGTCGTCACGGCGGCGCACTGCGTCAACAACACCGACCTGCTCGGTGAGAACAACGAGTGGCTGACGAACTCGATGTTCGTCCCCGGCTACCACGACGGCACCGCCCCGTACGGCACGTTCGTCGCCCGCACCGGGGTCGTCCACGCCACCTGGCTCCTCAACGACCAGCAGGACGGCAAGTACTCCGCCTACGACCAGGCGTTCCTGGTCCTGAACGGCAACGCCGAGGGCAAGCGGGTCCAGGACGCCGTCGGCGCCGCGCAGCGCATCGGCTTCGACCGGCCGGGCAGCGCGAAGGTCCACGAGTTCGGCTACCCGCGTGCGGCGTCGGGCGATCCGGCGCGCCAGGGCCTGCCCGAATACACCGGGGCCCGGCTCGCCTACTGCGCGGGGCAGACCCGCGAGCACCCCGGCTTCCCTGGCCACCCGGTGCCCCCGGGTGAGTGGGGCGCCCCCTGCGTGATGGGCGGCGGTTCCAGCGGCGGCCCCCGGATCGCCGACTTCGACCCGTCCTCGGGGATCGGCACCGTGGTGGGCGACAACACCCAGGGCCCGTCCTTCGACTCCTCGGGCCGGGTCTGCGACTTCGGCGACACCTCCTGCACCCGGCACCTGGTCGGCCCGCAGTTCACCTCCGCGATCACGAAGCCGCTGTACAAGGCGGCCGAAAGCGCCCGGATCGCCGGCTGACACCGCCTGGTGGGGGCGGTCGGTGGAACTCCACCGACCGCCCCCACCAGGTCACCTTTGGGGTGCGGCGCCGTCCGCGCCCACCACCAGCCAGTGGGACGGAAGGTCGATCCGGCTGCCGTCGGGCGCGAACTCGGTGAGGAACAAGGGCAGTTCGCCGGAGGCGAGGACGGTGAGCCCGGCGGTGCGGAACAGCTCGCCGAAATCCGAGTCGACGACCTCGGCGGGGGCGAGGCCGTGCTCGAAGACGGGGCGCAGCTTCGGGGGAGGGCCCTGCGGGCTCTGGGCGAGGCCGGCCAGGACGGCCTTCGCCGACGCGGACAGCTCGACGACGAACGCCCGGCCGCGATCCCCGACCAGGGTGGCGATGGCGTCGGCGACCGGCTGGCGGTCGGCCGGTTCGGACTGGTGGATCAGGCCGCGCACATACACGTTGGCATCGCCGAGCCGGGCGTGCAGCTCCCGGACGCCCGGCCCGTCGGTGGCATCGAGCTGGGTGAACTCGGCCCGCCCGTCCGGATGCTGGGTGCGGGCGAGCTCCACGGCGGCGGTGGACAGGTCGACCCCGAGGACGCGGCCGAAGCGCTCGGCGAGGAAGCGGGTCTGGGTGCCGTTGCCGCAGCCGACGTCGACGACGGGCAGCGCCGGGTCGGCGAGGTAGGGGTCGAACAGCGCGAGGTGCACGCTCGCGGTGAGCGCCGGCTCCGCGTCCCAGATCACCGCGCCGGCCTCCGCCGGTGCGTCGCGCCAGAAGCCCTCCCAGGCGTTCAGGTACCGACTCGACACGGGCATGGCGGAGAACCTCCCAGCTGGTGGAGCACGGTGTCGGGATCGGCCCCGGACGGCGAGCGGCGCGTGGAGGCGCATAGGGAATCCGCGAAGGCCTGCGCCCCCGGCTTTCCCTGAACCCCCGAGCTGCGCGCAGCTCCGCCCGACCGGACGGCCGATGACGGTCAGTCACGCTAACGACCCCGGCGGGCGAGGCCGGCCGCGAGTCACCCGAATGCGGTAATTCCGAGGGAAGTTCGCCCGAACGGCCGCCCCGCCGTGCGAGCGCGTCGCGGTGACCCCGCAGGGGCGGTGACCCCGCAGGGTCGGTGCGAGGCTCAGCCGGTCACGCTCGCGGGGGTGGCGGCGAGGTCGCGGACCGTGTCGGCGATGGCGTGGAAGTCCTTGCGCAGGATCTTGGAGTGGTTGCTCGCGACCTTCGTGCTGACCCGGATGTTCGGGTTGCGGGCGAGCACCGGGTCGAGGTTGGTGCGGATCTGTTCCATCAGCTTCGCCTCGCCGCCCAGGTTGCCGCCCGAGGCGACCACGTACCGGACCGGTGCGGTCACCCGGTCGAAGACCGGGTCGAGGGCGGCGGGCGCGCAGAGCTCGTTGATTTCGAGGTTGATCTCGGCGTGCTGCTCGGCGCTCATCCGCGCGGCCATGCCGAGTCGGCGGGCGATCGGGAACAGCGGGCTCAGCCGGCGGAACAGCTTGCGGACCTGCTCCCGGGTGGCGTCGTCGAGCCACTCGTGCGGGAACGCGCCGTCCACGGACACCGCCCCGAGGACGCGGTCCGGGTGCCGGGCGGCCCAGTGCACCGCGAGCATCGCGCCGTAGGACCAGCCCACCAGGATCGGCCGGTCCACGCCCCTCGCGGCGAGGACGGCGTCGACGTCGCGCAGGCACGCTTCGAACGAGTAGTCCGCCGAGCGCTTCGACTTGCCACGGGCGCGCTCGTCGAAGGTGATGTGCCGGTAGTCGTCGCCGAGGTCGGCGATGACGCGCCGCCAGTGCGACTGGTCGGCGTAGGAGCCGTTGAGGTAGACCACGGGACGGCCGGGCCCGCCGGTGTCGGTCACGGCCAGGGCGGTGTCGTCGACGGAGACCATGCCGGTCCAGGCGGGCTGCTCGATGGTCATGGTGTGCCTTCTTCCGGGTGCGGATGCGGGGGTGGCGGGTTGCCGAGGGCCGCTCTGCTGCGGTTCGTTGTTTCTGATGATGGAAACGCTACGTTGCCTTCACGGATGGCGGCAACCAGTTCGTTGCTCGTAATCAGCATTGGTGCAGGTGAAGACGCGATTATCGTTGCAGTGGCCTTGAATTTAACGCAACGTCAGCCACCGTGTTCGTTGCACTGGAATGGGAGTGAACGCTATGGTGAGGGCATTCGGGGAAGCGTGAAGGGAGAATCGCGGTGCCGGGAGGCAGGCTCACTCAGCAGGAACGCCAGCAGATCGCGCTGGGGATGGCCGACGGCCTCGCCTACGCGGAGATCGCCAGGCGTCTCGACCGCCCCACCTCGACGGTCACGCGCGAGGTGATGCGCAACGGCGGCCCCACTGCCTACCGTGCCGACCTGGCCCACCGGGCGACCGAACGCCGCCGCGCCCAGCGGCGCAGGCCGGCCGCGCCCCGGGGGCCGGAGGCGCCCCCGCAGGCCCACGGGCGCGATGCCGAGGCCGTGCGCGAGTACCAGGAGACGTACACCACCGTCCTGATGGCCTCCGGCATGCCCAAGATGACGGCCCGGGTGCTGGCCTGCCTCACCCTCACCGACAGCGGCAGCCTCACCGCGTCCGAACTCGCCCGGCACCTCCAGGTCAGCCCGCCGTCGATCTCCAAGGCGATCGCGTTCCTCGACGGTCAGGGCCTCGTCCGCCGGGAGCGCGACGAGCGCCGCCGCGAGCGCTACGTCGTCGACGACGACGTCTGGTACCAGTCGATGATGGCCAGTGCCCGCGCCACCGCCCACCTCGTCGAGGTCGCGCGGCAGGGCGTCGGCGTCCTCGGCCCGCAGACCCCGGCCGCCACCCGCCTGGAGAACATCGCTCGTTTCGTCGACTTCGTCTCCGAGAGCATCGTCCGCGCGGCGGAGCAGGCCCGCGAGATCCTCCACGCGAAGCCCGAGGCGACCCCGTCGGGACCGGCCGCTCCGCGTCCGGACCGCGGATAGCCGGCGGTCACCGGGAGGCGGCGCGGTAGGCGCGGCGCCAGGGGTCCGGGTCCGCGCCGAGGGCCTGGACGATGTCGGAGAGCAGTTCGACGTCCAGGCGTTGGCGTCCGCTGCGGAAGCAGTCGTAGACGGTGATCCGCCCGGGTGTGCGTTCCCCGGCCGGGACGCCGCGGGCTGCCCGGACGGAGCTGATCCGCCGGACGATGGTCGAGTAGGAGGGGCTGCCGGCCTCCTGCCTGAGCAGGGTGAGGGACTCGGCGAGCGCGTCCAAGGAGTGCGAACGGGCTAGCGTCGCAGCGGAGTTGACCTCGGCGGCCCGGCAGGAGCACGGGGCCGCCGTGGTGCGCATAGGTGACCAGGTCAACGCTCTGTCCTCCCCCCGCCGGGCCTGCGTGAACAGCCTCTTCGCGCCGGGGGTTCCTGTCAACTGAGGTGAATCAAATGGCGAAATCCATACACTCCCGTTTGTTCGGGATCGTTCGGAAAGCTGCCCAGGCCCTCAACTCCGCTGCCAGGATGGCCGCATTCCGCAGTGACACGACGTCAGAGAGGGAGGTGTCGGACCTCATGAAGTCCGCCCGAAAGATCGTCTCAGCCCTGGCACTCGCGATCGGCCTGAGCGTCTCGTTGCCCGTCGCCGCCGCGCAGGCCGACCCCGCCAATCCGCAGCCCTACGCCTACGGTTACCTCGCCGCGCTCGCCCGCCCGGCCAGCGGCGGCCCCAACGGCACCTACTACTGCATGGACGAGTACCGGCAGACCAACGGCGACGGCCGGCCGGTCGTCCTGCGCCCGTGCGACGGCTCCTGGAACCAGTTCTGGTTCGTCTCGGAGGACGGCCTCATCCACAGCACCAACGACGGCCGCTGTCTGTCGGGCCACGTCCCGAGCGGCCCGTCCGACAGCCCGGGCGCCACGGCGGTGGGGTGCAACGGGGGCGACCCGAAGCAGCGTTGGACGTTCGGCACCGACCGCGGCGTGTGCAACGCCGTCGGTGCCTGCCTGACCTACGTCGGCAACCAGGGCCCGCGGAACTCCTACGGACTCTGGACGCTGGGGCGGAACGCGAGCATGGGGCAGACCCAGGAGTTCGACTGGCACCACTCCGACAGCGACCGTCCGATCAACCCCAACATCTAGACATCTGGGCCCTGTCCGGGGACCGGCGTGGCCGGGGTCGAGGCGGTGATCGCCTCGGCCCCGGCCGAACGGGGGGCGCCGGTCACCAGACGCGGCGGTCGGCGGGGGTGCCCAGGCCGGTGCGGAGGTGGCGGACGAGGCTGCGCCGCAGCTCGCGGTCCTGGTCGGTCTCGACGGGGAGGTCGAGCTGGACGATGTCCACGCCGGCCGAGCGGAGCAGGCCGATGCGGGCGGCGACGGTGGCGGGGGAGCCGGCGTAGGCGGCGGTGAGCGAGCGGCGGATGTAGGCGGCGACCTGCTCGTCGCCCCGGGAGGGGTCGGAGCGGCCGCGCTCGCGGTCGCGGTCGAGCTGGACGGCTTCCGTCCAGGGTCCGCCGCCGCCGGAGGTGAGGCGGAGGGCGTCGCGGCGCAGCCGGCGGACGCGGTCGCGGGCCGCCTCGTCGGTGTCGGCGAGGACGACGGTGACGTGCCGCCAGATCCGCAGGGTCCGGCCGTGCGCGGCGGCGGCGGTGCGGACCTGGGCTATCCGCCGACGGGTGTCCGGCAGCGGCAGCGGGCTGACGGCGTAGACCTCCGCGTAGCGGGCCGCCAGGTCGAGGCCCTGCGGTGACGAGCCGCCGAAGGAGAGCAGCTCGCCGCCGGGTCTGGGGTGCAGGCCGGGCCGGGCGGCGGACACGGTGTAGAACTCGCCCTTGTGGTCGATGTCCTGGTCGGCGGCGAGGTAGCGGGTGAACAGGTCGAGGTACTCGTCGGCCCTGCGGTAGCGCTCCTGCTTGTCCAGGAGGTCGCCGTCGCGGGCCGTGTCGTGGTCGCTGGAGCCGATGATGACGTGGGCCGCCGCCCGCCCGCCGGAGAGGCGGTCCAGGGTCGCGAGGGAGCGGGCGGCGACGGTCGGCGCGGTGGTGCCGACCCGGTGGGCGACCGCGATGCGGAGCCGTGTGGTGGCGGCCAGGGCCCAGGAGGCCACCAGCCACGGGTCGGGCCACGAACTGGACTGCACCACCAGGGCGCTGTCCAGCCCGTCCTCCTCGTTCTCCCGCGCGGTGCGGGCGACGTACGCGGGGTCGGCGGTGCGGTCGCGGCCGTCGGGGGCCCAGCGCAGGGCCTGGCGTTCCTGCGCGGTGTGGCCGGGAACGGGTGCGGCGCGGACCCCGCCGCGGATTTCGAGTGGCACGGCTCTCCTCCGGTCGTGAGCGTCGTGAGGGTGGCAGGGGATGGGGACGGGTGGGGCGCGACGGTCAGAGGGCGGCCGGCCCGAGCCGGGCCAGGGTGTCGAGCAGCTTGGCGCGGCTGACGAACACCTCGGGCGGCAGCGACACGTACAGCTGGATGGTGGTGACGCCGGGGCGGTGGTAGGCGAGGATGCGCTCCCGGCACTCCTCCGGCGAGCCGCTGATGAACAGCCCGTCGACGACCTCGTCGGGCAGCGCCTTCTGGGCGCCCTCCGGGTCGCCGGCCGCCCAGAGGCGGTGGGTCTCGGCGAGGAGTTCGCCGTGGCCCAGCCACTCGTGGAACTTGCGGTACGGCTCGCGGTTGAGGATCCAGGCGAGGAACGGCCGGCTGGCGCGGTGGGCGTAGTCGGTGTCCTCGGTGGGGCAGACGAAGACCTTGACGACCAGTTCCTTCCCGGGCGGCTGCGGGCCGACGGCGTCCAGGATCTTCGGCACGTCGTGCGGGAACAGCAGGTTGGTGATGGCGCCGTCGCCCTCGTTGAAGCCGAGCCGGAGCATGTTGGGCCGCAGCGCGCCCAGGATGACCTTGACCGGCTCGGTCGGCGGGTGCGGCAGCCGGTAGCCGGTGATGTCGAAGGTGTCGAACCCGCCGGTGACGTACTCGCCGCGCAGCGCCCGGGTGACGAAGCGCAGGACGTCCCTGGTCCGCTTGAACGGCTCGTCGAACGGGATGCCGTTGATGTCGGTGACGTGGGCGGGCACCGAGGCGCCGATGCCCAGCAGCAGTCGGCCCGGCGCGAGTTGGGCGAGCGTCGCGGCGGTCTGGGCGAGCACGGCCGGGCCGCGGGTGTGCACCGGGACGATGCCGGTGCCGATCCGCAGCGAGGGGGACCAGGCCGCCGTGGCGGCCAGCGGGGTGAAGGCGTCGGTGCCGCCGCCCTCGGCGCTCCACACGTCGGTGTAGCCGAGGTCGGGCAGCCGCTCGACCAGGAACCGGTGCCGGTCGATGGTCAGGCCGGGCAGCGGGAGGGTGATGCCCCACTTGGGCGGTGCGGCGGGCACGGGGCCGTGCGCGGAGCCGGGCGGGACGGTCCCGCTGTGGTGGTGCGGTCGGTGCGGGTCGGTCATCGGGATGGCCGTCCTTCCTGTGGTGCGCGGTGCTCTTCGGAGCCGGGGGAGAGGCGGTGTCCGCGGGTCAGCGGACCCATACGGTGGTCAGGTCGAGGAACCAGGACTGCGGCTGCACGAGCCCCTGGACCTTCGGCGAAAGGGCCCGCGGATTGCGGTCGTTGACCACGAACAGCCAGGGCGCGTCCTGGGTGACCAGGGCGAGCGCCTTGCGGTACCCGGCCTGCCGGGCGGTCTGGTCGGCATTGGCGGCCGAGGAGGCGAGCAGCTCGTCGACCTGCGGGTTGGTGTAGTGGCCGGTCCAGAACGGGCTCTTGGAGCCGATGAACAGCGGGAGCAGCGCCTCGGACTGGAACAGCGTGGTGGACTGGGCGACGGCGTCCGAGCCGAGCGCCACCTGGCCCTTGGCCTCGGCGCCGATCAGCGTGGTCCAGTCGGTGGTGCGCAGCTCGACCTTGATGCCGACGGCGGCGAGATCCCGCTGGAGGGCCTCGGCGATCGGCACCGGCAGCAGGTTGCCGCTGCCGCCGGTGGGCACGGTGACGGAGGTGCTGAAGCCGTTCGGGACGCCGGCCTCGGCGAGCAACTGCCGGGCCTTGGCGGGGTCGTAGGAGTAGACGTCGCCGGCGGGGTCGTAGGCGGCGGTGGCGCGCGGTGCGGTCTGGTAGGCGGGGTCGGCGGTGCCGTGCAGCAGCTTCTCGGCGATGGCCTTGCGGTCGATCGCGAAGTTGGCGGCCCTGCGGACCAGCGGGTTGTCCCAGGGTGCCTTCGAGGTGTCCAGGATCCAGTACCAGAGGTGGTCGTAGCTGTTCGTGGCGATCTGGACGCCGTCGGCCTTGAGGCTGTCGATGTCGTCCGGGTTCGGGTACTCGATCCAGTTCACGCCGCCGGAGCGCAGGGCGGCGGTGCGGGCCGCGGCGTCCGGCAGCGCCTTGATCACGAGCCGGTCGAGCTTGGGGGCGCCGCGCCAGTAGCTCTTGTTGGCGGCCAGCTCGATCTGCTGGCCCTCGGTCTGCGAGACGAACGAGAAGGGGCCGGTGCCGACCGGGTGCTGGGCGAAGTCGGCCGAGCCGGACTTGCGGACGGCGGTGGGGCTCGCGATCAGGACGTGCGCGAGGTCCTCGGGGAAGTGGCCGTTGGGGTCCTTGGTGACCAGCTCGACGTGGTCGGCGTCGGTCTTGCGGTACGAGACGATGTCGCCCGCGTACTCGGCGGCGGCGGCGCCGAGGGCGTCGGTGTACTCGGGGCTCTTCTTGTCGAGGTAGCGGGCCAGGTTGAAGAGCACGGCGTCGGCGTCGAACGGGGTGCCGTCCTGGAAGGTGACGCCCTTGCGGAGGGTGAAGGTCCACGTCCTGGCGTCGGCGGCGACCTGCCAGTCGGTGGCCAGGGCGCCGGTGACGGCCGGCGGCTTGTCGGTGTCCTTGAGCAGTTCGTACCGGGTGAGGCCCTCGTAGAGCTGGAAGGAGACCAGCCGCTTGCCCTCGAAGCCGGCGCCGCCGATCACGGTGTCGGGGTTGGGGAGTCTGCCGGTGGCGCCGATGACCAGGGTGCCGCCGCGGCCGTCACCGCCGCCCGCCCCCGCGGAGCCGCCGCCGTCGGAGCCGGCGCAGCCGGCCGCCGCCGCGAGCAGAACGGCGGCGGCCGGCAGGGCGACGGCTCTGGAGCGGATACGGCTGGTGCGCGTCATGGTGAGTCCTCGTCGGTTCGGTGGTGCGGAGGTTCGGTGGTGCGGGGGTGTGTCGGCGTGTCGGTACGGAGCTTCGGCGGCGGGTCACGCGACGCCGGTGGCGGCCTCCAGCAGCGCCCGGGTGTACGGGTGCGCGGGGGAGTCCCAGAGCAGGCCGGCGGGGCCCTCCTCGACCACCCGGCCGTGCCGCAGCACCAGCACCCGGTGGGCGAGGTGCCGGACGACGGCGAGGTCGTGGGAGATGAACAGGTAGGCCAGGCCGGTGCGTTCCTGGAGGTCGGTCAGCAGGTCGAGCAGGCGGGCCTGCACGCTGCGGTCGAGGGCGGAGGTCGGTTCGTCGCAGACGACCAGGTCCGGCCCGGTGGCCAGGGCCCGGGCGACGGCCACCCGTTGGAGCTGCCCGCCGGACAGCTCCCGGGGGTAGCGGTCGGCGAGCGCGGGCTCCAGGCCGACCTGGGTGAAGAGCCGGGCGACGGCGGCGGCGCGTTCGGCGCGCGGCGTGCCGTGCAGGCGCAGCGCGAAGGCGACCGCCTCCCCGGCGCGCAGGCTGGGGTTGAGCGATCCGCGCGGGTCCTGCGGGACGAACTGGAGCCGGCCCCGCAGCGCCCGGTCGGCGCGGCCGCGCAGCCGGTACGGATCGCGGCCGGCGAACCGGACGCTGCCGGCGTCAGGGGCCAGCACCCCGAGGGCGAGCCGGGCCAGGGTGGACTTCCCCGAGCCGGACTCGCCGACCAGTCCGACGGTCTCGCCCGGCGCGACGGTGAGGCTGACGCCGTCCAGGGCGGTCCGGTCGCCGTAGCGCTTGGTGACGGCGTCGACGACGAGCAGGGCCGGGGGCCCGTCGTGCGGGGTGTGGTCGACGGTGTTCATCGGCGGGCTCCCGGTTCGGCGGCCACCAGGGCGGCGGTGAAGGCGTGTTCCGGGTCGCCCAGCACCCGTTCGGCGGGCCCGAGCTCGACGATCCGGCCGGCCCGCATGACCGCCACGGTGCCGCCGATCCGGCGGGCCGCCGCGAGGTCGTGGGTGACCAGCAGCAGGGCGATGCCGCAGTCGGCGCGCAGGGTGGTGAACAGGTCGAGGATCCGCCCGCGGATCAGCGCGTCGAGCGCGGTGGTCGGCTCGTCGGCGATCAGCAGTTCCGGGCCGCAGCAGATCGCGACGGCGATGGCGGCGCGCTGGCGCAGGCCGCCGGAGAGTTCGTGCGGGTAGGCCAGGGCGACGCGTTCCGGGTCCGGGATGCCGGCGGTGGCGAGCAGCTTCGGGACGGCCGCGCGGGCGGCCCGGCGGTCGGCGGCGATCCCGTGCCGCCGCAGCACCTCGGCGAGCTGCGGGCCGATCCGGCGCAGCGGGTCGAGCGAGGCGGTCGGGTCCTGCGGCACGTAGCCGATGCGCCGGCCGCGGACGTCGGCCAGTTCGCGGTCGCCGAGCGCCCGCAGGTCGGTCCCGGCGAGCCGGACGCCTCCGGTGACGGCGGCGCCGTGCCCCGGCAGCCCGAGTACGGTGCGGGCGACGGTGGTCTTGCCGCTGCCGGATTCGCCGAGCAGCACCAGGGAGCGGCCGGCGGGCAGGGCGAGGGAGACGTCGTCGACGGCCCGGACCCCGCCGGGGTACTCGACGGTCAGGCCGTCGATCTCCAGCAGCGCGCTCATGCGCCCACCCGCTTCGCGGCTCGCGGCCGGGCCGAGCGGTCGGCCGAGCGGTCGGCGGACCGGCTCGCGGCGGCGGGGGCGGCGTGCGCCAGCAGGGCGGCGGTGTCGCCGACGCGGGTGCGCAGCGTCTCGCCGAGGGTGTTGAAGACGACCGAGACGGCGAGGATGACCAGGGCCGGCAGGACCGCCACCCAGGGGTGGGTGAGCAGCGAGGGCCGCAGCTCCTCCAGCATCGCGCCCCACTCGGCGGTGGGCGGGGCGACCCCGAGCCCGAGGAAGGACAGCCCGGCGGCGTACATGATGGCCAGCCCGACCAGCGAGGACGCGTACACCAGGACCACCGGCGCCACCACCGGGGCGACCTGGCGCAGGACCAGCGACCCCCAGCCGGCGCCGCTGACCCGGGCGGCCACCAGGTACTCGGCGGCCCGGACGCGCCGGGTCTCGGTGAACGCGACCCGCGCCACCGCGGGGGTGAGCACCACCGACAGCGCGAGCACGGTCGCGCCCAGGCCGGGTGTGAGCAGCGAGGCGATGGCGATCGCCAGCAGCACCCCGGGGAAGGCGTAGAGCACGTCCAGCAGGCGCAGCAGGGCCTGTTCGGTGATCCGGCCGCCGAGCCCGGCCACGACGCCGAGCAGGGTGCCGACGACGGCGGCCACCGCGACGGGGACGAGCCCGCCGGTGAGCGAGGCGCGCCCGGCCCAGATCAGCCGGCTGAGCAGGTCGCGGCCCTGGCCGTCGGTGCCGAGCGGGTGGCCGGGGCTGCCCGGGTCGAGCAGCCGGTCCGCCAGCCGCCCGGCGGCCGGGTCGTACGGGGCGACCAGCGGCGCGGCGAGCGCGAGCAGGACCAGCAGCGCGGCCAGGGCCGCGGGGACGGTCAGGCCGAGGTTCGCTCGGGCGAGGACACGTGACGTCACATCAGTTCCTTACTCGCGGGTCGATCGCCGCGTGCGCCGCGTCCACGAGGATGTTGACGCCGACGAACGCGACCGCCACCACCAGCACCCCGCCCTGCACGAGGGGCAGGTCGCGGGAGGTGAGCGCGTCGTACAGCAGCCGGCCGACGCCGGGCCAGGCGAACAGGGTCTCCACGAAGATCACCCCTTCCAGGAGGTAGGCGAGTTGCAGGCCGCCGATGGTCAGCAGTGCCGGCGAGGCGTTGTGCACGCAGTGCCGCAGCACGGTGGCCGGGCGCAGGCCGCGGGCGCGCAGCGAGTCGGCCAGCTCGCCGGCCAGCACGCCCCCCAGCGCGGCCCGGAACACCCGGGCGGTGAGCCCGAGCGGGACGAGCGCGGCGGCCACGGCCGGCAGGACCAGGTGGCGGGCCAGGTCGGGCAGGCCGCCGGAGCCGAACACGTCGTGCGTGCCCCCGGCCGGCAGCCAGCGCAGGCCCACGGCGAAGACGGCGATCAGCAGCAGGGCCACCGAGTACTGCGGGGCGGAGACCGCGAGGGCGGACAGCGCGCCGGAGATCCGCCCGCCGGGGCCGCGCGGGCGCAGCGCGCCGACGGCGCCGAGCGCCACCCCGCCGACCAGCACCAGCAGGAAGGCGGCCGCGGTCAGGGTCAGCGTCTGGCCGAGCGCCGGGAGCAGCAGGTCGGCGACCGGGCGCTGACCGGAGACGGAGGTGCCGAGGTCGCCGGTCAGCGCGTGCCAGAGCCAGGAGGCGTAGCGGACGGGCAACGGCTGGTCCAGGCCGAGCCGTTCGGAGAGCTCGCGGCGGGCCTCGGGTGGTGCGCCCGGCCCGAGGAAGAGGGCCACCGGATCGCCGGGGACGAGCGTGACGGTCGCGAAGACGACGGCGGTGACGCCGAGCAGGGTCGGTACGGCCAGCAGGAGGCGGCGCAGCAGGAAGCGGGTCACCCGGCCCTCCGTGGCGTGGCGCCGGACTGGCCGGCGGCGGGCCGGTTGGGCGGGGCGGGCATGGGGCTGGTGGTCCTTCCGGGAGGGGCGGGTCGGGAGCGGGTCGGGACGGTCACCAGCGGTAACCGGCAGTCACCGGCGGCGTCCGGGGGGCTGGAGCGCCGGACCGGGGCCGTGGGACGGGCCGTTCGCCGGGGGCGGATGCCGCGTCCGGGCGGGATCGGGTGCCGGAGCACGGGTCGGGCGGTCCGTGGGACGTGGGACGTCGGTGCCGCTCCGGCCGCTGCGGCCGCTTGAAGGAGCGTTGCGGACCGGTGGCCCGGACAGCCAGTCAGCACTTGATGCTGTTACTCCTGGTCACAGCATCCGGAGTGTCAGGACCGCCACTGCCCAGGGCGCTGAGCCCCGGTTCCGTCCTTGACCTGCACAAGGAACCGGACCTAGGGTTCCCCGCATGGCTATTCGGCGGACCGACATCACCCTGGTCGGGATCGGCGGCTCGTGGCACCGACGGTGTTTCGACGAGCTCTGTCGCCCGCGCGCTGCGCGCTGACCGCCCCGTTCCCAGTCGCTGCGGTCGGCGCCCCTCCCCAGTCCCGGATTCCGCAGCCGACGCCCGTGCGCGTCCTCGACGGATCCTCGCCGCAGCACCCGTGCCCACCGGGCCGGCCCGCCACCAGCAAGGGGACCGTATCGCCATGCCGTACCTCAGACGCCCTGCCTCCGCCCCCGGGGGTGCGCGATGGCCGCAGTGAGCAAGCTCGCCGTTCCGGCCGGCCCGCGCGGCCGCCGGCTTCCCGCCCGACGCGGCGCCTGCGGCGGCGCCACCCTGGTGGACGCCCCCGCCGCGGGCGCGCCGCCGGTGCACGGCGCACCACCGGCGCAGGCCGAGATCGACAACCCGCTCGACCTGATCGCCGGTCACCAACTGCTGGCGGAGACGGTGACGCCGCCACCCCCGGCGGGGCCGACCGCCACCGGTTGTGGGTGCGGCCATCCGATGTGCGTGGAGGAGGACCGCGACCGCACGGCCGATGCCCGGGTGTTCCTGGTCGAGCGGCACTCGGTGGCCAGCGCCGGGCTGCGCAGCGTGCTGACGACCGTGCCCGGACTGGCCGTGGTCGGGTCCACCGGCGACCCGCTGCGCGCGGTGGCCGCCGTGCGCCGGGTCGCCCCCGACGTCATCCTGCTCGGCCGCGGTGCGAGCCTGGAGGCCGACCTCGCCGTCGTGGTGGCGCTGCGCGGCCCGGACGCGGCGCCCGACGCCCGGGTGCTGCTGCTGCGCCGGGCCGAGTCGACCGCGGAGGCGAGCCGGATGCTGCTGGCCGGGGCCAGCGGCTGCTTCCCGCTCGACCTGGCCGAGGACCGGATCATCAGCGCCGTCCAACTCGCCGCGGCGGGCGGGTCGGTGTTCCTACCCGCGCCGCCGCCGGCCCGGACCCACACGGCGGTGCCCCCGCAGCACGTCGGCGAACTGCCGCCGCAGCACGCCGGGCTGACGGAGCGTGAGCGCGAGGTGCTGGTCCAGCTCGGGCTAGGGCTGAGCAACGCCGAGATCGGGCGTGAACTCGCCCTGGCCGAGGCCACCGTGAAGAAGCACCTCACCCAGGCCATGCGCAAGATCGGGCAGCCCGACCGGCTGCGCGCCGCGCTCTACGCCCACCGGCACGGCCTCGCCGGGTAGTTCGTCTCAGTACATCTTCGTCGCCACCCTCCGGAGGGCGGGCCCCGCAGCACGCGGGGCCCGCCCTCCGTCGTGTTCCGGCCGCCTCCCGCAGGTGACCTTCGGAGCATGCGCGAGGCGACGATCGGCGCCCTGAGCGGCGCCGTTCGGGGCTACCGGGGCGCCTGGGCGGCTCCGTAGCGTGGCGGGAAACGACCACCACACGAGACGGTCCGAAGGATCGTCCAGCCGAAGGGAGATGGCCCGATGGGGGGTGTGTCCGACAGGACCGGGGGCCCGACCGGTTCCGCCGGTGCGGCGGGTGCCGACGCCGGCCCGCGCACGGCGGTGCTGGCCGCCGCGAGTCACCGGAGCCCCGGCGCGGAGCAGCCGAGGTCCCCGTACCGCGCGATGTCGGACGCCGAGCGGTCCGCGCTCTGGCGCCAGCGGCTGCACGAGGCCGAGGCGGGCCTGACGCGGTACCTGGTGTCGCGTGGGAACGGGCTGCACCTGACCGACTGGTTCGTGCTGCAGTCCGAGCTCTTCGCCGACCTCCCCGCGCCGGACGCCCCGGCCCCGGAGTGGCAGCGGGTGTTCTTCCGCGACCAGGCGCTGATGGAACGTTTCCTCGTGCGCCGCTACGGCGAGGAGGGGCTGGGGGACTGGGCCCGGTCCAATGCCGAGGTGCACCGCGAGGTCGAACCCGACCACGGCCGGGGCGCCGCCGACCCGATCCACCGGATCGCCCGGCAGGCCGAACTGTACGGCTCGGAGTACGAGTTCGACGACGAGGAGCCGCCCGGCGCCGAGCACGCGGCGCTCACCATCACACACTGCGCGATCTGGGACTACCGCGAGAAGGCCCGCCGCTCGGGCGTCCAGCTGACCCTCGCCTCGCCCTGCACCTACTGCACCGAGGCACTGTCCGCCAACATCCGCGCCAAGGGCTACCGGCCCGCGCACCGCCTGACCAACGGCCCGACCGGCCACGGCTGCCGCTGGGAGTCGAGCGCCGCGGCCGGGCCCGCCGCCAACGACGAACCGGGGGAGTCCTGAGATGTGCGGTGTCACCGGCTGGATCGACTGGGACACCGACCTGCGCCACCAGGCGCGGACGGTCCGGGAGATGACCGCCACCCTGGCCTGCCGCGGCCCGGACGCGGACGGCGTCTGGCTCTCCCGGCACGCCGCGTTCGGCCACCGCCGGCTGTCCGTGATCGACCTGGACGGCGGGGTCCAGCCGCTCGCCGACCGCCCGGGGCCCGACGCCGGCGCCGTGCTCTGCTACAACGGGGAGCTCTACAACCACCGCGAGCTGCGCGCGCAACTGGAGGCCTTCGGGCACGTCTTCCGGACCCGCTCGGACACCGAGGTGGTCCTGCGGGCCCACCTCCAGTGGGGCAAGGACGCGCCGACCAGGTTCAACGGCATCTTCGCCTACGCCCTGTGGGACGCCGCGCGCGAGGAACTGCTGCTGGTCCGCGACCACCTCGGCATCAAGCCGCTGTACTGGCACGCCCACGCCACCGGGGTGCTGTTCGGCTCCGAGCCCAAGGCGGTGCTCGCGAACCCGCTGTTCCGCGCCGAACTGGACGCCGAGGGCATCGCCGAGCTGTTCGCGCTGCCCGCCGCGCCGAGCGCCGGCCACGGGCTGTTCCGCGGGCTGCACGAAGTCCGGCCCGGCCACCTGGTGGTCGTCGGCCGCGGCGCCACCCGCGAACTCCGCTACTGGCGGCTGGAGTCGGCCGAGCACCGGGACGACGCCGCGACCACCCGCGGCACCGTCCGGGACCTGCTCGCCGACGCCGTCGAACGGCAGCTGATCAGCGACGTGCCGCTGTGCACCCTGCTCTCCGGCGGCGTCGACTCCAGCGCCGTCACCGCGCTGGCCGCGGCCGCCCGCGAACGGGCCGGCCACGGGAAGATCGCCAGCTTCTCGGTGGACTTCCCCGGCAGCACCGACCGCACCCCGGACGCCTGGCGGACCACCCTCGACGCCCCGTACGTGCAGGCCGCCGCCGAGCACATCGGCACCCTGCACACCACCGTCCTGGTGCCCGACGACGACCTGCTGGACGCCCGCGACGCCGTCCTGCGCGCCCGGGACCGGCCCGGCTGGGGCGAGATGGACGCCTCGCTGCACCTGCTCTTCCGCGAGGTGCGGCGGCGCTCCACGGTCGCGCTCTCCGGCGAGGCCGCGGACGAGATCTTCGGCGGCTACCCGTACTTCCACGACGCGCAGGCCGTCGCCGCGCCCACCTTCCCGTGGCTGCACGGCAAGGCCACGCCGGCGGACCTGCTGCGCCCGGACGTCCGGGCCGAGGTGCGACCCGAGGAGTACACCGCCGCCGCCTACCACCGCTCGCTCGGCGAGGTGTCGCGCCTGCCCGGCGAGTCGGCCGCCGACGCGCGGATCCGCGAGGTCTTCCACCTCGCGCTCACCCGCTGGCTCCCCCCGCTGCTGGACCGGGTGGACCGGGTGTCGATGTCGGTCGGCCTGGAGGTGCGGGTGCCGTTCTGCGACCACCGCCTGGTGGAGTACCTCTGGAACGTCCCGTGGGCGCTCAAGGCGCCGGACGGGCGGGCCAAGGGCCTGTTCCGCGACGCCGTCCGGGACCTCCTCCCGCCGCAGGTCACCGACCGGCCCAAGAGCGGCTACCCGTCCACCCCGGCCGTCCACTACACCGAGGTGCTCACCGCCCGGGCGCACGAGCTGCTGGCCGACCCGAACGCGCCGGTCTTCGAGCTGGTGGACCGCGAGCCGGTCCGCCGGCTGCTCGCCGAGGGCCGCCCGCTGCCCAGCCCGCGCACCGCGCCGAACCCGGTCGGCGGCCTCGACCACCTGGTCCAGGTCGACGAGTGGCTGCGCGCCTACCGGGTGGGGCTGCGATGAGCGGCCCCGCGGCGGCCGTGACCACGGCGAAGGCCACCGAGGAGGCCTTCCGGGCCGCCTCCCGCGGCTGGACCACCGGGGTCGCGGTGGTCACCACCCGCGCGGACGAGGAGGTCTTCGCCAAGACGGTCTCCTCCTTCAGCACCCTCTCCCTCGACCCGCTGCTGGTCACCGTCGCGGTCAGCCGCCACAGCCCGCTCGTGGCCGCGGCCCGCGCCGCCGGACGGTTCGGCCTCTCGGTCCTGACGGACGGCCAGTCGGCGGTGGCCCGGCGCTTCGCCACACCCGGGGCCGGGCGCGCGCTCGGCGGCTTCACCGCGGTGCCGATGCGGACGGCGGTCACCGGTGCCCCGCTCGTCGACGACGCCCTGGCCTGGTTCGACTGCCGGCTGCACGGCACCCTGCCCGGCGGCGACCACACCATCCTGGTCGGCCGGGTCGCCGCCGCGGACCGCGGCGACGGCGACCCGCTGCTCTACCACGACGGCCGGTACCGCGTGATCGACCCGAAACCCTTGAACCCTTGACATCAAACGGAGTTGGCGCATGACACTGCTGGGCACCATCACCGGCCGCGGCGCACCCGCCACCGCCCGCGGCCTGCTGACCGGCGACCGGTACCGGGCCGAACTGGACGACGGCCGCGAGCTCTACCTCGACGGCAAGCGCATCGCGAACCCCGCCGAGCACCCCGCGTTCCGCCCGGCCGTGGACGAACTGGCCCGCCTGATCGACCTCCAGCACGACCCGGCCCACCGCGACCTGCTCACCTGGGAGGACCCGGACAGCGGCCTGCGGCTCGCCCGCGCCTACCAGCCCCCGCGCACCCTGGAGGACCTGCGGCTCCAGCGCCGCAGCGCCGAGCTGTGGCACGCCGAGGCACTGGGGCAGCAGGGCCGCTCACCCGCCTTCATGGCCTCGATCGCCGTCGGCGTCTACGACTTCCGGCACCGGCTGGCCGGGGCCGATCCGCGCTTCGGCGCCAACGCCGAGGCGTGGTACCGGTACTGCGCGAGCAACGACCTGGTCCTCTCGCACGCCCTCGGCGACCCGCAGATCGACCGCTCCGCCAACCCGCTGGACGACCCGGACCTCGCCCTGCGCGTCGTGGAGGAGAACGACCGGGGCATCGTGGTGCGCGGCGCCAAGCAGCTCACCACGCTCGCCCCGATCGCCCACGAGGTGCTGGTCTACCTCTCGGCGTCGTTCACCGAGGGCCGCGGCGAGCAGTTCGTGACCTGGTTCGCCCTGCCGCTCAACACCCCCGGCCTGATCACCCTCGCCCGCGAACCGCTCGGCAGCGCCTCCTGGGGGCACGCCCACCCGCTCGGCGCGCGGTTCGACGAGCAGGACGCGATGCTCTTCTTCGACGACGTCCTGGTGCCCTGGGACCGCGTCTTCCTGCTGCGCGACGCGAACCTGGCGCGCACCGGCCTCGGCCGGATCAACGCCTGGAGCGCCTACGTCGGCCACATCCGCTACCGCGAGCGGCTGCGGACCCTGCTGGCCAGTGCCACCCTGGTCGCCGAGTCGATCGGCGTGGACGGCTTCCGCAACATCCAGGAGGACCTGGGCCGCCTCGCCGGGTACGCCGAACTGACCGAGTACTTCCTCGACGCCGCCGAGGCGCGCGGCGGCCTCACCGACGGCGGCCTGTTCGCCCCCGGCGACACGGCGGCCTCCCGGGTCTGGTCGGCCGAGGTGGCCGGCAGCGCGGTCGAGATCGTCCGCAGGATCGGCGCCTCCGGGCTGCTCATCCAGCCCACCGCCGGGGACCTCGCCAACCCCCGGCTGCGCCCGCACCTGGACCGCTACATGCGCGGCCGGGACATCGACGCCGAACGCAAGGCCCGGCTCTTCCGGATCGCCTGGGAGCTGACCGGCGACGGCTTCGGCCAGCGCCAGGACCTCTACGAGTACGTGCACCGGGGCGACCTGGCCCGCAACCGGATCAACCTCTTCAAGCGCTACGACCAGAGCGCCGCCCGCGAACGGCTGCTGCACCTGGTCGACCAGGGCGTCGCGGAGCAGCCCGCCGCCGCACAGCCGTCCGCCGCACAGCCGCCGACCGAGCAGCCGTCCACCGAACAGCCGTCCACCGAACAGCCGTCCACCGTGGAGGAGAACCAGCCGTGAGCACGTCCGCCGTCGAGATCCAGGCCCGTACCCTCGCGGGGTACGCCGACGCCAGCCGGCTGCGCCAGGTCCAGGACCGGGACTGGGTGCTCGACCAGGTCACCGGAGCCCCCGAGTCCCTGATCGACCTCGGCAGCGGGATCGGCCAGCTGCTCCAGGAGGCCCTGGAGCGCTTCCCCTCCCTGCGGCGCGCCGTCGGCCTGGAACGCTCCGAGCACCGCATCGCCGAGGCCGCCGCCCGGCTCCAGCCCTACGGCGAGCGGGTCGCCCTGCACCGGGCCGATCTCACCGTGCCCGAGCCGCTGCCGTTCCGGGCCGACGTGATCACCCAGACCTCGGTGCTGCACTGGCTGTACCCGGACGAGGAACGGATCTTCGCCTGGGCCGCCGCCCACCTCGCCCCCGGCGGTCGCTTCCTGCTCACCACCTACCACCCGGCCCGGGACGAGCGCGGCCTCGGCGGTGAGGACGAGCTGGTCCGCGAGGCCCTGGTCGCCCTCGGCACCTCGTACGACGAGGTGCCCGGCGTCCTGGAGCGCGCCGGGGTGCTGCCGATCGCGACCCGGACCAGGACCGTCGACGAGCTCGCGGCGGTGGTGGGCCCGCACCTCGCGGTGGCCGGCCACCTGGAGCGCGACGCCGTGGTCACCGTCGACGGCGCCGCCCAGTACGAGCACTTCCACGCCGCTACCTTCGGCGACTACTACAGCCGTGCGGTGCCGGCGCAGCAGCGGCCCGCCTTCTTCCGCGCGGTCGGCGAGAGCGCCTGGCGCCGGCAGCAGGAGCGCGGCCACGTCAGCCACATGCCCGTCCGGCTGTGGCAGCTGACGTCTCGTTAACAACATGTGTAGCCCGCCGCTCACCCCTGGGGTGGGCGGCGGGCTGCGTCTACGCTGGTGGCAGCCCACACCCCCCGCATTCGACGGCACCGACCAGGGCCGAGGAGCCAACCGTGTCAACTCCCCCCGCAGGCAGGGAACTCGGCGCCTTCCTGCGCGCCCATCGTGAGCTCCTCAAGCCCTCCGACGTCGGCCTCACCGCCACCACCCGGCGCCGCACCCCCGGTCTGCGCCGCGAGGAGGTCGCCTCCCTCTCCGGCGTCGGCCTGGCCTGGTACACCTGGGTCGAGCAGGGGCGGGTCACCGCCTCCCGGCAGGTGCTGGAGGCGATCGCCCGGGTGCTGCGGCTGGACGCGGCCGGGCTGCGGCACGCCATGCGCCTGGCCGGCTACCACGAGCCGACGGCGGCCGCCGCCTCGGAGGACGGCGCCGACCGGCTCGCCGCGGCCATCCGGCCGGTCCTGGACTCCTGGCCCACCAGCCCGGCCGTCCTGCTCGACCGGCACTTCGACCTGCTCGGCTGGAACGCCGCCTGGGCCGCGCTCTGGGGCTCGCCCGAGTTCGTCCCCGCGGACCGGCGCAACCTGATGTGGGTGATGGCCGCCGACCACCGGGTGCGGGCCGTGTTCCGCGACTGGGAGCCGCTCGCGATGAACGTCTTCCAGCAGTTCCGGGCGCAGGCCGGCCCCGCCCTGGCCGACCCCCGCACCGGCGAGGTCTACCGGCACCTGGACGAGGACGCGCCCGAGTTCCGGCACTGGTGGGGCTGCCACTCGGTGGCGGAGCTGACCGTCCGCACCGTCACCGTCGAGCCGGCCGGGCTCGGCCCGGTCCGGCTGACGCTGTCGTCCTTCCACCCGGTGGACGACCCGACCGCGACGGTGCTGCTGTTCACCCCGCACGGCGCCGCCGACCGGGCGCGGATGACCGAACTGGTCGATCATCCGTTGCGCGCGGTCGGCGGCGTGGAGGGGGAGCGCCGGGTCGGCTGAGCCGCCGGTCGCCGGTCCCCCGGGGCGGCCCGGCCGTTCCGGCGGGGCCTCAGGTGCCCGATGCGGTGGACCGGCGCAGGCCGAGGCTGACCGCCAGCGCGCCCAGGGCGGCCACCAGCGCGAGCCCGGTGCCGATCAGCAGGGTGCCGTCCGCGACGTTGCCGAACGTGCCGATCGCCCAGGCGCCGAGGCCGGTGCCCGCGTACATGGTCGAGGTCAGCCACGCGCTGGAGGTCGCCCGCAGCTCCGGGGCGATGGTGCCGGCCAGCGTCTGCTGGTCCGTCACGAAGCCTCCGGAGGCCAGGAACCACACCACCACGCCGGCCAGGGCGAGGACCAGGCCGGGCCCCTTGGCCGCCAGCGCGACGCCCGCCGCCAGCAGCACGCCCCACAGCGGCAGCAGCGGCAGGTCGGAGCGCCCGGCGGTCCTGGCCCGGTCCCCGAGCCGGCCGCCCAGCAGCGAGCCGACCAGGCTGCCCGCGCCGACCAGCACGCCCACCAGGCCCAGGGCCTGCACCGACAGGTCGAAGCGCTGCACCAGCACCGCGCCGAGGAAGGTGTAGGCGCCCAGGTTGGCCGTGTTGAACACCGTGTTGACCAGCAGGGCGCGGCGCAGCGTCGGGTCGGCCCAGCCCGCCAGGATCGCCCGGACCGCCCCCACCTGCGGCGCGTCCGCCTGCGCCGAACGGCGCTGGACCTGGCTCAGCAGCAGCGGCACGGCCGCCGCGGTGCCGATGGTCAGCGCCCAGAACGCCGACCGCCAGCCGGCCAGCCCGGCGAGGAAGCCGCCGAGCGGCACGCCGATCACCTGGCCGCAGGAGAACAGCGCCATGCCCAGGCCGAGGGCCCGGCCGCGCACCGCCTCCGGCGCGGTCTCGGCGATGTGCGCCCAGATCGCCGGCCCGGCCGCCGCCGCCGCCAGCCCGGCCACCGCGCGGGAGACGACCAGCAGCGTCAGCCCGGTGGAGAGGGCGGCCGCCGCGTTGGACACGACGAACAGCACGGTGCCCGCCACCAGGGTGCGGCGGCGGCCGAACCGGTCGCTCAGCAGCCCGAGGAAGGGCGCCGCGACGGCGTACACCAGCACGTAGGCGGTGACGCTGGAGGCGGCGGCCGCCTCGGTGGTGTGCACCGAGTCCGCGATGGTCGGCAGCAGCGGCGACACCAGGAAGGTCTCCGTGCCGAACAGGAACAGCAGGAGGAACACTCCCGCGTAGCGCCACCGTTCGAAGGCCTGGGCCGGCGCCAGGGGCGGGACGTCCTCGGCCTGTTCGGGTCGGGGAGGGTCGGAGATGCTGCTCACAGCGATCACCACCTTGTCGTGCGAGGGAGCGGCCGGGCCTTCGGACGGCAGGCGCGAGCGGCCGCGACGGGAGGGCAGGAGTCCGATGCGGCCATCCTGCGGACGGCCCTCGCGGCCAGCCAGACAGGCGGTCATCCTGTGACCCCAGGTCACAGGCTGCCGCCCTGGCCCGGCCGGTGCCACGGCCTGTCGGTGGCCTGTCGGTGGCCTGTCGGCGGTCCGGCGGTCGCTCGTCGGTCGTGTCAGCGTCCTGTGAGCGACCTGTCGGCCGCCGTGGCGAGACTGGCGGCACGACATCGACTCACGGGAGGTCCACTATGTCGAGCACCATGTCGAACAGCGCCCGACCGCACCACTCGCGCACGACCTCGGTCCTGATCTCCGGGGCGGGGATCGCCGGCACCGCCCTCGCCTACTGGCTGGAGCGCTACGGCTTCCACGTCACGGTCGTCGAGCGCGCCCCGGAACTCCGGGGCGGCGGACAGGCGGTGGACGTGCGGGGCAACGCGCTGGAGATCATCGAGCGGATGGGCCTCCTGGAGGAGGTCCGGGCCCGCAGGACCGGACTGCGCGGCATGTCCCTGGTCGACGCGGACGGCCGCGAGCTCAAGCGCACCACCGAGTGGACGGCCACCGGGGGCGCCGTGGACGGCCCGGACGTGGAGATCCTGCGCGACGAACTGGCCGCCCTGCTGGCGGGGGCGGCCCGGCCCGGCGTCCGGTACCGGTTCGGCGAGTCGATCGACACCCTCGTGCAGCACGAGGAGGGCGTCCAGGTCCGCTTCACCAGCGGCGACGAGCAGTCCTTCGACCTTGTCGTGGGCGCCGACGGCCTGCACTCGAACACCCGCCGCCTGGTCTTCGGCCCCGAGGCCGACTACCTGCACCCGACCAGCATCTACATCGCCGGCTGGAGCGCCCCCAACCACCTCGGCCTCGACCACTGGGAGGTCATCCACCAGCCCAACGGCCAGGCCGCCTGGGGCTGCATGGCGATGACCGTCCGGGACAACAGCGAGCTGCGCGTCTTCGCCGTCTTCACGTCCGACGAGCCGGTCGGGGACCTGCTGCCGCGCGACCTCGCGGAGCAGCGGCGGCTGGTGGCCGAGCGCTGCGCCGGGATGCGCTGGGAGGTGCCGCAGTTCCTCAAGTCCCTGGGGGAGGGGGACGCCTTCCACTACGACGTGGTCGCGCAGATCCGGATGGACCGCTGGTCGCAGGGCCGGGTCGCCCTGCTCGGCGACGCCGGGTACTGCTGCTCCCCGGCCACCGGCCAGGGCACCAGCGTGGCCCTGACCGCCGCCTATGTGCTGGCCGGGGAACTACACGCGGCCGACGGCGACCACGAGGCCGCCTACCAGGCCTACGAGCAGCGGCTGCGCGGCCATGTGGCGGCCAATCAGGCCATCCTCGACCACACCAGGGGCCGGTTCGAGACCACGGAGGCCGACTCCGAGGGGGTCGAGGGCTTCGACCGGCCCGGCCCCGAGCTGGGCGAGGCCTTCCGCGCGGCCACGGTCTTCGACCTGGCCGAGTACTGACCGACCCCGCCGCCCCCGCCGCCCCCGCCGACCCCGCCGCCCCGCAGGTCGGCCACGGGTGGTCGCGATCACCAGGTAAGTGAGGTTAGGCTAACCAAACTTGATGGACGGTCGAGGGTGAGGGCGGTGCCGGGGATGCACAGTCAGGGTGAGCCGGGGCGGGCGCGGACACGGGACGGCCGGGAGCTGTTCTACATGCGGCGGCCGGGGCCCGGCGGCGAGGGCGTGCCGACGGTCGTGCTGGAGGGCGGGCTCGCCTCCAGCCGCTCGTACTGGGCGCCGGTGCAGCTCAGGCTGGACGGGGTCGCGGCGACGGTGGCGTACGACCGCAGCGGGCTCGGCCGCAGCGCGCCGGATCCGGCGCCGCGCCCGCTGCGCCGCCTCGCCGAGGACCTCGACGACCTGCTCGACCACCTCGGCGGCCTCGGCCACGGGCCGTTCGTCCTGGTCGGGCACAGCTGGGGCGGGCCGATCGTCCGGATCGCCGCCGCGGCCCGCCCCGAGCGGATCGCGGGCCTGGTGCTGGCCGACCCGACGGACGAGTCCTGCGACCTGGTGTTCGCGCCCTCGGTGCGCCGCCAGGAGCGGATCGGGCAGGCGGTCAGCATGCTGCTGGCCCGCACCGGCCTGCTGGCCCGGGCCTTCCGCCCGATGCTCGACGCCCTGCCGGCGGACGCCGCGGCCGAGATGCGCGAGGAGGGCTTCACCGTCTCCACCATCCGCACGAGGGGTGCCGAACTCGGCTCCGTCGTCGCGGACTTGACCGCCATGAAGGAGAACCCGCCGGCCCTCGGCGGCATCCCGCTCACGGTGGTCTCGGCCGCCCGGACCTCGACCGGCATGGGCCCGAAGGTCCGGGAGGCCGTGAACGCCTCGCACGCCCACCGCGTCGGCCGGGCCGAGGTCGGCCGCCACGTACTGGCGGCCGACGCCGACCACATGGTGCCGACCAGCGACCCCGACGCCCTGGCGCGGGAGATCCGCCGGATCGTCGAAGGTATCTCAGCTGTCTAGGACTTGATGGCTCGTCAGTTCTTGATGATCTCCAGACTGGCGACAGTGCCCGGAACGCTGCCGGGGTAGGTGTTGCCGCCGAGGTGGAAGGTGTGGCCGTCCGAGCCCTGGCCGGGGCCCGGGCGGGCCGGGGCGTCAGCGGCGCAGGGCGCCGTACCGGGAGGCGTAGGTCGTCAGGCCGTCCGCCGTGGCCCCGGCCCAGCCCACGTATCCGTCGGGGCGGATGAGGAACACGCCGGTGCCGTAGGCCTCGTAGTCCGGGATGCGGACCACCGGGCAGGCGGTCTGCGGGAGCGGGGACTCGGTCCCGACCGCCAGCAGGGTCCAGTGCGGTCCGCGGAAGGCGTCGAAGAGCCGGACGCCACCCCGGCGCCCGTCCGGTGCGCGGTCCCCGGCCCGCAGGGCGCCCTCCGGCAGGGCTGGGCGGGTCTCCTCGGCCAGCGACGACTCCCGGTAGCCGAGGCCGAGTTGCTGGGTCGCCCGGCCCCGGCGGGCCTCGCCGTGGTGGACCCGGGTCGACAGGTCCAGCATCGCTGCCGCAGTGGGGCGGCGCTCCTCCTCGTAGGTGTCGAGCAGGGCGTCCGGGGCCGCGCCGCCGAGCACGGCGGCCAGCTTCCAGCCCAGGTTGTAGGCGTCCTGGACGCTGGTGTTGAGGCCCTGCCCGCCGGCGGGGGAGTGTACGTGCGCCGCGTCGCCCGCGAGGAACACCCGGCCCGCGCGGAAGCGGTCCGCCAGGGCCGCCCGCGGCCGGAACTCGGAGGCCCAGCGCACTCCGGTGACCTGTTCGGCGGTCAGGTGCGAGCGGGCGGCGACCACGTCGCGGATGCCGTCCAGGGACGCGTCGACGGTCGTGTCCTGCGGGTACTGCGCCACGAGCTGGAACTCGTCCGTGCCGGGCAGCGGGCACAGGGCCAGCAGGCCGCCGAGCGGTCCGCGCCCGGCGGCGCCGTCGCTGGGCGGGAAGACGTGCCAGTGGTCGCGGTCGAGGCCGGTGACCAGGACGTCCGCGACCAGCATCGGGTCCGGGTCGACGACCTGCCCGGTCATGCCGATGCCGAGCAGCCTGCGGACCGCCGACCGTCCGCCGTCGGCGGCGACCGCGTACCGCGCCCGGACCGGGGCGCCGGTGGCGAACTCGGCGGTGACGCCGTCCGCGTCCTGGGCCAGGCCCACCAGTTCGCGTCCGAAGGCGACCGAACCGCCGAGGGCGCGCAGCCGGTCGTGCAGCACCTGCTGGGTCCGCCACTGCGGCAGCATCAGCGTCTCGGTGTGGGGCTCGGCCTCGGAGGGCTCGGTCGGTTCGTACATGCGGCGTTCGTCCTGCGGCTCGCCGTCGCGCCAGAACAGGTTCGGCGGGTAGTGCCCGGAGGCGGCGCGGATGTCGGCCAGTACCCCGAGGTCGTCCAGGACCTCCAGGGTGCGGGGCTGGAGGCCCTTGCCGCGGGAGCCGGGGAAGAGCCCGCTCTCGCGTTCGACGAGCAGTGCGGTGATGCCGTGCCGGGCGAGGTCGACGGCGAGGGCGAGGCCGGTCGGTCCGGCTCCGACGATCAGGACGTCGGTGTGCGGGTCGGTGGCGCGGGTGGCCATGAGCATCTCCTTAACGTTGTTAAGTGGTCGCTGCTGGAAGACTGCACTTAACGTCGTTAAGCTGTCAACCGTGACGCCGCAGAGAACCCCGAAGCTCGACCGCCGGACGGTCGTCGACACCGCACTGACACTCCTGAACGAGGTGGGCCTGGACGGCCTCACCCTGCGCGCCATCGCCGCCGCGCTGGAGGTCAAGGCACCGGCGCTGTACTGGCACTTCAAGGACAAGCAGGCGCTGCTCGACGAGATGGCGACCGAGATGATGCGGCGCGCGGCCGCCGGTCCGTCCCGGATCCCCCCGGCGGCGGACTGGCGGGAGGCCTACCTGGCGACGATGCGGGGGCTGCGGGCCGAACTGCTCCGCTACCGCGACGGGGCCAGGGTCTACAGCGGAGCCCGGTTCACCGACACCTCGTACGCGGCGGGGCTCGAAGCCGGGCTGCTCCTGCTCACGGGGGCGGGCTTCACCCCGCAGGCGGCGGCCCGCGCCTGGTACACGGCGTACAGCTACACGATCGGCTACGTCATCGAGGAGCAGGCCATGGGCCCCAACCCCTTCGACGGCGAGGAGGGCTACGACCTGGACGCCCGGGCCGAGCGGCTGGCCGCCCACCCGCTCGCCGCCGAAGCCGGCCGGGTGATGTTCCAGGACTTCGACCAGGGCTTCGAGCAGGGCCTGGTGGCGGTCCTGGCCGGCGTCGAGGCGACGCTGCTCGTGCGGTAGCTGTACGGACCGCGGGGGTCGGCGGCCGGGCCCGGGATCAGGAGGCCGGGGCCGGGATCAGGGGGCGTCCGGCGCTTGCGCCGCGCAGGCGGCCAGGGCGGCCAGGCGGTCCACCTCGACCCATTCGTCGAGGTGGAGGCCGATCAGGTGGTGGCCCCGGCTCCACGGGTGGTCCGCGGCGGGAGGGGAGGGCGGCGGCGTGGGGGAGTCGGCGTGGTGGAGGTACCAGGAGCTGAGGCGTTCCAGGGCGGCGCGGCGCTCGGCGGTACCGGTCTCGGCGGTGCAGCGTTCGGCGGCGTAGAGGCGCAGGAGGTCGTTGAGCCGGTAGCGGTGGCGGTCCTCGTGGGTGAGCAGGTGGGCGGTGGCCAGGTGGTCGAGGACGGGCCGGACGGCGGCGGTGGGGGTGTCGGTCAGGGCGGCTGCCGCGCCGGAGCTGACGCCGACGGCCGGGGCCAGGGCGAGCAGCCGGAGCAGGGATCGGGCCTCGGCGGGGAGCGAGCGGTAGGAGAGGTCGAAGGCGGCGCGGACCGCCGAGGTGGCGTCACCGTCGATCTGTAGGGCGCTCAACCGGTGTTCCGCGTCGAGGAGTTCGGCGGCGTGGTCGGCGAGGCTGCGGCCCGGGAAGGCGGCGAGGCGGCTCGCGGTGATGGCCAGGGCGAGGGGCAGTCGGCCGCAGGCGGCGGTGAGTTCGGCCGCGGCGTGCGGCTCGGCGCGGGTGCGGTGCTCGCCGGCGATGCGGGCCAGGAGGCGGAGGGCCTGATGGGCGGGCAGGACATCGAGCACCAGGGGGCGGGCGCCGTTGCGGGCGGTCAGGCCGTCGAGTCGGGTGCGGCTGGTGACCACCGTGCGGCAGTCCGGGGCACCCGGCAGCAGCGGGCGGACCTGTTCGGCGTCGCGGGCGTTGTCGAGGACCACGAGCAGTCGGCGGTCGGCCAGCAGGGAGCGGTAGAGCGCGGCCGCCTCGTCCGGCGCTGCGGGGATCCGGTCGCCGGGCACGCCGAGGGCGCGCAGGAAGCGGGCGAGGACGGTGTGCGGGTCGAGGGGCGCGGCGACGGAGTAGCCGTGCAGGTCGGCGTAGAGCTGGCCGTCCGGGAACCGGTCCCGGGCGCGGTGGGCCCAGTCGACGGCCAGGGTGGTCTTGCCGACCCCGGCCGGGCCCGAGAGCGCGCACACGGGGACGGCTGCGCCGGTGGCACCGGTCGCGGGCGTCGTGAGCAGCGAGTCCAGGACGCGAAGCTCCGTGCCGCGTCCGACGAAGGTGGGAAGTGCGGGCGGGAGTTGGGCGGGCGGCGGCGCCTCCACCGGGGGTGCGGCCGCTGGGGGTGCCGCCATGGGGGGTGCGGCCACGGGGGGTGTGGCCACCGGGGCCGCTGCGGTCGGCGCCGCCTCGGGGCGGACCGGTTCGGTGGCCAGTAGTTCCAGGTGCAGCGCCCGCAGCTCCGGCCCGGGGTCGAGCCCGAGTTCGTCGGCCAGCCGCTCGGCGAACCGGCGGTAGGCGGTGAGCCCCTCGGGCGCGCGCCCGGAACCGTGCAGTGCGCGCATCAGCTGTCCGGTGAAGCGTTCCCGGAGCGGGTGGTCGACCACCAGCGCGGTCAGCTCGGGGACGGCCGCGCGGTGCCGGCCGAGGGCGAGCTCCAGATCGAGGCATTCCTCCCAGGCGGTCAGTCGCAGTTCGTCCAGCGCGACCGCGCCCGGGGCGTCCGCGTCCACGGCGAGTCCGTCCAGTGTGGGGCCGCGCCACAGGGCGAGCGCTTCGCGGAGCCCGTCGACCGCCGCCGGGGATCGTCCGGCGGCGGCCTCGCGGCGGGCGAGGGCGAGTCGGTCGGTGAAGGCGCGGGCGTCCAGGCGGTGGCCGGTGAGCGTGATGCGGTAGCCGCGGCCGTCGGTCAGCAGCACCGGCGGTGCGTCCGGGTCGGCTTCGGCGAAGCGGCGCCGCAACACCCCGGCGAGGTTGCGGACCTGGCGGGTGGCGGTGGCCGGTGGCCGCTCGTCCCAGACGGCGTCGACCAGACGGGCGACGGGAACGGAGATGTCCGCGTTGAGCAGCAGGGCGGCGAGCAGTCGCTCCTGCCGGGAGCCTTCGGAGGGGACGCGCCTCCCGTCGCCGGTCCACACCTCCAGCGAGCCGAGGATCCTGAACTCCAAGTGTCCCTCCCTGGGATCCGCGGGCCGGGCCGGACCGTCGCTGCGCGTGGATGGGCACGGGCGGTGATGGATCAATGACCAGATCATGCCAGTTGTGTGCGTCCGGTTGAGACCTTTGCTGTGCACCGGCCGAAACGAGCCGGTCGCCTGACGAGACGCCTCGAACCAGGAGCAGTTGATGAACCGTCTGAAGAAGGTCGTCGCCACCGCGACCGCCGTCGCCGCAGCCGCCCTGATCCCGCTGTCCGCGGCCCCGGCCGAGGCCGCCACCGGACCGGGCACCCACCTGGGGATGACCTGGTCCGTCGTCGCCTACGGCCCGGAGGGCACTGTCCAGGTCGGCGGCCCCGGGGGCAGCCCGAGCAACGCCTACAACGGCGACACCGCGCCGTCGGTCTCGCTGCCCGTGCTCTGCCTCAACGTCGACGGCAGCCCGGCCCCGTCCGGGATCAGCATCGGCTTCTACAACGGTTGGGCACAGGGCACCGTCGCCCTCAGCCAGCCGGTCAAGGGCGCCCGGCTCAACAGCCGGGCCGCGGCGGACAGCCTCTGCCAGGCCTCCTTCGGGGCCGGCTGGCGCGAGGCCGAGTTCCACGACGGCCACTTCGGGTCCGACCTGGCGCAGACCGGTGGCTGGACCTTCTGGGCCTACGGCAACATCCCCAACAACACGCGGTTCTGGACGGCCATCAACGACCAGGCGGCCAACCCCTGGAACTGACCGGCGCCTGGAACCTCCGGGACTGCCGGCAGAAGGGCGGGGGGGGGGGGGCCCGGGGGCCCCCCCCCCCCCCCCCCCCCCAGAAAACCCC